>NZ_QWDF01000001.1:1800000-2100000 GCF_003499275.1 Sphingomonas mesophila | reverse complement strand
CCGCGTCCGCCTCGATCCGGTCGATGCGGAACTTCACCAGGTCGCCGATCGACACCAGCCCGAGCAGGGTCTCGCCCTCGACCACCGGCAGGTGGCGGATCCGCCGCTTGGTCATCAGCGCCAGCGCATGAAGCACGTCGGTGTCGCGCGCCACGGTCACCGCCGGCGCGGTCATCGCTTTCTCGACCGGCCAGTCGAGCACCTCGGCGCCGTTCGCGCGCAGGCAGTAGACCAGGTCGCGCTCCGACAGCACTCCGGCGACCGCTCCGCCGGCCATCACCGGCAGCGCCCCGATCCGATTCGCGCCGAGCAGCTCGATCGCGTCGCGCAGCGGCGCGGCGGCTTCGATGGTGACCACCTCGGCGCCCTTGTCGGCGAGAATCGCGGCAATGCTCATCGCTTTCACCTCCAGCGCGGCCAGCGGGGTTGATCGTGTCATGATGCGCTTCCAAAGGGAAGCCGTGCCCCGTCCCGACCCCCTGCCCGCGCCGAGCTCGGCCCAGCGCGCCCGGCTGCTCCGAGCGATTCGCTGGGTCGCCTTGTTCGCGCTCGCGGTCGCCGCGCTGGCGGTCGCGATCGTCACCAACGGCGAGCGCGAGTGGCACGTACACATGATGATCGCGACCGGGCTCGGCGTGTTCCTCACCATCTTGCTGGCTGGTGCGCTGATGCTGCTGGCCTTCTTCTCGAACGCCAGCGGCCACGATTCGGACGTCGCGCAATCGACCCGGGAGAACGACGAGAAATGACCAAGCCACGCGGCGAGCCGATCCTGCGAGTCGTGCCCGGCCCAAGCGACATCAACGCCAACGGCCACATCTTCGGCGGCTGGGTGCTGAGCCAGATGGACATCGCGGCTGGCATCGTCGCCGCGCGCCGCGCCGACGGCCCGGTGGCGACGGTGGCGATCGACAAGATGGAGTTCATCGAGCCCATTCACCTGCGCGACCTGATCAGCGTCTATGCCGAGATCGAGCGGGTCGGCCGGACCTCGATCGCGATTCGGGTCGAGGTGGTCGCGACCCGCGATCGCGGAGCGCGCCACCTCAAGGTCACCGAGGCCTTGTTCACCTTCGTCGCGCTCGATGCTGACAACCGGCCGCGGCCGGTCGACCAGCCGCCGCCGGCCGCCGCCTAGAAGTCGACCTGGGCGCGGGCCTGGACCGACGACGAGCTGTAGTGGCGCTCGTCGACCGGATCGCCCGACACCGACACCACCGTCGCCGCGAACGGCCCGCCGGTGATCCGCGCATGGCTCGCCTGAAGGTAGAAGCGCATGTAATCCTCGGGCAACCACACCAGGCTGGCGAGGAAGCCAAGCTGCTTGCCGCCCTTTTGCAGCTGCGCCACGCCGGTGCACACGCCGGTCACGAAATTGTTGCTGCAGCCGCTCTTAAGCTTGCTCGAATCGAGGTCGAGGTAATCGAGCCGGGCGTTGAGCTGGAGCGCGCCCCAGCCACCCTTGCTGAATGGCTTGAGCACCTTGGTGCGGTCCCACAGGCCGTTCTTGTAGCCGCGCGTCTCACCGGTGAAATAATAGCCCGCCTCGACATAGCCGCCCCAGAAATTGGGGTCGCCGTCGGGCACGAACTGGCTCGCGGCGGGGAACAGGTCGAGCGGATCGCCGGCGGCGATCGTCTGGCCCTCGTCATAGGCGTTGGTCGTCAGATATTGCGCTTCGGCCACCAGGTGCAGCGACTTGAAGATACCGGCCGCCTCGAGCCCGAAGATGGTGTCGCTCTTGGCCGCGAAATTCTGCGTGTCGACGAAGCGCACGTCGGTCAGCTGGCTGAACGGCCGGGCGCGATAACGGGCGAGCTGGTTGGTCGACGGCTGGCCCGACGAGGATGCCGCGGTCGTGCCGTTGTTCGACTGGAAGTTGCGGTGCTGGATGTTGGCGCCGAAGTGCAGCTGATTGCTGCCCGACATCGGCGAATAGACCGCGCGGGTGGCGGCGATCCAGCCGTCGTTGTCGAGCGACGAATCGATCGAGTGGGCGGCAAACAGGCCGCCGTTGATGCGAAACGTCCCGGCCTCGTTGGCGTAGCCGGCGCTGAGCCCGATTCGCCGCGTATTGATGAACGCATCGTCGAACGCCGCCCGCTCGAGGAACGACAGGAAGCGCGAGCTCGACATCTGCTCGAGGCCGTTGAAGGTCTCGTGATTGCCGATCGTCACGTTCCACGGCTTGCCCTTGGGCTGGTAGGTGATGATGACGTCGCCGAAGCCGACCGACGCGCCCGCGAAATCGACCTCCGCCTTGTAGCCGAAGCCGCCCGGGATGGTGCCCTCGGCGCCGAGCCGGAAGCGGCGCACGCGGCTGTTGAAGCCGAGGTTGCGGCTGACGATGTCGTCCTCGGGATTGCCGACGAAGCCGGCGTCATACTGGATCCGCCCGCGCGGCTTGAACGACCAGCCGTTCTCCTTGTCCTCGAGCAAGGGCGCGCCCTTCCAGCTCGGGGTGGTCGCGGTCATCTGCGCCTGGATCGCGGCGAGCGACGCCTGGAGCGCGGCGACCTGCTCGGTCAGCAGCTCGATCTTGGCCTGCGCCTCGTCGACCGGCTGCGCGGCGGCGATCGCGGCATCGGCGGCGGCGTCCGACGTGTCGGGCTCGGTCTGCTCGACGACCGGCTCGGCAGGCGCTTCCTGGGCGAGCGCCGGAGCGGCGATTGCGAGGCTGCTCGCGCCAAGCAGCGCGGCGATGACGATCTGGCGAGTCATGATGAGAACCTTCCCCCGGTAGAATTTGTCGAACGGGGCGCCCGGCCCCGGCCGAGCGCCCCGCGATTTGAGAACGCCGCCTACTTCAGGCTGGCGAGGTTGAGCGGCGACATCTGGCGGGCGGCCTGCTGGCTTCGCGCGCGGACGTTGTTCGGCGCCGCGACCAGGCCGAGCTGCTTCATGTAGCCGTTGGGTCCGATCGCGCTTTCCTTGGTCATCTCGGCGACGAAGGCGCGGATCGCCGGGATCGCCCGGACGTGTGCATTCTTGACGTAGATGTAGAGCGGGCGCGCGCCCGGATAGCTGAAGCCGGCGATGCTCTGGTAGGTCGGCTGGACGCCGTTGATTGCCACGCCCTTCAGCTTGTTCTGGTTTTCCTCGAGGAAGCTGTAGCCGAAGAAGCCGAGCGTGTTCGGATTGGCGGCAAGCTTCTGGACGATGAGATTGTCGTTCTCGCCGGCCTGGATGAAGGCGCCGTCCTCTCGGATGCCCTGGCAGATCGTCTTGTACTTCGATTCGTTCGACTTCTTCATCGCCACCATCGCCGCATTGGTCTCGCAGCCGGCGGACATGATCAGCTCGTTAAGCGAATCGCGCGTGCCGCTGGTCGGCGGCGGGCCGAATACGCGGATCGGGATGGCGGGCAGGCGGCCGTTGACGTCCTTCCAGGTGCGCGCCTTCTGCGCCTTGCCGAACGGGGTCTTGGCGAGCGCGAGATAGAGGTCGCGCTGGGTCAGTCCGGAAATCCCGGTCGAGCGCGCGGTGGCCAGCGCCAGCCCGTCGAGGCCGATCTGGATTTCGGTGATCTGGGCGACGCCGTTGGCGGCGCACATCTTCGCTTCCGACGCCTTCATCCGCCGCGACGCGTTGGACACGTCGGGGAAGCGCTCGCCGACGCCCGAGCAGAACAGCTTGAAGCCGGCGCCGGTGCCGGTCGATTCGATCACCGGAGCGCCGAGCCGCGGGTTGGCCCGGGCGACTCGCTCGGCGGCGGCCTTGGCGAACGGATAGACGGTCGACGAGCCGACCGCGCGCATCTGCGTGCGGGCATCGGCGGCCGATGCGAAGGTGACGGCCGACGCGGCGGCGAGCAACAAAATGCGGTTCATGTCAGATCCCCTGGCGCGACTCCCCGTCGCTGGCGGGACCTGACTAGGAGGGCGGCGTGACAGCGCCGTGACTCGAACGTTACGCTTCGGTGACAGGCATGAAAAAGGCGGACCCCCGAAAAGGGCCCGCCCTTATCATTTCGCAATCACTGCAGCTTCAGGCCGCGGCGCCCTCGCCGTCACTGTCCTCGACCCGGGGCCGGCGTGTGCGGCGCGGACGGGCGACCGGCTCGGCCGCCGCTTCCTCGTCACCGCCGCGGTCGTCCCCGCCAATCGCCGGCGGCAAGGCGTCGAACGGCATGCGCTGCGCCGTCTCGTCATGGTCGGCGCGGCCATTGGCCGGGCGACGCTCGCGGCGAATCTCGCGCGGCTCGGCACGCTCGGCGCGTTCGGGACGTTCCGGACGATCGCCGCGGTCGCCACGCTCGGGACGGTCGGCGCGCTGCTCGCGCTGCTCGGGGCGGCGGCGCGGCTGGCGCTCGGCAACCTCATAGTCGCCCTCGCCGTCGGCCTCCATCATCTCGTCGCCCTCGTCGTCGCCGTCCTCGTCGCCGTTCTGGCGGCGCTGTTCCTCGAACCGCGCCCGGCCTTCGCCGAGGACCCGGAAATAATGGTCCGCGAACTGCAGGTAATATTCGGTCTGCACGCGGTCGCCGGCGAGCTGCGCGTCGCGCGCCATGTTCTTGTACTTCTCGAGCAACTGGGCGGCATTGCCGCGCTGCCGGTTGTCGCGGGCGTTGCCGCTGTTACCCGACATACCCTGGGGACGCTGTCCACCGCGGCCACGACGACGGCCGCCCTGACGATTATTGATCAAATGCTGGTTTCCCTGTCGCACCGGCGCCGGCAAGTGCCGCGCCTTGTCCTGTCCAATCCCTTCAGCGGAAAGGCCTTTGTCCGTTCCGCGTGAAGCCCGTTCGGGCATCCCGATTGCCGTTAAAGTGCGGCAAGCCTGTCAGCGGAAAAGCCGGGCGGGAGCGCGTCAGTTGCGGTGAGTGCGGCCCCGTCCCTCACCCACGATGTAAAGCCAGGGCGCGCAATTTCCAAGCTTTTTGTTTCAGGGCGCCGCGGTCAGTGCGCGCGGCCGCCCGGCGAGGTCGCGCTCGAGCCGGGCGGTGAGGCCGTGCCCGGCAAGCAGCGCGGTGACCGCCTCGGCCTGGTCGCTGCCGATCTCGATTGCGGCGATCCCGCCCGGCGCGATCAGCCGCGCGATGTCGGGCGCGATGCGGCGATAATCGTCGAGCCCGTCGGGCCCGGCGAACAGCGCCTCGCCCGGCTCGTACTCGGCGACGCCTGGCCCAAGCTCGGCATCCTCCGCGACATAGGGCGGGTTGACCAGCACCAGGTCGAACGCCTCCGCGATCCCGTTGGCCCAGTCGCCGCGGCGAAAGGTCGCGCGCTGGGCCAGGCCGAGCCGGGTTGCGTTGGCGCGGGCATAATCGAGCGCTTCGGGCGAGGCGTCGACCCCGATCCCGGTGGCGCGCGGCCATTGGTCGAGCGCGGCGAGCAGCAGCGTCCCCGGACCGGTGCCGAGGTCGAGGATCCGGCTCGGCGCACCCTTCCCGAAATGGTCGAGCGCGGCGACGATCAGCGTCTCGCTGTCGGGCCGCGGCACCAGCGCTCCGGGTCCGACCTCCAGCTCGATATTCCAGAACGCGCGCCGGCCGGTGATGTAGGCGACCGGCTCGCCGAGCGCGCGGCGGGCGATGAAGGCATCGAACTCGGCCGGCGCGGCGACCTGCGGCGGGCGGAGCAGCAGGGCGTCGCGCTCCAGCCCGAGGGCGTGGGCCATCAGCAATTCGGCATCGAGCCGCGGGGTCTCGCTGGTCTCCTTGAGCAGCGCCGCGCCCCGCGCCAGCGCGCGGTCGATCCCGCTCATGCCTCGTCGAGGCTGGCGAGGCGCGCCGCCTCGTCCTCGGCGATTAGCGCCTCGGTCAGCTCGGCGAGCCCCGGCCCGGCAAGGATCTCGTCGAGCTTGTGCAGCGTCAGGTTGATTCGGTGGTCGGTCACCCGCCCCTGCGGGAAATTGTAGGTGCGGATCCGCTCCGAGCGGTCACCCGATCCGACCATCGACCGCCGCGCGCCCGCCCGCTCGTTCGCCAGCCGCTCGCGCTCGAGCTCGAACAGGCGCGTGCGCAGGACCTTCAGCGCCTTGGCCTTGTTCTTGTGCTGGCTCTTCTCGTCCTGCTGGATGACCACCAGCCCGGTCGGCAAGTGGGTGATCCGGACCGCGCTGTCGGTGGTGTTGACCGACTGCCCGCCCGGCCCGGACGAGCGATAGACGTCGATGCGCAGATCCTTGTCGTCGATCTGGACGTCGACCTCTTCCGCCTCGGGCAGCACCGCCACCGTCGCCGCCGAGGTATGGATCCGCCCGCCGCTCTCGGTCGCCGGCACGCGCTGGACGCGGTGCACCCCGCTCTCGAACTTCAATCGCGCGAACACACCGCTTCCGGCGATCGAGGCGACCGCTTCCTTGTAGCCGCCGACGTCCGACGCCGAGGCGCTGATCAGCTCGAACCGCCAGCCCTGCTCCTCGGCAAAGCGCTGGTACATGCGCAGCAGGTCGCCGGCGAACAGCGCCGCCTCGTCGCCGCCGGTCCCGGCCCGCACCTCGAGCATCGCCGCGCGCTCGTCGGCCGCGTCCTTGGGCAGCAATTGCAGCGCCAGCGCCCGCTCCGCCTCGGGCAATTGCCGCTCGATCGCCGCCAGCTCCTCCTCGGCCATCGCCCGCATGTCGGCATCGGCGTCGCGGGTCATCTCGGTCAGGCTGTCGCGCTCGGCCCGCAGCCGGCGCACCTCGCGCGCCGCCGCCGCGACCGGCTCGACCTGTGCATATTCCTTGCTCAGCCGGACGAACTCGTCGGGCGCCACATCCCCCGAGGCCATCGCCGCGGCAAGGTCATGCTTCTTCGCCTCGATCGAGGCGATAATGTCCGACGAAATCGGCTTCACGCGCGGACCGCCTCGGCCAAGGCGGCGAACGCCACGGCGCGCTGCTCGCCGCTCGCCAGGTCTTTCACCTGCGCCTCGCCCGCCGCGATCTCGTCTTCGCCGAGGATCACCGCGAACCGAGCGCCGGCGGCATTGGCCCGCTGGAGCCGCTTCTTCATGTTGCCGCGATAGGCCATGTCGGCGGCGACCCCGGCGCGGCGCAGCTCGGCCAGCACCTTGCCCGCAACCGCCTCGGCCGCGCCGCCGAGCGGGATCACCACCGCCCGGCTGGTGTCCGCTTCCGGCGCACCGATCATCATCGCCAGCCGCTCGATCCCCGCCGCCCAGCCGACCGCCGGCGTGTGCGGCCCGCCGAGGCTTTCGATCAGCCCGTCGTAGCGCCCGCCGGCCAGCACCGTGCCCTGCGAGCCCAATTGGTCGGTGATAAATTCGAACGCCGTGTGGCGGTAATAATCGAGGCCGCGGACCAGCCGCGGCGCGCGCTCCCACGCGACCCCGGCCGAATCGAGCCCGGCGGTGACGGCGGCGAAAAAGTCGCTTGCCTCGCTGGTCAGGAAATCGTCGATCACCGGCGCGCTGTCGGCGATCGGCCAGTCGGCATGCGCCTTGCTGTCGAGGATCCGCAGCGGGTTGCGCTCGAGCCGCTCGCGGCTGTCCTCCGACAGATCGTTCCGGTGCGCGGCGAAATGTTCGTACAGCGCATCGCGCCACGCCGCCCGCGTTTCCGGATCACCCAGCGTGTTGAGCTTGAGGATCACGCCCTCGATGCCGAGCTCGCTCAGGAGCTGCGCGCCGAGCGCGATCGTCTCGACATCCGCCTGCGGCTCAGCCGCGCCGATAATTTCCGCGTCGAGCTGGTGGAATTGCCGGAAGCGCCCCTTCTGCGGCCGCTCGTAGCGAAACGCGGGCCCGTGCGTCGCCACCTTGAGCGGCGCATATTGCTGCCACCCCTCGCTCAGAAAAGCGCGCGCGATGCCGGCGGTGAACTCGGGCCGAAGCGTCACTGAATCGCCGCCCTTGTCCTCGAACGAATACATTTCCTTCGACACCACGTCGGTGGTCTCGCCGAGCGAGCGCGCGAACACCGCGGTCGGCTCGAGCACCGGCACCTCGACCCGCTTGAAGCCGAACAGCCGCCGCACCCGGTCGAACGCCGCGACCACCGCCGCCATCCGCTCGGCCTCCTCGCCAAGCAGGCTCTGCATTCCGCGCACGGGCTGGGGGGTGGACGCACTCATGGTGCGCGCCCTTGGCATATTTTGCGGTTTTCACAAATCGCCGAACCGCCTAGGGCCCCGCCATTATGAACATCGACCTCATTTCCAGCGGGCACGACGTGCCCAATTCGATCAACGTGCTGATCGAGGTGCCGATCGGCGGCGAGCCGGTGAAGTATGAATTCGACAAGAAGTCGGGCGCGATGGTGGTCGACCGGATCCTCCACACGCCGATGCGCTACCCGACCAATTACGGTTTCATCCCCCACACCCTGTGCGACGACGGCGACCCGCTCGATTGCCTGGTGATGACCCGCTGGACGCTCCAGCCGGGAGTGGTCATCGCCTGCCGCCCGATCGGCGTGCTTTATCTCGAGGACGAGGCCGGCGGCGACGAGAAGGTGCTGGCGGTGCCGGTCACCCGCGTCTCGCCTTATTATCGCAATGTCGAGAATTACACTGACCTGCCGCCGATCGTGGTCGAGCAGATCGAGCATTTCTTCACCCACTATAAGGACCTCGAGCCCGAGAAGTGGGTCCGCGTCGGCACCTGGGGCGACGCCGCCGCGGCGCGCAAGGTGATCGAGCAGTCGATCGTCCGCTAGCTCAGGCGACCAGCTTCAAGCCCGCGATCGCCGCGACGATGGTGAAGATCAGCAGCACCCGAACCAGCCCGGCCGGCTCGTCGAACAGCGCGATCCCGACCAGCACCGTGCCGACCGCGCCGATCCCGCCCCACACCGCATAAGCGGTGCCCATCGGGATCGTCCGGGCGGCATATTCCAGGCACGCCATGCTGATCGTCACCGAGGCGAGAAAGGCGATCGTCCAGGGCAGGTTGCGGAAACCTTCGACGAACCGCAGCGCGGTCGTGAAGCCGACTTCGAACATGCCGCCGACGATCAGGATGAGCCACGCCATGAGTCCCTCCTAAGCCGCCGTCTCGAGCGTCGGATGGTCGATCCGCCGGGTCCGCGCGGCAAGTACGCACCCCGCGATGATCAGCGCCGCGCCGGCGGTGGTGAACAGCGACACGGTCTCGCCGAACACCAGCCAGCCGAGCACCACCGCGTAGAGAAAGCCCGAATATTCCGTCGACGACAGATAGGCCGCCCCGGCGCGCGCATAGGCGAACGCCAGCAGCAGCATTCCGGCGATCGACAGCAGGGTCGCCAGCAGCATCGCGCCCTCCTGCCCGGCCGGATAGTCGGGCAGCCCGGCAAACGGCGCGGCGAGCCAGAAGCCGGCGCCGGTGATCAGGAACTGGAAGACCGCGATCTCCAGCGGCCGCGCATTCTGCGCCTGGCGCCGCATGACGACGATGTTGATCGCATAGCACAGCGCCGACCCCAGGATCGCCACCGACCCCCACAGCGCCTGCTCTCCGAGCTCGGCGCGCCCTTGCCCGACGAAGATCAGCACCACCCCGGCGAACGCCAGCAGAGATCCCGACGCCATGCGCTTGCCGACCGGCTCGTCGAGGAACAATGCCGCCAGCACCAGCGCGATCAGCGGCGCCACGAAGGTCAGCGCGATCGCCTGCGCCATCGGCACCCGCGCCAGCCCCCAGAAGAACAGCAGGCTCATCGGCACCATCAGCGCGCCGCGCAGCAGGTGCAGCTTCATCGCTTTTGCCGTCGGCCAGCCCTTGCGCACCGCGAGATAGATCGGCGCCAGCAGCAGCACCGCCAGCACCTGCCGCCACGCCAAGGTCGCAAATGCCCCGATCGCGATCGACAGATGCTTCATCACCGCGTCCATCGCCGACAGGGCGCCGATCGCCAGCAAGGCGACGGCGAAGGCGAGATAGGGCTGCTGGCGGACCTGGTTCACGCGCCCGGCTGTAAGGTGCGGCACGCGGGCCGCAACCCTAGCGGATGGTCATCGTCTCACCGGCGATCTCGATCCGGCCCCAGCGCGATAGGAAGGACTGGCCGAGCAGCGAGACCGAGGCGCCCTGGAGCACCGCGCCGGACACCTGCTCGACGCTCTTGCCGTCGAGGCTGACGCTGGCAAAAGTAACGAACTGCCCCATCACCTCGCCCGAGGCGCCCATGCCGACGACGGTGTAACTGGCTGGGTCGAGCGGGATCCCGATCCGCCGCGCGTCGGCCTCGGTCAGCGACACGCCGCTCGCGCCGGTATCGACGACGAACTCGACGCTCTGCCCGTTGACCAGCGCCCGCGCATAGAAATGGCCGTTGTCGGCGCGCTTCAACGTCGTCCACGGACCGCTCACGGCTGCCGCGGTTGGCTGCGGCGGCGGAGCGACCTCCAAGACCCGCCCTCCGTTGGCCGCTCCGGCAGGGGCTGGTCCATCAGTCGCCGGCATCAGCGCGCCGATCACCAGGCCGATCGCGGCCACGCCGAGTGCAAGTCGGATCATGTCGGCAAGGCTAGTCGGCCTTCCTCAACATCACCCTAACGCCGTGCCGGTCCGCCCCGTGCAAAGCCGCGATAGCCCAGCGCGACGCCCGTTCCGGCCAGGCAGGCGATCAGTCCGACCAGCAGCGAGTCCCACACCATCATCGCCCACAGCGGCGCCGGCGCCATGCCCATCGCCCACAGATGGTTCTGCTGGTGCACCCACGCCGCCGGCCCGAATCCGACGACCGCCAGAACGGCAATCAGGAGGAGCCACGGCCAGCCGCGGACGAACAGATCGCGCGGCGAAGGCATGGGGTCGCCGAAGAGCCCGGCCAGGATCAAAAGCAGGCCGGGAAGGGTCGCAATGCCGACCACGATCTGTAGCCCGAGATCGACCTCGCGCGGCAATTGCCCGTCCCACAGCGCCGGAAGCGAGCCGAGTCCGCCGAACAGGATCAACCCGAACAACAGCGGCTTCCAGCTGATCTCGCGCACGTCCCACCAGCGGCCGCCGCGCTCCTCGCTCGCGGTGACGCGCGCCGCCGCGAGGATCGCCAACCACAAGCCGGCGATCTTGGCATAAGCGAAGGTCCAGCGCAGCGGGTCCATCTGGTGCGCCTTGAACGCCTCCTTGCTCTCGAACATGCCGAGCTTCACCTCGGCCGCGTGCTGCAGGAATTCCGGCACGACGACGAGGGCCGGGATCAACGGCGCAACCCAGAACAGGCGGATCCCGCGCGGATAAAGCTGCAGCAGCGCCCGCCACGCCTCGGCCAGGAACAGGGCGACCTTTTGCCGCCGCTGCGAGGTCAAGCGGCGGCTTCCGTCACCCCGGCGCTCGTCGCAGCAGCAGCCGCCTCGATCTCGGCCGCCTTGGCCTCGACCAGCCGGACGATATGCTCGACCATGTCGGCGTCCTCGACCGTATGGTCGGTCAGCCCGGACAGATAGACCATGTGCTTGCCGTTGCCGCCGCCGGTCAGGCCGATGTCGGTCTCGCGCGCCTCGCCCGGCCCGTTGACCACGCAGCCGAGCACCGACAGGCTCATCGGCGTGCGGATATGCTGCAGCCGCTCCTCGAGCGTCTGGACGGTGCGGATCACGTCGAAGCCCTGCCGCGCGCAGCTCGGGCACGATACCACGCGCACGCCGCGGTTGCGGATTCCGAGCGATTTCAAAATCTCGTAACCGACCCGCACTTCCTCCTCGGGCTCGGCCGACAGCGACACGCGGATGGTATCGCCGATCCCGAACCACAGCAGGCTGCCGATCCCGATCGCGCTTTTCACCGTCCCGCCGACGAGCCCGCCGGCCTCGGTGATGCCGAGGTGCAGGGGGCAGTCGACCGCGTCGGCCAGCTGCTGGTAGGCGGCGACAGCGAGGAACACGTCGCTCGCCTTCACCGCCACCTTATATTCGCGGAAATCATGGTCCTCGAGGATCCGGATGTGGTCGAGCGCGCTCTCGACCAGCGCCTCGGGGCACGGCTCGCCATATTTCTCGAGCAGGTCTTTCTCGAGGCTTCCGGCATTGACCCCGATGCGGATCGCGCAGCCATTGGCCTTGGCCGCATTGACCACTTCGCGCACCCGCTCGGCCGAGCCGATATTGCCCGGGTTGATCCTGAGGCACGCCGCGCCGGCGTCGGCCGCCTCGAGCGCGCGCTTGTAGTGGAAATGGATGTCGGCGACGATCGGCACCTTCGCCGCGCGCACGATCTGCTTCAATGCCGCAGTGCTCTCGACGTCGGGGCAGGACACCCGGATGATGTCGGCGCCGGCCTCCTCGCAGCGGCGGATCTGGTCGATCGTCGCGCGCGCGTCGGAGGTCGGCGTATTGGTCATCGTCTGGACGGTGACGGGCGCGTCTCCGCCGACGGCGACGTTGCCGACCATGATCTGGCGGGAGGGGCGGCGCGCGATGTCGCGCCAGGGCCGTAGCGACATGCCGCCCCATATAGGCCCCGCCGCACGAAGCGCCAAGCGGACGAAAGTCGCGGTCTTCCGCCAAACCTGTTATTAACCTGGCTTTGGTGGACTCGTGGGGCGTCCAGTGAACCGATTGACGCCGATCGTCAGGGCAAGGGGGAGCGCCGGTGGCAAGACCGGCGGGCGCCGCTACTGGGCGTTCCTCAGCTACGCCCATGCCGACGCGCGCGCCGCCGCCCGCCTCCACAGCGCGCTCGAACGCTTCCGCGTCCCGCCCGCGCTGATCGGCCGGCCGCATCCCCTCGGCACCATCCCGCGCAAGCTCAGCCCGGTGTTCCGCGACCGCCAGGAGCTCGCCGCCGCGAGCAATCTGTCGCGCGAAATCGGCGAGGCGCTCGACGCCTCCTCCTACCTCGTCGTGCTGTGCTCGCCGGCGGCGGCGCGCTCCAAATGGGTCGACCAGGAAATCCGCGAGTTCCAGCGCCGCCACGGCACCGACCGCACCCTCGCCGCGATCCTCGACGGCGAGCCGGGCTGCGGCGAGGACGGCCGCGAATGTTTCCCGCCGGCGCTGCGCGAGGAAGGCAGCGAGCCGATCGCCGCCGACCTGCGCGCCTCGGGCGATGGCTGGCGCGGCGGGTTCCTCAAGATCGTCGCCGGAATGCTCGACGTCGGGCTCGACGAGATCGTCCAGCGCGACCAGCAGCGCCGCCAGAAGCGCATGGCGTGGATCGCCGCCGCCTCGTTCCTCGGCATGGCCTCGACGTCCGGCCTCGCCTTGTTCGCGCTCGACCAGCGCAACGCCGCCCGCGAGGAGCGGCGCGAGGCCGAAGGCCTGGTCGAATTCATGCTCGGCGATCTGAAGTCCAAGCTCGAGCCGATCGGCAAGCTCGACGCGCTCGACGGGGTCGGCACGCGGATCCTGCGCTATTACGCCAAGCAGGACGCCGCCGCGCTCGACGACGCCGGCCTCTTGCAGCGCTCGCGCGCGCTCAGCCTCACCGCCCAGGTCGCCTACCAGCGCGGCGACGTCGGCGAGGCCGAGCGGCTCTACCGCCAGGCGATGGCCGGCACCGCCGAGGCCGTGCGCCGCAAGCCGGACGAGCCGCAGCGCCTGTTCGACCATGCCCAGAACGTGTTCTGGATCGGCGAGCTCGCGCGCAGCAAGGGCCGGCTCGACGACGCCGTCCGCGCCCACCGCGATTATCAGCGCCTGGCCGACGAGATGGTGCGGCTCGACCCGGCCGATGCCAAGTGGCGGCTGGAAACGGTCTATGCCCGCCAAAACCTCGGCATCGTGCTCTACGAGCTGCGCCGCTTCGACGACGCCGCCGAACGTTTCGCCCGCGCCCACGGCGCGCTCGCCGCCCTCGTTGCCGCCAACCCCGTCAACGACCAGTATCGCTCCGAATACAGCACCATGCTCGCCTGGCTCGCCGACGCCCGCCGCGACCAGGGCCGCCTCGCCGAAGCGACCGGTTTCCGCCAGCGCCAGGTCGACATGCTCCAGCAGCGCCTCACCGGCGGCAGCGCCAATGTCGAGTTCCAGGAGCATCTCATCCCCGCCCGCCGGGCGCTCGGCATCCTGCTTCACGCGCAGGGCCGCTCGGACCGGGCGATCGCGACCATGGCCGAGGGAGTCCGCGCCGCCGAGCGGCTGATCGCGGTCGAGCCCGACAACGGCCTGTGGCGCCAATATGCCGCCGGCGCCCGGCTCGAGCTTGCCAGCACGCTCACCGCCTTGCGCCGGACCTCGGCTGCGGCCGGACATGCCGCGGCCGGCTGCGCGCTCGCCGCCGAGGTCCGCCGCCGCGACCCAGAGGCCGCCGCCTGGCGCCAGCTCGCCACCGACTGCCTGATGAACCGCGCCCGGATCGCGCTCGCCGGCGGCGACACGGCCGGCGCCCGCTCGTTGGCCGACCAGGCGCTCGCCTCGGCCCGCGGCGAGCGCAACCTCGACGTCCATCGGCCGCGCTACCGGATCGCCGCCGCGCTCCGCCTTGCAGGCGACATCGCAAACCGCAGCGGCGACCGCGCCGCCGCCGAGCGCGCCTGGGCCGATGCGCTCGGCCAGCTCCCCGCCAATATCACCGAGCGCCCGCGCGAGCTCGCCGAGCGGGTCGAGCTGCTCAGCCGAGTCGGCCTCAATGCCGAGGCCGCGCGCCTTACCGATCAACTCAAGGGCATGGGCTACGACGCCCGCATTTAACAGGGAGGAACATATGCGGAAGGCAAAACCGGTCAAGGAAGTGCACGTGAAGGTCAAAGTGTTGTCCGTCGCGGAAGAGCGCTTCGTGTTCGAATCCGACGACATCCAGGTCGGCCCGAACAACCACCTGAACTTCGCCAACGACGACAAGCATTACGGCTTCCACATCCACTACGAGCTTCACGGGGCGGACGGCTACCGCTTCCCCGACGATCTGTCCGACGCGATCTATGTCGAGCAGGGCTCGCTCGACTATTGTCCGCAGTCGAAGTCGTCGTGGGGCATCTTCAAGCCGCGCGACGTGCGCGCCGGCAACGGCGGCGATCGCCGGGTGCTGGTGGTCGAGAACAAGAACGACGACAAAAAGGACTTCACCTACACGCTGCGCGCCAAGAACGGCGCCGACTGGCTCAACCTCGACCCGCCCGGTTCGAACCACAATGGCGGTTCGCCGTTCACGGTCGAGGACAGCAACACCGGCATCATCCTCGGCGCGGTGGCGGCAGTCGCCGTGCTTGCGGTCGCCTTCCTCGCACTCAAATGACCCGATCCCCGGCCGTCCCCGGGCCACCGGCGCTGCCGCTGGCACTGACGGTCGGGGTCACCGGCCACCGGCTGGCCGCGCTCGATCCCGAGCGCCGGCCCGCCCTCACTGCCGAGATCGGCGCGATCCTCGACCTCATCGAGCAGGCGCTGCTCGGCTTCCAGGCGCGGGTCGCCGGGACCGGCGCCTTCGCGCCCGGCGCGCCGACCATTACCCTCGCCTCCCCGCTCGCCGACGGAGCCGACCAGATCGCCGCCCAGGCCGCGCTCGAACGCGGCTGGCGCTTGCAGGCGGTGCTCCCGTTCATGCGTGAGGACTACGCCCGCGACTTCGTCCACGAGGATCCGGCGCAAAGCTATGCCGACCTCCTCGGCCGCTCCGACTGCGTGCTCGAACTGCCCGGCGACCGCTCCGACGAGCCCGCCGCCTATCTCCTCGCCGGCCGCGCCGTGGTCGCCCATTGCGACCTGATGATCGCACTGTGGGACGGCGCACCGCCGCGCGGCCGCGGCGGCACCGCGGAGGTCGTCGAACACGCCATCGTCGAGGGCGTGCCGGTGATCCACGTGCCGGTCCAGCTCGGCCGCGACACGGCCGTATTGTGGACCGCGTTCGATCCGCAGGTGATGACCCGCAGCGGCCACGAACGCTCGATCCGCCGGCCGTTCGACCGAACCCGCATGGACTGGGTCGTCGAAGGCATGGTCGGCCCGCCCGCCGACCCGGTCGAGCGGCGCCACTTCGCCCAGTTCCGCGACGAGCATGTCCGCCGATTCAGCAGCCGCATCGAATTCCCGCTGCTGCTCAATCTGATGGGCGTCAAGCGGCTGCGCCTGCGCCAATTGCGCGACCGCGACTGCCGCCGCGCGACCGCCGAGGAATGGCAGGCCTATCGCGTGCGCTGCGCCGACTGCCACGGCATCGACGCCCCGCTCGGACTGCTCGAACAGGCCTATGCGTGGAGCGACCGGCTGGCCGGCCATTACGCCCAGACCTTCCGCAGCGGCCACGTGTTCAACTTCGTGCTGGCGGCGACCGCGGCGCTGATCGGCCTGTCGGCATTCCTCTGGCCCGGCCACCAGCTGGCGCTGGCGATCGCCGAGTTTGTCGTCGCCTCGGCGGTCATCGCCAACACCATGCTCGGCTCGCGCAACGAATGGCAGCGGCGCTGGCTCGACTATCGCCAGCTCGCCGAGCGCCTGCGCCCGATGCGCAGCCTCAAGCTGCTCGGCGTCGCCGCTCCCGACAATCCCGGCGCGCGCACCGATCCGCTGCCGCGCCGCTGGGTCGACTGGTATGCACGCGGCATCTGGCGGGCGATGGGCTGCCCCAGCGGCCGGCTCGATCCCGAATCCAGCGCCGCGCTCATCGCCGCCGTCCGCGAGCTCGAGGTCGACAGCCAGGTCGCCTACAACCAGTCGGCCGCGCGCCAGGCCGACCTGCTCGACCGCCGCCTCGGCAACCTCTTCAACCTGCTGTTCCTCGCCACCCTCGCCGCGGCGCTGGCGATCATCGTCGGAATGACCCTCGCGCCCGACTGGATCGATTCGCACCAGGACTGGCTGACGCTCGTTTCGGCCGGCCTTCCGGCGACCGCCACCGCGGTGTTCGGCATTCGCAGCCAGGGCGATTTCGCGGGCAGCGCGCATCGCTCGCAATCGACCGCCCAGACGCTGCGCGCGATCGCCGCCCACCTCGACGAGGAGAAAGGCGACCTCGCCCGCTCGGCCGATCTCATCGAGCAGGCGGCGCGCGCGATGCTTGCCGATCTCGACGAATGGCGGCTGGTGGTGCGCCGCTCCGAACTGGAAATGGTCTAGGGCGCGAGCGGCGGCTAAGAGCCGCCTTATGCCGATTCGCCTTCTCGCCCCGCTTGCCGCGCTGCTCGCCTTCGCTTCGCCCGCCGCCGCCTGGTGGGAATATGGTCACGAGACCGTCGCCCGGATCGCGTTCGACTCGGCCCGGCCCGAAACCCGCGCCGAGCTTCGCCGGCTGATGGCCAAAGGCGCATTGCTCGAGACGCCCGACTGCGCGGTCGATACGCCCGAGAAGCTGTCCTATTGGGCCGATTGCATCAAGCCGCTCGGCGATCGCTTCAGCTACGCCGGCCCGTGGCACTATCAGAATGTTGATATCTGCAAACCGTTCGACCTCAAGGCGGCGTGCAAGGACGGCAATTGCGTCTCGGCGCAGATCGAGCGCACCGCGCGCCTCCTCGCCGACAAGACCGTTCCGGCGCGCGAGCGGCTGATGGCGCTGGCCTTCCTCGTCCACTTCGTCGGCGACCTCCACAATCCGATGCACGCCGGCGATCGCGGCGATCGCGGCGGCAATGACGTCAAGTCGAACTACGGGCTGGTCGGCGGGCGCACCAACCTCCACTCGATGTGGGACGGCTATCTCGCCGAGCGCGCCATCTCGACTCCGCCGGGCGGCGCTTCGGCGCTGCTCGCGTCGGTCCCGCCCGGCGAACGCGCCGCGCTCGCCGCCGGCTCGGTCGAGGATTGGAGCCGCGAGCAGTGGCAGGCCTCGCGCGACCATGCCTACACCTCGCTGCTCGGCGACCCGTGCGGTCCTAAGCCGGAAACGCGCCCGACGCTCGACGAAGCCGACGTCCAGAAGCTGATCCCGGTGCTTCGCCGCGGAATCACCGCCGGCGGGCTTCGTCTCGGGCGGCTGCTCGACGAAGCGATGCTCGAGGGCAAGGCCCCCGGCCAGCGCGACCGCGACCGCTAGCTTTTGGTTTTGACGAATCCGGCGATTTCGTCGACCACCGCCGGCGCGACCGGCAGCGACGGATCGGCATAGGCCGCGAGATTGGCCGCGCGGTCGTCGCCCTTGACCGCCTTCAGCACGTGATTGACGCCCGGCACGATCACCAGCCGCGCCTTCGGCTGGGCGGCGGCCAGCGCGCGCGCGTCGGCATTGCTCGCCTGGATGTCCTTGTCGCCGTGGACGATCAGCAGCGGCAGCTTGAGGCTCGCCGCCAGGCCGGCGCTGTCCTGCCGCAGCAGGTCGATCACATAATCCTGGATTTGCGGCGCAAACAGCGGGGCAATCGGCGCCGGTAGGGTCGCGACGTCGACCTTGCGGCCCGCTTCCAACTCCTTGAGCGCGGAGTCGGCCGGCGCCAGCAGCGGCGCGTTGGCCGGATTGGCTGCGAGCTGCTCGCGCAGCACCGCGCCGAACTTGCGGCCCATGCCCGACACGGCGACCACGCCGCACAGGTCCTTCGCCTGCTGTCCGGCGGCGAGCGCCACCAGCACGCCCTCGCTATGGCCGACCAGCCAGGCGCATTTCGCCCCGGTCAGGCTCCGGGCCTTGGCCGCCCAGGCGCGGGCGTCCGCGGCATAGCCGGCGATCGTCACCTTGTTGGCGTCGGGGATCGCCGCCTTGCTCCCGAACATGCCGCGCTTGTCGATCCGGATCGAGCTGACGCCCCGCGCCGCCAGCGCCTCGGCCAGCAGCCGATAGGTCGAAGACGTCACCCCGAGCGGGTTGTTGCCGTCGCGGTCGGTCGGGCCCGACCCGGGGATGATCACCACCACAGGGGCGCCCTTGCCGGCATCGACGAACGTCCCCTCGAGCGGCCCGCTCGGCCCCGGCACGGTAACGGTCGCGCTCGCCAGCGCGGCGGCGGTCAACATTGGCAGCAATGGCATCGTAATCTCCCTGGCAAGTCCTGAAAGTCAGCGCCGGTTACGCTTCTTCCATTCCTGGAATTCGGAGTAGTCGCGGCCAAGCTCATTAAGATCGATGATCTGCGAGCGGCGCTTGGCCCACCGCACGAAGCCGATGACGACTGCGATTAATACCACCGCATAGGGCGCCAGCAGCCACGGGCTTCGCTCCATCATCCACGGCAGGGCGAAGGCGGGAAGCGCCAGCGCAAGACCGAACAGGATCGTTGCAATCCAGCCCTTGGCGTTCGCCGGCGTGATCTGCAGCCGGCCGCGCCCGCGAAGATAGGTGAACCACGGATCGTCCATTTGCACGCCTCCACACGCCTCGCCGGGCTTATCCTTGCTGCGCCATCATGATCAGGCCGCCGATGGCCAGCAGCGTCGCGAACAGGGCGATCAGCCACGGACGGCGTGCGGCGTTCGAATGAAACATCATGAACATCACTCCTTCTCCTTCTTTGGTGGGCGTCCGCGACGCACGGCGGGCGGATCGCCAAGCTTGATTCCGCGCGCCTTCAGCGCCTCGCGCAGCAGGCATTCGACTTCCGCATTGACCGAGCGCAGGTCGCAGGCGGCGAGCCGCTCGACCGCCGCCCACAGGGCCGGGTCGACCCGCAAGGGGTAGGCTTTGCGCTCCTGCCCCACGGCTTATTGGTAGAGCGAGCCGGTGTTGACCACGGGCTGGGTATCGCGCTCGCCGCACAGCACCACCATCAGGTTCGAGACCATCGCCGCGCGCCGCTCGTCGTCCAGCTCGACGACATTCTTCGCGCTGAGCATGGTCAGCGCCATCTCGACCATCCCGACCGCGCCCTCGACCAATGTCTGGCGCGCGGCGACCACCGCCTGCGCCTGCTGGCGGCGGAGCATCGCGCCGGCGATCTCTTGCGCATAGGCAAGGTGGGTAAAGCCGCATTCGTCGACCGTGATCCCGGCCACCGAAAGCCGCGCCCGGAGTTCGGTCTTCAGTTCTTCGCCGACCTCGTCGTGGTGGCCGCGCAGCGTGATGTCGGTGTGGGCGAAGTCGTCATAGGGGTAGCGCGCGCCGATCGCTCGGATCGCCGCCTCGACCTGGACCCGGACGAATTCCTTGTAATCGTCGACGTCGAACAGCGCCTGGGCGGTGTCGACCACGCGCCACACGATCTGCGCCGCCATCTCGATCGGGTTGCCGCGCAGGTCGTTGACCTTGATCTTGTCGGAGATGAAATTGTTGGCGCGCACCGACACGGTTCGCCGGATCATCCACGGCAGCACCCAGCGCAGCCCGCTGGTGCGGTCGGTGCCCTTATAGTCGCCGAACAAGGTGATCGCCGCCGCCTGGTTGGGCTGGAGCATGTAGAAGCCGCAGATCACGAACGTGAAGGCGGCGACCCCGCCGATCAGCGCGACCGCGGTCCCGCCATTGAATTCGTCGGCGACCAATTGGCGGATTCCGTAAGCCGCGACAGCCACGGTCAGCAGCAGCACCAGAAGCATGACATAGCCGTTGGCGCTCGACGCCGGCCGTTCCCGGCTCGAGGTCAGCGCGACGATCGCATCGGACATGGCGATTCTCCCTTAATCTGATATCGTTTTAATATCGCCCGCGAGATTGTCAATTGGAAACCACTGCACTGTCCACTTAAGGTCCCAAAATGAGCTGGACCCTGATGATTCACGGCGGCTGCGGCGCCATGCGCCCCGCCACCCTCGCGCCCGAAGCCGAAGAGCTCGCCCGCACCGGCCTCGCCGCAGCGCTCGATGCCGGGGAGGCGGTGCTGGCATCGGGCGGCGCGCCGCTCGATGCGGTCGAGGCGGCGGCGCGGGTGCTCGAAGACGATCCCGCCTTCAACGCCGGCCGCGGCAGCGTCCTCGCCGCCAACGGTCGGGTCGAGCTCGACGCCGCGATCATGGACGGCAAGGATCGCCGCGCCGGAGCGGTCGCCGGCCTCACCACCACCCGCGCTCCGATCAGCGCCGCCCGCGCCGCGATGGAGCGCAGCCCCCACGTCCTGCTCACCTACGCCGAAGCCGACGCCTTCGCCCGCGAGGCCGAACTCGAGCAGGTCGACAACGCCTGGTTCGTCACACCGGAGCGCAAGGCCCAGCTCGAAACGGTGATGGCCACCGGCGGCAAGTTCGACGCCGACATCAAATACGGCACCGTCGGCGCGGTCGCAGTCGACCAAGACGGCCACGTCGCGGCGGCGACTTCCACGGGCGGCCTCACCGCCAAGCGCTGGGGCCGGATCGGCGACTCGCCACTTATCGGGGCCGGCACTTATGCCGACGATCGGTCCTGCGCAGTCAGTGCGACCGGCCTCGGCGAAGCCTTCATCCGCGCCGTCGCCGGCCACCAGCTGGCTATGCGCATGATGCTCTCGGGCGAAAGCTTGCAACAAGCGCTCGACGCCGTGCTGGCCGACGTCCGAGAGCTAGGCGGAAACGGCGGGCTGATCGCGGTGGCGCCGAGCGGCGAGGCGGCATGGGGTTTCACCACTCCCGGCATGTACCGCGCTCGCACGGGATCCGACGGGGCGCGCGAGGTGGCCGTCTATTCCGAACGGTAAGGCAAGGCGTTGCGGCACCACGCCAGCTCCGCCGCGATCGCCTCGCGCTCGCGCTCGACAAAGTCGGCCACCGCAGTGCGAAGGCCGGCGTCGGGGATGAAATGGACCGAGCGGGTGATGACCGGCTCATAGCCCCGCGCCAGCTTGTGCTCGCCTTGTGCACCGGCCTGGACGGTGGCGATACGGTTATCGATCGCCCATTCGATCGCGCGATAATAGCTGAGTTCGAAATGCAGGAACGGCAATTCCGCGCGGCAACCCCAATAGCGGCCATATAGGACATTATCGCCGACGATGTTGAGCGCCCCCGCCACCGGCTCACCGTCGCGCAAGGCGAGAAACATCAGCGCCGCGTCGCCGAGCGCCGCGCCGGCGCCGTCGAACCAGGCGCGGGTCAGATATGGGCGGCCCCATTTGCGGCTGCCGGTGTCCTGGTAGAAGGCCCACATCGCCGCCCAATGTTCGGGCCGGATCTCGGCGCCGCGCAAGGTGACAATGTCGAGTCCCTCGAGAGCCGCGGCGCGCTCCTTGCGGATCGCCTTTCGCTTGCGGCTCGAGAGTGCCGCGAGGAAGTCGCCGAAGGTCGCGTAGCCGCGATTGTGCCAGTGAAACTGGATTCCGTCGCGGACCAGCCAACCACGCGCCCTTGCGCCGGTGGCCTCATCGTCGGTCAGGAAAGTGACGTGCGCTGACGAGAGGTTGTTTTGGAGTGTGATCGCTTCGAGCGCAGCCAATGCGGCGGAGGAGTCGCCCAGCAGCCGGCGACCAGGGCAGGGGGTAAAGGGGACCGCCACCTGAAGCTTAGGGTAATAGGCGCCGGCGGCCCGCTCCCATGCCTCGGCCCAGCCGTGGTCGAAGACATATTCTCCCTGACTGTGGGTCTTGAGATAGGCTGGGGTGGCCGCGACTGCGCGGTCATTGCGCTCGGCCAGAATTGGGATCGGTGTCCAGCCGGTTCCAGGCCCCACGCTCCCTGAGGCTTCCAAGAGACTTAGGAAAGTGTGGCCGATAAGCGGGTCCGAACCGGAAAGGGCATCCCAGGCGTCCGCTGCCAGGGCTCCAACGCCGGGCGCAATCCTCGCCGTCAGCTCGGCCTCACGGTCGGCCATCGGCTTCCCAGATCAGGGCGTCGGCGAACGGATCGGCCGCGGCCCGCTCGGCGGCAGTGCGGATGGTCCAGCTGTAGACGGGCAAGTGGCGGCGGGCACGGGCGACCCACGCTCGTTCACGCGCCCGACGGTCGACGGCCAGGAAATGGGGATCCGCTAGCTTCACGGCGGCCCAACGCCTGAGCGGCGGCAGGCTATCCCGCACGACCAATCCGCGGCGGATGAGCGGAGCGTTGGTCTTGAGCCAGCGCGCGAGGCGCGGATCGAAGCTCATCACGCCGAAGGTCCCCTGGTAGCCACGCAATGCGTCCAGCAGCGCCGGACCAAAGCGCCAGTATCGATCGTCAATTTTGACCTCGAGCAGCAATGGCACTTGGCCGTCGACCAGCGCCAGTAGCTGACGGAGCGTAGGGATCGACTGGTGACCGACAGTGAAGCGGGCGAGGTCTGGCAGCTTGGTTTGGCCGATCACGGTGGGTGACCCGCAGAGTCGCAGGGCATCAGCGTCGTGGAACACGATCAGCTGATTGTCTGCAGTCAGTCGAAGGTCGCACTCGATGCCGGCACCGAGCTCAAGCGCGGCAGCCAAGGCACGGAAGCTGTTTTCGACGAACATCGCGCCGTCGTGCAGACCACGGTGCGCAAAGCCGACCGGCCCCGGGTCGAGCGGATCGGGCCGCCGCGTGTCAGCTGCGGATCTTGACGATCGCATCCACCTCGACCGCCACGCCGAGCGGCAGGACCGGAACTCCGACCGCCGAGCGGGCATGACGTCCGGCTTCGCCGAACACATCCTGCATCAACTCCGACGCGCCATTGGCGACCTTGGGCTGATCGGTGAAATCAGCGGCCGAATTGACGAACACGCCCAGCTTGACGATCTGTTCGACCCGGTCGAGCGAACCAAGCGCCCGCTTCATCTGGGCGAGCAGCATGATCCCGCAGCGGCGAGCGGCTGCCTGCCCGTCTTCGAGGCTGACATTCTCGCCAAGCCGGCCGGTGACCAAGCTTCCGTCCTCAGCGAAGCTGATCTGGCCCGAGATGTGCAGCATGCCGCCCACCTCCACTGCCGGGACGTAGGAGGCGACAGGGGCGGCGGCCTCGGGGAGGGTGATGCCGAGTTCGGCGAGGCGCTGATCGATGTTCATTGTGGGCGATTGGTCCCGACCGCCATCGAAATCAAGCCTCGCGGTTGATCGCGAAGCCGGCCCAGCTCTGGCTGGTCGGCATGAGCTCGAGCGTGTTGACGTTGAGATGCGGCGGCAGCGTCGCAACCCAGCGGATGGTTTCGGCAATGTCATCCGCGGTCATCGGGTTCATTCCGGAATAGAGCGCGTCGGACGCGGCCTGGTTGCCGCCGGTGCGGACCAGCGTGAACTCGGTCTCGACCATCCCCGGTTCGATCGAGGTGACGCGCACGCCGGTGCCTTGGAGGTCGCAGCGCAAGCCGAGCGTGAACTGCCGGACGAAGGCCTTGGTCCCGGCATAGACCGCGCCACCGCGATAGGGATAGGTCGCGGCGACGGACGACAGATTGACGATCGCGCCCCTGCGCTCGATCAAGGTCGGCAGCAGCGCCCGGGTCAGCGTGACCAGCCCGTCCACGTTGGTGGCGATGACGTTGCTGAGCGGAGCCTGTTCGGCGTTCTGCAGGTCCGTCATCGGCGGCGCGAGGCCGGCGTTGTTTATGAGCAAATCGACCCCGCGGAACGCCTCGGGCAGCTGGTCGACGACGCGCTGGAGGTCGTCGGCGTCACGCATGTCGGAGACGATCGGCAAGAAGGCGTCGCCAAGCTCGTCATGCAAGGATTCGAGGCGATCGCCGCGGCGGCCGGTGCCGACGACCTGCCACCCCTCGCGGAGCAGCAGGCGCGCCGCGGCGGCGCCGATCCCGGCGGTCGCCCCGGTGATGAACGCGGTCTTCATGGGACAAGCCTTTCCAATATCCACGGAGTCGCCGACGGCCAGTCGTCGATTCGCGCGTGGGCATCATCCGCCGGCGGCACTGCCGGCGCGAGCAGCGGTTCGGCGACCATGTGTAGCCGGTGAACTTCTGGTGCGTGCTTCGCGACCGAGGCGTGGTGGACCGCGAGATCGTCGACGAACACCGTCGCCTTGGCTCCATGCCGATCGACGATGGCGCGCGCGGGCACACCCTTGCCGCCCTGATTGCATACCACTTCGTGACGGATGCCGTGGCTGGCGAGCTGGTCGACGCGCCACGGGTGTGCGAGCTCAGGTAGGTTGGTGAGGATGACGATGTCCGCCACCTCACCGATCTTGCCCAGCGCCTCGATCGCGCCGGGGACCGGGGTTTGGCGGTGCATTTCGCCCTCGAAGAACTGGCCGAGCAGCGGCCACACCCGCTCTTTGTCGAGCGTTTCCCCACTTCGACGGTCGGTCAGCGCCTCGGCGAACTCGCCGGTCTCGAAGGCGAAATCGAGCTGATGCGCTTCGTCCAGCCAGTCGCGGAAATGGCTGACCATGTGCAGCAGCACCTCGTCGCAGTCAGTGATCAGCAGTGAGCGGCTCAGCGTTCGAGCTCCGGTCCGAGGGCAGTGATGATCGCGGGATCGCAACCGAGCGCCGCGGCGACCGAGATAAGGTCCGGCTCGTGCGCTTCAAGGAACGTCACCACTGCCGCGAGCAAGACCGGATCGTCGACGCGTTCGCGAATCCCTTCGGGGGACAGGCCGGTGAGATCGAGGAACCGGGCCGCGCGCCGTTCGTCGGTGAGGGTCGCGGCGAGCACATTGAGCGCGAGCGCCTGGCGGTCGCTAGGAAGTTCGGGCTGCATCGCCTAACCCTGTTCGCCGCTGTTGGGGAAGATCGTGGCCAAGATCCTGGTTGTCGAAGACAATGCGCTGAACATCAAGCTGTTCTGCGACCTGCTCGCCGCCCATGGTCATGAGCCCGAGGCGGTGACCGACAGCCGCGAGGCGCTGGCCACGGCGCGCGCCTTCAAGCCCGACCTCGTGATCACCGATATCCAGCTGCCCTACGTCTCTGGAATTGAGCTGATGCAGCAGATTCGCGGCGATTCCGAACTGGCGAGCGTGCCGATCATGGCGGTGACGGCCTATTCCGGGGTTGGCGACGACGAGCGGATCCGCGCCGCGGGGGCGCAGGCCTATGTGTCGAAGCCGATCTCGGTGATGCGCTTTGCCGAGACCGTGGATCAGTTGCTGGAAGAAGGGCCGGTGCGAACGGCAGACGCCACGGAGTAAGTCGCGAAAGTCGAACGACGAGCCTGTGGGTCGTCGTTCGCGGCTCGCTTACTTGATCTTCGCTTCCTTGAACTCGACGTGCTTGCGCGCGACGGGGTCGTACTTGCGGAAGGTCATCTTCTCGGTCTGGTTGCGCGGGTTCTTCTTGGTCACGTAGAAGAAGCCGGTGTCGGCCGTGCTGACGAGTTTGATCTTGACGGTTGCCGGCTTGGCCATCGCGAGAAATCCCAAAAAGCTAGAAAATATGAAGGCGGCGCAAGAACGCCGCCCGAACCCGCGCCCAATGACGATCACGGCCGATTCTGTCAAGTCGGCTGCGGCGAGGCGTGTTTGGCGGAAAGGTCAGCCCGCAGGCCGGTGACGAGAACCAGAAAGCCCCTGAACAACAGCAGCTTCTGATCGAGATCGGCGATATGCCGATTGAGATCGAGTTCGAGCTCCCGTGCCGAACGCAACCTTGCGGCCGCCAAGCGGATCAGCGCTGGCTCAAGCGGGAGCGGGCAAACATCGGCCATCGTCGCGGTGCGCAATCCATTACCGTGGCGGATCACGCGGTCCCCGCACCGCGACCGCAGATACTGCTGGATCTGCGTGGGCAAAAGTCGCCGCGCCTGCTCCCGATAGTCCGTGGTCGCCTGGAACGTGCGGTCGGCGCTGATCATCGCACCATAATAGGAGCTGAGTCGCGCGCGAAGGCGCAGATCGGCAACCTCGGGCCCCATGCCGGCCGCGGTCATCTCGTCATACGCGCCGCGCACTAGGGGCCGCGTGAACACCTCCGACGCCTGGTAGGCCAGCACCGTCAAACGCTCATCACCCGTAGGGGACGGGGCGGCGGGTAAGGCATTGAGCGCGGCAATGCTGCGATCTCGAGCGCTGTTGTAGTAAGCGCGGCGGGCAGTGAGATCGGCGATATTGTTATCAAGGTCAGCGATGATCTGCTGGCGGTATTCGTTAGCCAGTGCGCGCACTTGTCGCCCTTGGTTCCAATTGCTCGCCTGGATGCCAAGGAACACGCCGAGGACGACAATGCCGATGTCGATCAGGACCGCAAACCAGTTTTGCTCGACGACGTTCTGGCGCAGTCGGCGGATTGCCATGTGAATGCCCTGCTTTCCCTGTTGTTAACCATTTCGCGCGATGATCGCCCAGTCAACCAGGGACCGCGCAATGACCGACGATCGCCTCCGCTCTGCACGGACATCGATTGGCGAACGCATCGCCGAGCTTGAGGCGCGCATGCCGCGGCTTGCCCCGCGGGCGATCAGCCAGCGCATGGATGCGATCCGCGCGTTGGCCGCGAAGCATGGACTAGCCGCGCTCGAGGGCCTTGCTGACTACGGCGCGCACCATGCGCTGATGCCGGGCCATCGGACCGCGACCCGCGAATGCCTGGCGCATATGGACGAGGCGCTGGCAAGCGAACGGGGCGCTGACCGCGAGGCGATACTCGCCGCCCTGGCGCTCCGCCTCCACTAGACCTTCGGCCGCATCCGGCACCAATCGAGTTCCCGCGCATTGGTCGCGCCATGAGTTCGGCGCGCATCGGCTATTGCTGCACCTTCGTTTCGGCGGATGGCAACGAAGCGGAGCAGCGCGCGCTCAACTTTCGCGGTCCCACCATCGCCTCGATCGCCCGTCTCGGTCCCGAAGCGCCGGCCAAGCTCGAAGCGGTGGTGCTTGAGAACCTGGACATTCTCGATCGGCAGATCGCGGCGGTGGCGGCGCTGCCGAGGCTGGAGCGGCTGTTCCGCATCCAGTCGGGCTTCCTCACTGGCTGGTCGCACCCGCCCTTGGCCGGGGCGTGGACACCGACACTGCGCGGCGAAGTGGAGCGGCGCCTCGGCATAGCGGGCGAAGCAGCGCGCTTGGGCGATGTTCGCCTGTCAATGCATCCGGCGCAGCATGCCATTCTCGCCACCTTGAACCCATCGGCGCTCGACAATGCCCTGCGCGACATTGCCGAACATGGCGAGATCTTCGCCATGCTCGGCTTCGGCAGCGGCTGGCATCCGCACGGGGCGTGCATCAACATCCATGGCGGCGCGCGCTCGGCCGGAGTGGAGGGGCTACGCGCCGGCCTGGCGCGAGTCGATTCGATGGCGCTGAACCTGCTGACGATCGAGAATGACGAGGTCAGCTTTGGGCTCGACGATCTGCTGAAAGTCGCCGACGGCGTCGCGATCGTACTCGATTTCCATCACCATTGGGTGTTCTCCGAAGGGGAATGGATCGCGCCGGATGACGCGCGGATCGCTCGGATCGCCGAAAGCTGGCGCGGTGTCCGACCCCTCACCCATATCTCCGTCAGCCGGGAAAACGTCGTCGTCGGCCATGACTCAGACGCGCTGCCCGACTTCGCGGCGCTCAGCGCGGCCGGCCACAAGGCGGCGCATCTGCGCGGCCACAGCGACCGGATGTGGAACCGGGCCGTCAATGACTTCGTCCGCGGCCACCTTTCCTGGTGCGACGTGGAGGTGGAGGCCAAGCACAAGAACCTCGCCAGCCGTGAACTGGCCGACTTTGTTCGCTTGACGGAACTGGCGGACGCCTGATGCGGGGTTTCTCGCAGCTGCTCGACGACCTCGTCTACACCCGTTCGCGCAACAGCAAGCTGAGGTTGATCGGGGACTATCTCAAGGCCACGCCCGACCCCGATCGCGGGATCGCGCTAGCTGCGCTCACCGGCACGCTCGACATCCCGCACGTCAAACCGGCGGCGATCCGGGCGCTGGCCGAGGAGCGCATCGACCCCGTGCTGCTGCGGATGAGCCGTGACTATGTCGGCGACATGGCTGAGACCGTCTCGCTGCTCTGGCCGGGCGGAGGCGCGGACGGGTGCGCGAACATCGACGACGGGACGGTGCGCATCTCCGACGCAGTCGAGCGGCTGAAACTGGCCAGCAAGAGCGACGCGCCGCGCGTGCTGGCCGAGATGCTTGATCATCTCGACTCATCAGGCCGCTTCGCCTTGCTCAAGCTGGCCACCGGCGCTTTACGGGTCGGGATTTCGGCGCGGCTCGCCAAGACCGCGCTCGCCGAGGCCTTCGGCCTCGACGTCGAGCAGGTCGAGGAAGTGTGGCACGGACTTCGCCCCCCCTTTCGCGAGCTGTTCGAATGGGGCGAAGGGCGCGCCGGCCAGCCGACGAGCCGTGACATACCAGTGTTTCGACCGTTCATGCTCGCCCACCCGCTCGAAGAGACACGGGTCGATCTCGCCGACTACGCCGCCGAGTGGAAATGGGACGGAATCCGCATCCAGCTGGTCCACGCCGGCGGCGACACCCGCCTCTACAGCCGCACCGGTGACGACATCTCCGGCAGCTTCCCCGACATCGCCGAAGCGTTTGCGGAACGCGGGGTGCTCGACGGGGAGCTGCTGGTGCGCGGCGAGGCGCAGGGCGCGGACAAGCATGGCGGGGCGGCGGCGAGCTTCAACGCGCTCCAGCAGCGCCTCGGGCGAAAGAACGTCAGCACCAAGGTCCAGGGCCAATATCCGGCGTTCGTGCGGCTCTACGACATGCTGTTCGACGGCGAGGAGGACCTGCGGCCGCTACCGTGGGCCGAGCGCCGCGCCCGGCTGGAAGCATTCGTTCCGCGGCTCGACCCTGCCCGCTTCGACCTTAGCGCAGTGATCGACGCCCGTGACTTCGACCAGCTCGACGAGATCCGCCTCGCCAGCCGAGACGAGGGAATCGAGGGCATGATGCTCAAGCGGCGGGACAGTCCCTATGTCGCCGGGCGCCGGGTCGGCCTGTGGTACAAGTGGAAGCGCGACCCGCTCACTGCCGATTGCGTGATGATGTACGCCCAGCGGGGATCGGGCAAACGCTCCAGTTACTACAGCGACTACACCTTCGGCTCCTGGACTGACGAGGGCGAGTTGTTGCCGGTCGGCAAGGCCTATTTCGGCTTCACCGACGAGGAGTTGAAGTGGCTCGACCGCTTCGTGCGCAATCACACCCTCAACCGCTTCGGGCCAGTGCGGGAGGTCGAGAAAACCTTGGTGCTCGAAGTGGCGTTCGATTCGATCCACGAATCGAAGCGACACAAGTCCGGCCTGGCCATGCGCTTTCCAAGGATCAGCCGAATTCGCACCGACAAGCCGGCCAATGAGGCTGACACCATCGCCACGCTGCGGGCGCTGGTCACCTGAGCCGCATAGCAAAAGGGGCGAACCCGAAGGTCCGCCCCTGCCCCTGTCTGAAGGTGTAGTGCTTACTGAAGCGGCTGGAGATTGACCGCGGCATACTTGCCCCGACGGTCCACCTCGATGTCGAACTTGACGCGGTCGCCCTCGTTGAGGGTGACCATGCCGGCGCGCTCGACCGCCGAAATGTGCACGAACGCATCCGGCTGCCCGTCGTCACGGCTGATGAAGCCGAAGCCCTTCATCGCGTTGAAGAACTTGACCGTGCCTTCCGACGTCTCGCCGGTCAGCTGCCGCTGCGGTCCGCGATCGCCGCCCGGGCCGCCCGGGGCCGCGTCACGCGACGAACGCACCACTTCGAGCGGCTCGCCCTCGATCTGGATGTCGGTCGCTGAAATGCGCCCGCCGCGATCGACCAAGGTGAACGACAGCGGCTGACCATCGGCCAGGTCGCTGAGGCCGGCGCGCTCGACCGCGCTGATGTGCACGAACACATCCTCGCCGCCATCGTCGCGCACGATGAAGCCGAAGCCCTTTTGCGGATTGAAGAATTTGACGACGCCCTTGCCCTCGCCGACGACCTGGGGCGGCATTCCGCCACCGCCGCCGCCGCGGAACCCGCCGCCGCCACCGCCACCGCGGAAACCGCCGCCACCACCGCCGCCGAAGCCGCCGCGATCGCCAAAGCCGCCTCCGCCGCCGCGGTTGTACCCGCCGCCGAACGAATCGCCGCCACCGCCGCCGAAGCCGCCGCGGTCACCGTAGCTTTGCTGCTCGAATCCGCCGAAATTCTCGTCGCCGCCGAAACCGTCGCGCTTGTCGCGCCCGCGACCGCCGCGCTCGCCCTTGCGCCCTCTATCGAAACCCATGCCCGTCCGTACTCTTTCGTGCCCGTCTCTTCCTTCGAAACCAACGCGCTCGGGCCCGGACGCAATAGGTTGCCCGCACGAACACTCCGCACGGCGCGTCGGGCTACTTATCGCAAAATTGGCGCTCGTCCTAGTGATTCCGTGAGGGCTCGGTTAGAGCGGTAACAGCGGTCTGCCGCGGCGGCGTTCAGGGGGACGCAAGCCAGAGCGGCGCAGGCGCTAGGTGAGCGAGGGTGTAAGGCACGCGATGGCGGTTCATTTTTACGACGAAGACCTGCCGGACGGGCTCGATTTCGGCGACCGGGCGATCGCTGTCGACACCGAGGCGATGGGCCTGATGCCGGGCCGCGACCGGCTGTGCCTGGTCCAATTGAGCGACGGCACCGGCGACGAGCATCTCGTCCGCTTCGGCCCCGGGAGCGACTATGCCGCGCCGCGCCTCAAGGCCCTGCTCGGCGACCCGTCGCGCCTCAAGCTTTATCATTTCGCGCGCTTCGACCTGGCAATCATGCAGGCCTATCTCGGGGTAATGGCAGCGCCCGCCTATTGCACCCGCACCGCCTCGCGACTGGTGCGGACCTACACCGACCGTCACGGGCTCAAGGAATTGGTCAAGGAAATGCTGAGCCAGGACCTCAGCAAGCAGCAGCAGTCGAGCGACTGGGGGGCGGCCGAGATCAGCGATGCGCAGCGCGAATATGCGGCGAGCGACGTGCGCTACCTGCACCGTCTGAAGGAGCAACTCGACGTCCGGCTCGAGCGCGAGCGGCGGACCGAGCTGGCCCAGGCCTGTTTCGACTTCCTGCCGGCGCGGGCGCTGCTGGACCTTGCGGGTTGGTCGGAACAGGACATTTTCGCTCATGTCTGAAGCCGCCATCCGCAGTCGCGCTGCGCGACGGCGGTGGGCGGAGCCGGGCAGCCGCCACGACACCGTCGTCAAGCTCGCCAAATTCGGCCTGCCCATCGCCGGCGCGGGCCTGCTCGTGCTGCTCGCGGTGGCACCGTTCGACAAGGACGGCGACGTCAGCTTCATCCTCGACAAGAAGGGCGTCGATCGCGCTGAGGAGCGGATGCGGATCGAAAGCGCGCGTTATGTCGGCGAGGACAGCAAGGGTAACAAGTTCGTCATCCGCGCCGAGCGAGCGGTTCAGCCGACTAGCGACCAGCCGCTGGTTGCAATTGAGGGGATGCAGGCCCGCCTCGAGCTTGGCAACGGGCGACTCGGCATGGCCGCCCTCAAGGGCCAGTACGACCTCGACCGCAAGCTCATCCGCGTGGTCGGCCCGATCCACGTTTCGGGACCCGACGGCTACGCGCTGCGGACCCGCGACGTCAGCGTTGACCTTGGCGCGCACAGCATGCGCTCGAGCGGACGGGTGAGCGGGCGCATGGAATTGGGCGAGTTCGAAGCAGGGCGGCTGAGCGCCGACCTCGACAGCCGCACCTTGCGGCTGGAAGACGGCGTGCGCTTGAAAATCCGGCAAGGGGCGGTCAGATGACCAACATGAAGCATATTGCCTTGATGAGCCTCGCCGCCATCACCGCTCTTGCCGGACCTGCCATGGCGCAAGACGGCGTGTCGGCGCTCAAGGGCCACGACAGCCGCGCGCCGATCGACCTCAGCGCCGACCGCGCCGAGGCCCAGGACCGCGCCGACCGGGCGATCTTCGCCGGGAATGTGGTCGTTCGCCAGGCCGGGCTGACTTTGCGGACCGCGCGGCTCACCATCGCTTACGCCAGCGCCGGCGGCATCGACATCAACCGCATCGACGCCAGCGGGGGGGTGGTGGTGGTCAGCCCGAGCGAGACCGCGCGCGGCAATTTCGCCACCTACGACCTCGACAGCGGACTGATCACCATGGTCGGTGACGTTCGATTAGAGCGCGACGGATCTTCGCTGAGCGGCGGTCGGCTGACGATCGATCTCAACACCGGCCGGGCGACCATGGACGGCGGGCTGCGCGGCGTGAACCAGCAGGGCGGGCGCGTGACCGGCCGTTTCACGGTCGCCAGGCGAGGCCAGTAGCCGGACGGCAGAACCAGTTTGAACGACGTCCAGACCATAATCTCACCCGAGACGCTGGCGAACGCGGACGGGCCGGTGCGCGGGCTCGAAGTCCGCTCGATCGCCAAGGCCTATGACGGCCGCGCCGTGCTTCGCGATGTGTCGCTGGCGGTGTCGCGCGGCGAGGTGGTCGGACTGCTCGGCCCCAACGGCGCCGGCAAGACGACCTGCTTCTATTCGGTAATGGGGCTCGTCCGGCCCGACAGCGGCCGGATCGACCTCGACGGCGAAGACATTACCGGCCTGCCGATGTACCGCCGAGCAATCCTGGGGCTCGGCTATCTGCCGCAGGAAACGTCGATCTTCCGCGGCCTGACCGTCGAGCAAAACATCCGTGCGGTGCTCGAGGTCAGCGAGCCCGACCGCTCGGCGCGCGAGGGCCGGCTCGAACGATTGCTCGACGAATTCGGTATCGCCCATCTGCGCAACTCGGCGGCAATGGCGCTGTCGGGCGGCGAGCGGCGGCGCTGTGAAATCGCGCGCAGCCTCGCCGCAGACCCGTCGATCATGCTGCTTGACGAGCCGTTTGCGGGGATCGACCCGATCTCGATTGCGGACATCCGCGACCTTGTGCGCGACCTCAAGCAACGCGACATCGGCGTCCTGATCACCGACCACAATGTTCGCGAAACGCTCGACATCGTCGATCGCGCCTGCATCATTTACGACGGTCAGGTGCTGTTCCAGGGCACGCCCCAGGCGCTGGTCGCCGATACCGAGGTCCGCCGCCTCTACCTTGGCGAGAGCTTCGCGCTGTAGCGTGCTAGGGTAAAGCCCATGGGACTTGGGCCGGGCCTCCAGTTGAGAGTCAGCCAGTCGCTGGTGATGAGCCAGCAGCTGCAGGCAGCGATCAAGCTGCTCGCGCTGTCCAACCTCGAACTGGACGCAGTAATCGCCGAGGAACTTGCCAAGAACCCCCTGCTCGAAGCGAGCAGCGAGGGACGCGAGGAAGGCGTCGTCGTCCGCGAGGACCGCGAGACCGGCGACGAAGCCGGCGATCCGCGCGGATCGGATGAATTGATTGGAGCGCTCGGCGGGACAGAGGATTCGCCGCTCGACATGGATTGGAACGAGGCGGCGCTCGACACCGACAGCGCGGTCGACGTCGGCAGTGGGCCGGGCCCGGAAGAAGCGTTCGACTTCGACCGTCTGGCGGGTAGCGAGGTCGGCCTGACCGAACATCTGCTCGAGCAATTGCGCGGCGCAGGCGGGGCGCTGGCGGCAGCGATCGTCCGCGAGCTCGAGGAAACCGGCTACCTCGAGACCCCGTTGCGCGTCATTGCCGAGGACCTGGGCGCGACCTTCTCCGAGGCCGAGACTGCGCTAGCGCTTGTCCAGTCGCTCGATCCGCCGGGCATCGCGGCGCGCAGCCTGGAGGAATGCCTGGCGCTACAGGCGAAGGCCGCCGACCGCTACGACCCCGCAATGGCATTGCTGATCGCCAACCTCGAGCTACTCGCCAAGGGTAGGATGGCAGACTTGAGGCGCATCTGCGGGGTCGACGACGACGATCTGCGCGACATGGTCGCCGAGCTGCGCGCCTTCGATCCCAAGCCTGGCTGCCGCTTCGCCGGCGAAAGCGCCCGCGAAGTCGGCGCGCCCGATGTCTTGGTCAGGAAGACGGTCGCGGGGTGGATGGTCGAACTCAATCCGGCCACCCTGCCGCGCGTGCTGGTCAACCGCCGATACCACGCCGAGCTAAAGGCGGGCGCGAGCGACAAGTCGTCTCGGGCGTGGCTTAGCGAACGGCTGCAGAGCGCATCGTGGCTGGTCAAGGCGCTCGACCAGCGCGCCCAGACCATCACCAAGGTCGCGGCAGAGATCGTCAAGCGCCAGCAGGCATTTTTCGAATTGGGCGTGGCGGCGCTTCGGCCGCTGACGCTGCGCGAAGTGGCAGAGGCGATCGAGGTGCACGAATCGACCGTCAGCCGCGTGACCCAGAACAAGAGCCTGCTGTGCCAGCGCGGTGTCCTTCCACTCAAATTCTTCTTCGGCTCCGGCGTGGGGTCGGACAGTGGAGAGGGCGCAGCGGCCGAAGCGGTGAAGGCCGAGATCAAGCGGCTGATCGATGCCGAAACCGACATCCTGTCCGACGACACGCTGGTCGATCTACTCAGAGCCAAGGGCTTCGACCTCGCGCGGCGTACGGTCGCGAAATATCGCGAGGCGATCGGGGTTGGCTCGTCGATCCAGCGCCGCCGCCAGCGCAAAATGGCGGGCGGCTAAGTCACGGGGACCGCCAGTCGCGCCCAGATCGGCAGATGATCGGATGCTGTGCGTGCAGCTTCGCTCATGTGAACGCCAGCTTCGGCAATGGCGAAGCGGCGATCAACGATGATTCGGTCCAGTTGCGCGACCGGCTTGCGGCTGTGGAAGCTCGGCCCGCAGTCGGCGATGGCGAAACGCTCATCGAACGCGCTCAGGCTTGGCCCGTTTAACCGCCACTCATTGGTATCGCCCATGATCACCGTCGGCATCACCCGGTGGCGCTGTTCGATGTGATCGAGGATCTTGAGGACTTGGCTGCGCCGGCGGATGCCGGACAGATCGAGGTGCATGCCAATCACCCGCAGCTCGACCGATCCGACCGCAAGTTCGGCCATGACCGCGCCGCGCGGCTCGATATTGGGCAGATGGATTGCCTCGACATCGGTGACCTCGACATGCGACTTCACCAGGATGGCGTTGCCGTGCCAGCCGAGATTTCGGAAGTCGAGTTTGCGTAGCGGCGCGGTCAGCGGATGGTCGGGGATCCGATCAAGCAGCTGGCCATGAAGCCGGCCAAGCTTGTCGGTGTGGGTCACCTCGAAGTCGCAGGCGCGATAGAGGCCGTGGTCGTCGATCAGCGCATGGGGGACCGCCGCACCGCGAGTCCCGACCCTCTTGTCCGCCTCCTGCAACGCGACAACGTCGGCGCCAATCTCCTCGAGCACCTGAAGAACGCGTTGCGGGTTGCGCTTGCGGTCGGTCCCGATCGCCTTGCGCATGTTGTAGGAAGCGACGGTGATGGTGCTTTCGTGCCCGCTCATCGCTCAGCCAACCTGCGCGCCGCCCTGGTGTTCCTCAAACGTCGAGGTTGGCGACCGACAGCGCATTCTCCTGGATGAATTCCCGGCGCGGTTCGACGATGTCGCCCATCAGGCGGGTGAAGATCTCGTCGGCGACATCGGCCTGCGCGACCTCGACTCGAAGCAGCGACCGATTCGCCGGATCGAGCGTGGTTTCCCACAATTGTTCGGCGTTCATCTCGCCCAGGCCCTTGTAGCGCTGGATCGAAAGGCCCTTGCGGCCGGCCGCGAGCACCGCATCGAGCAGCTCGGACGGGCGGGTGACGGGGATCGTCTTCTTGGTGTCGGCTTCGGGCGCGGGCGCGTCATCACCTCCGGAAACCTCGCCATCGGCCAGCTCGCTCTCCGGCGCCGCCGACATCGCCGCGCTGCCTTTCTTGAGGGTGCGGAGCGTCATCGGAAGCGCGTACGCCTCGGCTTGCTCGGCGGCGAGTGCGTGCAGCTTGCGCGCCTCCGCCGAAATGAGGAAGCCGGGCTCAACGATCGTCGCGTCGGTCACGCCGCGCCATTTGCGGCGCAGGATGTAACCACCCTCTTGCGCCATCTCGCCGGACCATTCGGCTTCGAGATCACCGCGGCCGAGCCATTCGGCGACCAGCGCAATCGCTTGCGCACGCTGTCCGGGCTTCAACTCGGGGTCCAGCGCGCCAAGCAGCGCGAGTGCTTCGACGAGCGCGGGATCGTACTTCTTGGGTGCATAGCGCATGAGCGTCCGCATCCGCCGCGCGTGGTCGACCAGCGTCCTGAGGTCACGACCGCTGCGCTGCTCGGCGCCGCCCTCTAACACAAGGCCTTCAAGCCCGCTGTCCACGAGATATTCGTCGAGCGCGCCATCGTCCTTGACGTAGACTTCGCTGCGCCCGCGCGCGACCTTGTAGAGCGGCGGCTGGGCGATGAAGAGGTGACCAGCCTCAATCAGCTCGGGCATCTGACGATAGAAAAAGGTCAACAGCAGCGTGCGGATATGTGCGCCGTCGACGTCGGCGTCGGTCATCAGCACGATCTTGTGATAGCGCAGCTTGTCGAGGCTGAATTCCTCGCGGCCGATGCCGGTGCCGAGCGCCTGGATCATCGTCCCGATTTCCTTGGACGACAGCATGCGGTCGAAGCGGGCGCGCTCAACGTTGAGAATCTTGCCCTTCAAGGGCAGGATCGCCTGATATTTGCTGTCGCGGCCCTGCTTGGCCGAGCCGCCGGCGCTGTCGCCCTCGACCAAGAACAGCTCGGACTTGGCGGGGTCCTTTTCCGAGCAATCGTGGAGCTTGCCGGGAAGCGAGGCGATGCCCATCACCGACTTGCGGCTCGCCTCGCGCGCCTTGCGCGCGGCCTCGCGCGCGGCGGCGGCGTCAATCACCTTCTGGATGATCGACTTGGCGTCGGCCGGATGCTCCTCGAGCCACTCGCTCATCTTGTCGCTCATCAGCGACTCCAGGGGCTGGCGGACCTCCGAGCTGACTAGCTTGTCCTTAGTCTGGCTGCTGAATTTGGGATCGGGCAGCTTGACCGAAACGATCGCGGTCAGTCCTTCCCGCATGTCGTCGCCGGTCAGGCTGACCTTTTCCTTTTTGAGGATGCCGGTCTTGTCGGCGTAATTATTGAGCGTCCGGGTCAGCGCCGCGCGGAAGGCGGCCATGTGGGTGCCGCCATCGCGCTGAGGGATGTTGTTGGTGAACGGCAGAACGTTCTCGTAATAGCTGTCGTTCCATTCGAGCGCGACGTCGATCCCGATACCGTCGCGTACCGCGGAGATCGCGATCGGCTCGGGAAACAGCGGCGTCTTGGCGCGGTCGAGCCATTTCACGAACGCCGCGATCCCACCCTCGTAGTAGAGTTCGACTTCCTTGCGCTCGTCATGCCGCGCATCGACCAAGACGAGCCGGACGCCGCTGTTGAGGAAGGCCAGTTCGCGGAAGCGGTGCTCGAGCCGGTCGAAGTCGAATTCGAGGATTTTGAAGGTCTCTGGGCTTGGCAGGAAGGTCACCCGGGTGCCGCGCTTCTCGGTCTTGCCGACGACCTTGAGCGGCGCCTCGGCATCGCCATGGCGAAAGCGCATGTAATGCTCCTCGCCGTCGCGCCAGATGGTGAGGTCAAGGAATTCGCTGAGCGCGTTGACCACCGACACGCCGACCCCGTGAAGACCGCCCGACACCTTGTAGGCGTTGTCCTCGCTAGTGTTCTCGAACTTCCCCCCGGCATGGAGCTGGGTCATGATCACTTCGGCAGCGCTAACCCCTTCCTCGGCATGAATGCCCGTCGGAATGCCGCGGCCATTGTCCTCGACACTGACCGATCCATCGGGATTGAGGGTGATGAGAATGCGGTCGCAGTGGCCGGCCAGCGCCTCGTCGATCGCGTTGTCGCTGACCTCGAACACCATGTGGTGGAGGCCCGAGCCGTCGTCGGTATCGCCGATGTACATGCCGGGCCGCTTGCGCACGGCGTCGAGACCCTTGAGGACCTTGATGCTGTCGGCGCCATAGGCGTTGGGTTGGGTGGGTTCGCTCATGCCCACCGATATAGGGATTCAGGCCGCAAAGTCACGCGCGCGCGTGGGCGTGCGCGCGTGAACGGGTAGCGATTCGTCAGGCTCGGCCAGCGCCGCGGGAGGGGCCCCGGCTGCGGCCGCGGAACGGGGCGCGCGCACCGTCCGGACGATGTCCGGGATGACCGCCTGCGCGTTGGGGGTGGCGCTGCGGCTCGCCCGACCGCAGCGGGTTGCGGACCGGGCCGCGTGCCTCGCCGGGCACCGAGCCATCGGCGCGCTTGGGCTGGTGACCGGTCTTGGCGCCGCCGTGCCGGTCGTTGCGCTGATCGCGGCGGCGACCGTCGGCGCGCCGGCCGGCCTTGAAGCGGTCGACTCCCTGATTGTCGTCGGCCTTCTTGACCGGCTTCAGCCGCTTGATCTCGGCGACCGTCGCCATGAAGCCCTCGGGCAGCGGCGCATCGGCGATCTTCATCCGCACCAATTTCTCGATATCGCGCAGGTTGATCCGCTCGTCGGGACTACAGAAAGCAATCGCGCGCCCTTCCGCGCCGGCGCGCGCAGTGCGGCCGATGCGGTGAACATATTGCTCCGGCACGTCGGGCAGGTCGAAATTGACCACCAGCTCGACACCGGGGATGTCGATCCCGCGCGCGGCGATGTCGGTCGCCACAAGCACCGGCATCGAGCCATCGCGGAAGGCAGCAAGGGCGCGTTCGCGCTGACCCTGGCTCTTGTTGCCGTGGATCGCGCCGGCCGAAATGCCGGCCGCCTCGAGGAAGCGGACGATCTTGTCGGCACCATGCTTGGTGCGCGAGAAGACCAGCGCGCGACCGACCGGCTGGTCGCCCAGAACGCGGGTGAGAAGCGCCTGCTTTTCCGCCTGATTGACGTGGGTCACGGTCTGGCCGATCCGGTCCGCCGTCTTGGCGACGGGCGTCACCGCGATCTCAACCGGATTGCGGCAATAGGCGTCGGCCAGCTGGCGGATAGTTTTCGGCATAGTGGCCGAGAAGAACAGGGTCTGGCGACCGGTCGGGATCAGCTTCACGATCCGCTTGAGCGCGTGAACGAAACCGAGGTCGAGCATCTGATCGGCCTCATCGAGAACGAGGATTTCGAGCGCCGACAGGTCGAGCTGGCGCTGGTCGACCAGGTCGAGCAGCCGGCCCGGGGTGGCGACCAGCACGTCGAGTCCGCGGCTGACCTCGCGGATCGACTTGTTGTTCGGAACGCCGCCGAAAATGACTCCGACGCTGATATGCTGGCCGGCGGCGTAGGTGCGCGCGCTCTCCGCAATCTGCGCGGCAAGTTCGCGGGTCGGCGCAAGGACAAGCATCCGCGCCCGGCGCGGGGTCGGACGGCCCGTGGAAGCGGCGATCAGCCGATCGAGCGACGGCAGCATGAACGCCGCGGTCTTGCCCGTCCCGGTCTGGGCGATGCCGAGCAGGTCGCGGCCGGCGAGCACTGGCGGGATGGCCTGCGCCTGGATCGGCGTCGGAACGGTGTAATTCTTGGCTTCAAGCGCGGCGATAAGCGGCCGCGACAGGCCGAGGTCAGGAAACTTTGTCATGGAAAGTCCAATATGAATGAGCGAGCGGCCGCGGCCGAAATGGCGCGGTCCGATCGGGCTGGGTTGAGCACCCCGCGTGAATTGGGAAGCCGGTTGATCCGGGTCGAGGCGCGGGCTCCCGGGTCAGGCCCGGGCTTCACGCCGCTTGCAGAAGCGCCTCGTGTTGCGGTGCAATATAGAGCGTTGCACAGAAAAGTCCAGTCAACCCTTGGCGGCGAGGCGAATCGCAGCCTCAAGGACCGTGTCCCGTCCCGCAGCGATATCAGCCGCGGTCACTGCGATCGGCACATCGGGCACCACGCCGCGATCGGGCATCGGACGCGGCGGATGTGTGGCGATCAGAGGGAGGTCGAACTCGAGCCCGCTTTCGGGCAGTGTGGCGAAAAAGAAGGCGCCGCCGTTTATCCCGCGCTGATTGCCGCCGGTCTCGCCGCCAACCAGGGTCCCGAGCTTTTTCTCCTGGACCCGAGCCGCGAACTGGTTGGTGGCCGAGCTGTTTGCCGCGTCGGTCAGCACGATGAGCTTGCCGGCGAACCGCGGAGTGCGCGGCTGGAGGACCGCTGACGGCCCATCCTCGGCGCTAGTCAATTCTAGGAAACCCTGTTCGGCCGGGCGAGCGCCGGCGCCGAGCTCGAAAAAGCTCTTGTCCCAAGTCTTCAGCCCGGCGCGAAGCGATTGCGGGACTGAGCGGAAGCGCAGCAAACGCCGGTAGCGGAACGGCTCCAGCGGACGGTAGATGAGATGGGCGATCAGATGGTCGCCGATGTCGATCCCGCCCTCGTTGCCACGCAAATCGACGATCAGCGTTTTGGAGCCAGCTGCAACCATTTCCGCGAATTTCGCCTGGAGCCATTCCTGCCACGCCCATTTGGTCTGGTAGACCGCCCAATTGTCCATGGTCAGGATGGCCGTCGGCCCGCGCTGCTCGAATGTCCACCAGGGAGCGGTTCCGGAGCGGTCGAGCGAGGGCGGCTGGGCGGCGGCGCGCGCCGCGCGGTCGATTGGCGTCAATCGACGCCCGGCGACGCGACCCGCCGGGTCGCGCAGAGTCACGAAAAAGTCCCCTTGGTCAGCGAACAGCAAGGGATGGAAGATGTCGAACGTCTCGAATCGGTCGTTGCCGACGATCGAGAGCAGACTCCGCTGCTTGGCGATATTGTGACCGTCCGCGCGAACATAAGGCAGCAGCGCGGCGAGGATCCGCGGCGTACGGACCCGATCGATGGCAAGGACTTCCGACCCGGGCGCCACGCCTACCTTCCAGGGATCCCGCACCACGACCATCCGCTGGCCGATCCAGCGAAAGTGCAACGGCAACAGCCGCTTGCCGGGCAACAGATCCGCAGCAATCGCGTCGGTCTGGTTGTTGGGATTGCAGAAGCTGTGGCCGCAGCGGATCGCGGCCAGGAAGCGCGACAGTGCCAGGAAGCGTGCAGCAAGCGCTGGCCGCAGCTGCCATTCCAAGGCCAGCCCTGCCACGCGGCGTTCGAACTGTGCGGGAGTCTGGTAGCGGTACAGCCCGGGATGAAGCGCGGTCAGCCAGTCGCGCAGACGACCGATGTCGGCGGGTAACTTCGCGCTCACCGAAGTGGGGAGCAAGCTCGCGGAAAGACCGGCCACGACTGATCGGCGATCGAGCTGCAAAGGTGCTCCCCTTCTGCGCTACGATAGCAAGTGCATGATCATTGCGCACCCGGCCCAAGGTGCAGGTTCAGGTGCCGAGCACGGTCCCGTCGGCAACCTGATAATGAACGCCGTTCCCAATCCCCTCAAATAGCGCCGCCTCCGTGGCCGTCATCCACACCTGCCCACGCCCACCGAGGCGAGCGAACAAGGCGGCGCGGCGGCTCGGGTCCAGGTGCGCCGCCACTTCGTCGAGCAGCAGCACCGGCGCCGCGCCGCGGCGCTCGGCGACCAGGTCCGCGTGCGCCAGGATAAGGCCGATCAGTAGGGCCTTTTGTTCCCCGGTCGAGCCGAGCGCGGCGGGTTGAGTTTTCGCCAGATAGGTGACTTCCAGGTCCTGGCGGTGGGGTCCGGCCGTAGCCCTGCCGGCGGCGGCGTCCCGACCTCGATTGGCGCACAATGTCGCGGCGAGATCGTCCTGCTCCCGCCCGGTCAACGCCAGGCCGGCGCGCGGAAAGTCTCCCTCCGCCCTCGCTACCAACCCCTCGGCGAGGGCTTTGACCGTTCGTGACCGGGCAGCGGCGAGCAACGTGCCGTGCTCCGCCATCCCCGCCTCGAGCGCGGCGAGCCACTGTGGGTCGGCGCCCTCAGGTTCGGCCAGCAACTTGTTGCGCGCGCGCATCGCCGCCTCGTAGCGCGCGCTGTGGTGAGCATGGCCCGGCTCGAGCGCCAGCACCAACCGGTCGAGGAAGCGTCGGCGGGCACCGGCGCTGTCATTGAACAGCCGATCCATCGCCGGGGTCAGCCACAATATCGAAAGGCGCTCGGACAGCGCATTGACCGAGGCAGTGGCGCCGTTGATCCGGACCTGCCGCCGCTCGGGTGAGGTGGGCGATGTTCCGGTGCCGACCTCGCTGCCGTCAGCCAATCGCGCCGAAACGGCAAAGCTTCCCGCCCCGGCTTTGAACGCCATCTCCGACAGCGCCGCGCGGCGCAGCCCGCGGCCGGGAGCCAGCAGCGAGACCGCTTCGAGGATATTTGTCTTGCCGGCCCCATTGGGCCCGCTCAGCAGGACGAAGCCGGGACCCGGCGACATGACCGCGTCCGCGTGATTGCGGAAATCGGTGAGGGCGAGACGCGCGAGCACGCTTTTCCCTATCGCGCTGTCGGTGACCCGACCAGCGCTGGTCGGCGCGGCATTTAACGCTGTGCGGTTCTGAGCTTCTCGATATGCGCGTCGAGACTGCGCGTGCCGGCTTCATTTTCCTGCGCGATCCGGGCGGCATCCGGATTGCGGATCAGTTCGAGAAGTTCGCGATCGGCGACTGCTACGGCGTCAGCATAACGCAGCGCGACCGGGTCGCCCTGGAACTTCAGGACTTCGACGAGCTCATCGGCATCAAGCCCTCGCACCGACTTTTCCTTCTGCTCGCGGCGCTCGCGCGCAACAATCAATTCGTCGATCGGCGGCAATCGGCCCGCGTGCGCCTGGCGGAGCAACCGGGCGATCTCGCCCGGTTGCTGTTGAATGCGCAACAGCTTTGCGCCGACCGGGCTGCGGTAGAAGTCGATCAGCTTGACGAGATCGGTTGCGGAAAGGCGGTCGGCGAAAACTGCCGCTTTGCGGGACTTCGCGGTGCGGACGAAGGATGCCGCGTTGCGGATCGCGACCGGGCGCGCCCCGGCGATGTAGGCGTCGATGGCACCCGGATATTCGCGCTCGATCTTCGCGAGGGCCGGGTCGGCGTGCCCCGACCGCCGCACGCGGATGGTCCACATCGCCATGTTGCTGGCAACCATCTCTGCCTCAGGGTGAAAGAGCTCGATCAGCCAGCGCGCCTGCGCGAGCCGCGCTTCGCGCGCCATCATCGGGCGCGACACGGCGGCCGGTGACCGGGAAGCAGGCGTTGCCTGCGGGAGCGACATGGCCATGGCGGCAAGAAGAAAGAGCATCGACATCCCCGCTACGCACACATGAGGTGCTTGTAGCGGCGCGGGGTTAAGGAGCTGTTTCCTGCGTCAGACGCGCATCGGCATCAGGACGTAGAGCGCGGCGCTGTCATCCTTTTCGCGAAGCAAGGTCGGGGCGGCCGCATCGGCGAGATGGACCTCGACGTTGTCGCCTTCGATCTGCTGCAAAATGTCGAGCAGGTAGCGCGCGTTGAAGCCGATTTCGAGCGAGTCATTGCCATAGTCGGCCGCAATCTCCTCGGTCGCGGTGCCGCTCTCCGGGCTCGAGACCGACAGTGTCACCTTGTCGCGATCCACGCTCATCTTGACCGCGCGGGTCTTCTCGGAGGCGATGGTGGCGACACGGTCGACGCCGGCAGCGAAGCTTTTGGGATCGAGCTTGAGGAGCTTGTCGTTGGCGGTCGGGATGACCCGGTTGTAGTCGGGGAAGGTGCCGTCGATGAGCTTTGAGGTCAGCACCGCGCTGCCGAGCCCGAAGCGGACCTTGGTCGGCGACAGCGAAACCTCGACCGTCCCCTCGACCTCGTCGAGCAGCTTGCGCAGTTCCTGGACGCATTTGCGCGGGATGATGATGTCGGGCATCGATTCGGCGCCCTCGGGACGCTCCATCGTGATGCGCGCGAGGCGATGGCCATCGGTGGCCGCGGCCTTGAGCTTGTCGTCGGCGACGTGGAGGAAGATACCCATCAGATAGTAGCGCGTCTCCTCGCTGCTGATCGCGAAGCGGGTCTTGTCGATGATCTGGCGAAGGGTCGCGGCGGGAAGCTCGAAGCGGGTCGGAAGCTCCCCTTCGGCGATGACCGGAAAGTCGTCGCGCGGCAGGGTCGAGAGGTTGAAGCGCGAGCGGCCGGCGACGACCTGCATCTTGCCCTCGGCGGCGGTCAGTTCGACTTGGCTGCCTTCGGGCAATTTGCGGACGATGTCGTGGAAGGTGTGGGCCGGGACGGTGGTGGCGCCGGCCTGCTCGACCTGTGCCGCGACGCTTTCGTCGACTTGGAGGTCGAGGTCGGTCGCCATCAGGCGGATCGCGCCGTCCTCGCTCGCTTCGATAAGAACGTTGGAGAGGATTGGAATGGTGTTGCGGCGCTCGACCACCGACTGGACGTGGCCGAGGCTCTTGAGGAGGGTGGCCCGTTCGATCGTCGCCTTCATGGAAGATGCTTCCCCGTCTGCTGCCCCGTGGTCGGGGCCGGTTATAACGAGGTCGCGGCGCGCCGCTAGTGGAGACAGCAGTGGTTTCGTGAAATAGGATTTGCTCAGGCCGGGGTGAGCACCGTGTCGATCTTGTGGACGATGCCGTTGGAGTGCCTGGAATCGGCCGCGGTGACCCTGGCCTTGGCGCCGGCCGGGTCGGTGAGGACGATGGCGTCGCCGTCGCGGGTGGCGGTCAGAGCGGCGCCGCCGACGGTCATCAACTGGGTCTTGCCGCCCTCCTTTTCGATCGCCTTGGCGATGTCTTCGCTCAGGATTGCGCCGGAAAGCACGTGATTGGTCAGCAATTTCGTCAATTGCGGCCGCGTTTCGGGCGTCATCAGCCCGTCGAGCGCACCGGCCGGGAGCTTGGCGAAGGCGCCGTCGACCGGTACCAGCACGGTGTACGGCCCGGGGCCGGTCAGCGTGGTGTCGAGCCCGGCCGCCTTGACCGCCTTGGCGAAGGTCGACGCGTCGTTGCCGAGCCCGGCGGCGATGGTCGTCTCGGCCTTGGCCTCGGCCTTGCCGCCGGCGCCCGCGCCGGACTTGTCGGCGGCGGAATCGCAGGCGGCGAGCGGAAGGGCGAGGGCGAGCAAATAGGCAAGACGCATGGCAGGGGCTCCTTTTGCCCCGCCCAACGAGCGCGGCGGCGAGGCGTTCCGTTTCGGCACCGGCCTATTGCGCCGGCGTATCGGCGACCCAGTCGCGCGCCATGCGCCGCGCCGCGAGCAAGCCGAGCAGCGAGGCGAGGAGATAAAAGCCGAGCGCGCCGATGGCGGCGTAGCGCAGGCTGTCCGGGCCATAGGTCGAGCGCAGCGAATCCGAGATCGCGCCGATCAGCAACGGCCCGACCCCGAGCCCGACGAGATTGTTGATCAGCAGGAACAGCGCCGAGGCAGTGGCGCGCATCGGCCGCTCGACGAGGTGCTGGATGGCGGTCGTAATCGGCCCGAGCCACAGGATGTTGAGCGCATTGCCGATCGCCAGCGGAAGCCAGGCGAGCCACAGATTGCCGGTGGTCAGGCCGAAGAAATAGCAGGGAACGGTGACCAGCCAGGCGACGGCCGGAAGCCAGGCGTACCAGCGCTTGTCGCCGTGGCCGAGGCGGTCGGCGAGCAGGCCGCCGGCGAACACGCCGATGACCCCGCCGATCAGCAGCAGGCTGCCCATGAACTGGCCGGCCTGGATCAACGACAGGCCGTAGCTGCGCATGAACACCGACGGGATCCACACGGCGAGGCCGTAGCCGACCAGCGAGCTCAGGGAGGCGGCGAAGGCGAGCAGCCAGAAGCTGGGTTTCTTCGCGACGACGGAGAATACCGCGCCGAGGCGGACCTGCTCGCCCGAACCCTGGGCCCGCGGCGGGTCCTTGACCGCCCACAGGAACAGCGGGACGAGCACCAAGCCGAGCACGCCCATGATGAGGAAGGCGGCGCGCCAATCGACATAGGTGGCGATATAGGCGCCGGCGATGAGCCCGCTGCCGAGCCCGAGCGGAACGCCGAGCGAAAAGATGCCGAGCGCCCGGCCGCGCCGTTCGGGCGGGAAATAATCGGCGATGAGCGCGTAGGACGGCGCCACCCCGCCGGCTTCGCCGACCCCGACCCCGAGGCGGCACAGGAACAAGGACCAATAGCCCTGCGTCGTGCCGCACAAGGCGGTGAACCCGCTCCACACGGCGAGCGAGCCGGCGATGACCTTGCTCCGGCTGGTACGGTCGGCAAGCAGCGACAACGGCACCCCGGCGATGCTGTAGAGCAAGGCAAAGGCGAGCCCGGCGATGGCGCCGAATTCGGTGTCGCTGAGGCTGAGACTCTCCTTGATCGGCTGGGCGAGAATCGAGAGCAACTGCCGGTCGAGGAAGTTGAGGATGTAGGCCAGCAGCAGGAAGGCCAGCACCAGATTGGGATTGCGCGGCAGCGTTCGGTCGGTCGAGCTCATGCGCCGCACCTTGGCACGGCGCGGCGGGTCACGCTAGCGAAGCCCCGCGGCCAGCGTCGCCAGCCGCTCGACATCGGCCGCATCCTGGTAAAGGCCGAAGCCGATGCGCAGCACGTCGCCGCGCACGTCGGTGATGCACTCCTGCTCCGCCAGCCGCTGCTGCCATTCCGCCGCGCTCTGCGAGCGGAAAGCGAGGAAGCGGGCGTGCGGCTTTCCGTCGAGCGGGTTGAGCAATTCGGCCTCGCCGAGCGGGGTGGCGGCGAGCAGGTCGAGCGCCTGGCGCTGGAGCGCTTCGGCATGGGCCGAGACGGCGGCGGTGGTGATGCCCTCGGCCGCCAGCATCCGGCGGATGGCATTGAAGCGGTAGAGCGCGGAGGGATCGAAGGTCGCGCCCATGAAGCGGAGCGCATCGGCGCGGTAGCCGATGCCGCCGGGCGGGGCGGTGAGCTCGCCGAATTCGGCATACCAGCCGGTGATCGGCGGGCGCGGGCCGAAGCCGGGCGGGCAATGCATGAAGCCGAGGCCTTCGCCGGCCATTGCATATTTGTAGCCGCCGCCGAGGTAGAAGGCGGAGGCGGCGGGGGCGTTCGGGTGGGTGGATTTGGACGGCGGCCCCACCCCCCGGCCCCCTCCCGCAAGCGGGAGGGGGAGGGCCATGAAGGCGTGGTAGCCGTCGATGACGACCCACGGGCCGTCTTCGCGGGCGAGGCCGGCGAGCGTATCGATCCCGGTGAATAGCCGGCCGCTGCCGAACAGGACCTGGCTGACGAGGATGAGATCGTGGTCGCCGGCGCGGGCGGCTTCGAGGAAGCGGTCGGTGAAGCTGTCGAACGGCCGCGCGGAGACGGTTTCGAGGTCGAGCCAGCCGTCCTCGGCCCAGCGCGCGAACTGGCGGCGGGCGGAGTGGAATTCGCCGTCGCTGGCAAGCACCCGCAGCCGCGCTGGCGAACGGCGCGGGCAGGCGGCGGCGAGGCGGACGATGAAATCATGGGTGTTGGCGGAAAAGACGAACGCCGACGGGTCGCCCGCGCCGAGCTCGTCGGCGACATAGGCCGCGGCTTCCGGCCACACCGCGCCCATCACCTTGTCCCACTTGCGGTCGGCGAGGGTGGCCGCGTCCTGCCAGCATTCGACCTGGCCGTCGAAGCTGGCGTCGGGCCACAGATGATGGCTGTGCGCGGCGAAGTGCAGCCGGCCGGGCGCCGCGCCGAGGCTGCGCGAGAACAGGTGCTTGAAGCTCATAGCTCGGTGCGCAGCGCCCACAGCGCGGGGAAGGCGCGCTTGGCCAGGGTCGAACCCAGATAGGCGACCCCGGCCGAGCCGCCGGTGCCGGTCTTCATGCCGATGATCCTCTCGACCGTCAGCATGTGCTTGTGGCGCCAAGTGGCGAGCGAATCGTCGAGATCGACCAGCTTTTCGGCGAGGCCGTAAAGGTCGAAATGATCGTCGGCGTCGCGATAAACCGCGAGCCAGGAGGCGGCGACGGCGGCGTCGTCGGAGACGTCGAAGCCGGCGCGGCCAAGGGCGGCGATCGCCTCGTCCCACAGGCTGGGCTCGGCCAGCGCCGCCTCGAGCGCGACGCGGCCGGCGCTGCCGCCCTCGTGCAGCTCGAGATATTTGGGGTCCTTGAGGCCGAGCCGATATTCGAGCTCACGGAACTGCGCCGACTGGAAGCCCGACGAGGTGCCGAGGACGTGGCGGAACGCGGTATAATCGACCGGCGTGAGGGTCGCGAGCACATCCCACGACAGGGTCATCACGGTCTGGATCCGGCTGACCCGCGACAGCGCCTTGTGGGCTCCGGCGAAATGATCCTGGCGGACGAGGCGGCACGCCAGGCCGACCTCGTGGAGCATTTGCTTCAGCCACAATTCCTTGGTCTGGTGGATGACGATGAACAGCATCTCGTCATGCAGATCGCTGTGCGGACGCTGCGCGCCGAGCACCTCGTCGAGGCGCAGATAATCGGCATAGGTGATGCCGGAGGGAGTGGCCGTCATGCGCCCACGTCTAGGCGATTCGGCGGGCGCGACAAAGCGCGCTGTGCCGGCGCTAATTCTGCGGGGTGTTGCCGCCGCCGAGCGCGCCGCTGCTGAACACGCCGACGTTGCCGAGCAATTCGTCGAAGAAGCCGCGCTTGCGGCCCAGCGTCGGGGTCTTGTCGTTGACCGGATCGATCGCGGCGATCAGCGTTTCGTCGCTGCGGTTGATCGCGGCGACGTTGCCGGCGGCGTCGAAGCTGATCTTGAGCACGTCCTGATCGAGCGTCTTCTGGCTGCGGAAGGCGACGGTGCGCGTGTCCTGCGAGACGTAATACCAGTCGTTCTCGTTGAACTGGCCGGTGAAGGTCGGGCGGCCGAGGGTCTTGGCGACCGAATCCTTGTTGTCGACCCCGACCTGGATGCCCTGGGCGAGTTCCTTGTCGATGACGAAGCCGCGGTGGTCCTTGATGCCCATCGCGCAGCCCGGCGCGAGCGCGGCCACCGCCGCGGCGCAAGCCAGCTTGACCAAGGTTGACGCCATTCCCATTGACTCCATCGAGGCGGATGCCTGTCGCCGACCGCCGTTAGGCGATAAGTGACGCAGGCGGCAAGCCAAGACCGATTGGCGCTGAAGGGAAGCTGAATGATACGCTCGCTGTTCCGCAAGGCCGATGCCAATCCGGCGGCGCCGCTCTATGCCGAGCTGACCGCCGCGGCGCGCCAGCCGGGCTGGTATCGCGACGCCGCCGTGCCCGACACGATGGACGGCCGCTATTGCGTGCTGGCGACGCTGCTGGCGCTGGCCGACATCCGGCTCGCCGGGGGGAGCGAGGCGGAGCGCGCGCTGTCGCCGCGGCTGACCGAATTGTTCGTCGCCGACATGGACGCGCAGCTGTGCCAGAGTGGCATGGGCGACCCGACGCTGGGCAAGACGGTGCGGGCGATGGTCGCCGGGGTGGCGGCGCGGATCGCCCGACTGGAGGCCGCGATCGCAAGCGGCGAATGGGAGCCGGCGCTGGGCTTCGCGCTGTATCGCGATGCCGAGGTCGGGGCGGCGGAGCAGGCCGCGGCGGCGGGGCTGATCGAGCAATGGCGGGCGCGGCTCGAGCGCTCGGCCGAGCTTGGGGCGGCGCGGTGAGCGGGCAGTTCGAGCTGGAGCTGCCGATCGCGGCGATCCGCGGCGGCGACCGCATCGACCTGGTGGCCGATTCGGCGGAATGCGCGGCGCTGGGCAAGCGGCTCGGGCTGGCGGCGCTGCATGCGTTCCAGGCGCATTCGGTGATCGAGCGCGACGGCGACAAGGTGGTCGCGCGCGGGCGGCTGAAGGCGCGGCTCGAGCAGGCTTGCGTGGCGAGCGGCGAGCCGGTCGCGGAGCAGGTCGACGAGCCGTTCGAGCTTCACTTCGCGCCCGGACCGGGGGTCCGGCCGGACGAGGAGATCGAGCTTGGCGCCGGGGACCTCGACACGATCTTTCACGACGGGGCGGTGATCCCGCTCGGCGAAGCGCTGGTCGATTCGCTGGCGCTGGCGGTCGACCCTTATCCGCGCGGGCCGAACGCGGCGGCGGCGATGGAGGCGGCGGGCGTGCTGAGCGAGGACGAGGCCGGGCCGTTCGCGGCGCTGGCCGCGCTCAAGGGGAAGATGGCTGGCGAGTAGGCCCTAGAAGGGCACGTCGTCGTCGAGGTCGGTGTCGAACGCGGCCGGCTGGGGGCGCTGCTGCTGGGAGCGGCCGCCGCCGCTGAACTCGGGATCCTGGTTGTAGTTCGAACCGCCGCCGCCGCCGTAGCCGCCCCCGCCGCCGCCTTCGCCGCGGCTGTCGAGCAGCACCATCGACGAGTTGAAATTGCGGAGCACGACGTCAGTCGAATAGCGGTCGTTGCCCGACTGGTCCTGCCACTTGCGGGTCTCGAGCTGGCCTTCGAGATAGACCTTCGAGCCCTTGCGCAGATATTGCTCGGCGACCCGAGCGAGGCCTTCGGAGAAGATCGAGACATTATGCCACTCGGTCTTTTCCTTACGCTCGCCGGACATCTTGTCCTTCCAGGTCTCCGACGTCGCGACCGAGAAGCTGACGACCTTGCCGCCGTTCTGGAAGGTGCGCGATTCGGGGTCCTTGCCGAGGTTCCCGACCAGGATGACCTTGTTCACGCTGCCCGCCATGTCACGCTCCCTTATCCGAGCCCGAAGGCTACCGCCGTCCAGTACGTCAGGCCTGCCGCGATGTAGGCCAGCGCGAACAGATAAGTCACCATGAAAGTGGGCCAGCGCCAGCTGTTCGTTTCACGGCGGGTGATGGCGATGGTCGAGATGCACTGCGGGGCGAACACGAACCAGGCGAGGAAGGCGAGCGCGGTGGCGAGGCTCCAGCGGCCGGCGAGGCGCTGCTCGAGGGTCTGCAGCTGGTCGGCTTCCTCGGCATCGAGCGCGTAGACGGTAGCGATGGCGCTGACCGCGACCTCGCGCGCCGCCATGGTCGGGAGCAATGCGAGGGCGATGTCGTGGTTGAAGCCGATCGGTTTGACGACGACCTCGATGGCGCTTCCGATCTTGCCGGCAATCGAGACTTCGGACTGCTTCTCGCCGGGGCCGGCGACCGGGTAGCTGGCGAGCGCCCACAGGACGATGGTGGTGCCGAGGATGATCGTGCCGGCGCGCTTCAGGAAGATCATCGCGCGCTGCCACAGGCCGATGGCGAGATCCTTGAGGCGGGGGAGCTGATATTTGGGCAGCTCCATCATGAACTGGCCGCCGCTGCCGCGGGTCTTGGTGCGGCGGATGACGAGCGCGGCGACAAGGGCGCCGACGATCCCGGCGACGTAGAGCAGGAACATCACCAGCCCCTGGAGGCCGATGCCCGGGCCGACCGACACCGCCGGGATGAAAGCGGCGATGATCAGCGCGTACACCGGCAAGCGCGCCGAGCAGGTCATCAGCGGCGCGACGAGGATGGTGGTGAGGCGGTCGCGTTCGTTGTCGATGGTGCGCGTCGCCATGATTCCCGGGACGGCGCAGGCGAAGCTGGAGAGCAGGGGAATGAACGAGCGGCCGGAAAGGCCAGCGCGGCTCATCAGCCGGTCCATGATGAACGCGGCGCGGACCATGTAGCCGCTCGATTCGAGGACCAGGATGAACAGGAACAGGATCAGGATCTGCGGCAGGAAGACGATCACCGCGCCGACCCCGGCGAAGATGCCGTCGACCACCAGCGAGCGCAGCCAGCCGTCGGGCAGCGCCGTGCCGATCGCGTTGCCGAGGCCGATCACGGCGCCTTCGAGCGCGTCGGCCGGCGGGGCGCTCCACGCGAACACCGCTTGGAACATCACGAACATGATGGCGGCGAAGATCAAAGGACCGGCGAGCGGATGAAGCAGCAGCCGGTCGAGGCGGTGGGTGACCCGGCGCACCGGCTTCTCGTTGAGGATCGCGGCGGCGGCGACCTGGCGGGCGCGGGCGCGCAGATCGACCGGGACTTCGGCGATCCGGGTGTGGGCGAACTCACCCTCAAGCGCGGTGAGGAGCTCGGGCAAGCCGCGGCGGCGGACGGCGACGGTCGGGACGACCGGCACGCCGAGCTCGGCGGCGAGGCGGTCGGGATCGAGTTCGAGCCCGTCGCGAGCGGCGAGATCGACCATGTTGAGCGCGACCACCGTCGGCCGGCCGAGCGCGATCAGCTGCAGCGCGAGGCGCAGATGATTGTCGAGGTTGGAGGCGTCGACGACGATGACAATCGCTTCGGGAAGCCGCTCGCCAGCCTGGCGGCCGAGCAGCACGTCGCGGGTGACCGCTTCGTCCGGGCTGGCGGGATCGAGGCTGTAGGCACCGGGCAGGTCGATCAGCTCGATCGCCCGGCCCGACGGCAGAGCGGCGCGGCCAACGTGGCGCTCGACGGTGACGCCGGGATAATTGCCGACCTTCTGGCGGGCACCGGTGAGCGCGTTGAACAGGGCGCTTTTGCCGGCATTGGGATTGCCGACCACCGCCACCGAGGCGATGTCGATCGCGGCGGGCGCGTTCATCGCTGGGCCGTCATGCCGCTTCGGGAACGACGCGGATGGCGCGGGCGTGAACTCGGCGGATAGCGACGGTCATGCGCCCGACCCGCACCGCCAGTGGGTCGCGCCCGAACGGGCCGGCGTGGAGCGATTCAATCGCCACGCCCTCGTCGAAGCCGAAGTCGCGCAGCCGCGCCGCACAGGCGGTGTCGAGCGCCGCCCAGTCGATCGCGCCGATCCGCGCGCGCACTCCGGTCGCAAGGGAGTCGAGAGAAGTCCCACCCGTCATATTGCGAGTGATTATCAATAACAGTGCGAAAAGGGAAGCGCTCGGTCAGCGACGAGGCGGACGCTCAGGCGGGCGGGTAGCGCAGCCGGCCGAGGAAGCGGCTCAGGCTCGGGCGGCGGATTTCATTGTTGCGCCACTGCGCCTTCCACTTCTCAAAGCGCATGACGTCGGCGATCCGGCGATCGAGGAAGGCGCGGGTCGCGACCAGGCCTTCGCTGTCGTCGTCAAGCCATACGAGCAGGGTCGAGGAATAGACCGCGCCGAGGGTGAGGCGCTTGGTGTAATGGTTGAAGTCGGTCGCGGTGTCGCCGGCCAGCCGCCAGATTCGATCGGCGGTGCGCCAGCCGAGCCTTGCGCCGCGCAAGGCATTGTCGGGACGGGCGAGGATGGCGAGGCCCGAGCGGACCGCTTCGCGCGCCGGAAGCATCGCCTGGAAGCGGAACCACAGGAGTTCGGTGATGCGGTCGCGGATCTTGAGCGCGGCGATCCGATCGGGCGGGAAGGCCTCGGCCATCGCCGCATCGATCGCGCCCGCATAGGCTTCGACCATCGCCGCCGGGTCCTTGCCGAAGGCGAGGCGGGCCTTGGCCGGGTCGACAGCGTGGGCCTGAGCGGCGGCCTCGACCGCAGCCGTGCTCCAGCCATCGAACACGGCGTTCTCGCCGACCGCCAGCGCGAGCTGGTCGCGAATCGCCTGGAGCGGGGTCGGCGCGTCGGTCATGGCGCTTCCCTGCCCGCCTGCTTGCGCCCACGCAAGCGGACGAGGACGAGGGCGACGACGATCAGCAGTGCGCCGGTCAGATCGAGCAGGGTCAGTCGCTCGTCATAATATTGCCAGCCGAGGAAGGCCGACAGCGCCGGTTGGGTCAGCATGGCGATGCCGACGACGAGAGGCGGCACCTGGCCGAGCGCGAACACCAGCAGGCCCTGGCCGAGCACCTGGCTGCACAGGGCCAGCGCGAACAAGGCGGTCCAGTCGGCGGGCAGGATGCGCTCGCCCGCGGCAAGCGCGGCGGGGAGCAGGAGGATGGCGCCGAACAGGCTGGCGAGGATCAGCAGCGGCAGCGCCTGGACCTCGCCGCGGGCGCGTTCGACGCCGATCAGATAGCCGGTGTAGAGGAGGCCGGCGAGCGCCGCGAGCAGGTCGCCGCGCAAATGCCGGGCGCTGAGTTCAGCGCTGCCCCACATCAGCAACGCGCAGCCGGCGGCGGCGAGGAGCAAGGCGAGCGCCTGGAGCGCGGTCGGCCAGCGGCGCACCAGCCACAGCCCCCAGGCGGCGAACAGGAAGGAAGAGATGTTGCCAAACAAAGTGGCGTTGCCGAGCTTGGTCAGCAGGATGCCGGCGTGCCAGGCGGCGAGATCGGCGGCGAAGAACAGCGCCGCGAGGACAATCGCGACGAGGATCGGGCCGCGCGGGATTTTGACCGGCTGCTTCACCGCGATCGCGATCGCCCACAGGAATGGGATGGCGAGGGCGAGGCGCCAATAGCCGGCGGCGATCGGCCCGACCCCGCTGTGACGGACGAGGAACGGGCCGGCGGCGAGCGCGACATTGCCGAGCAGCAAGGCGGCGAAGGCGAGCGGGTGGGGAGGCCGATCGGCCGGAGACATGGATTGCTTCGCTCCGCTCGCAATGACGATCAGGGACATTATCTTCGTGGACCGTCCTTGCGAGCAGCGCAGCGACGACGCAATCCAGGATGTGCGATGCCGACCCTGTTCGATCCGCTTGAGCTGACCCCCGACCTCACCCTCCCCAACCGCATAATGATGGCGCCGCTGACCCGCGGGCGGGCGGGGCGCGACGGGGTGCCGACCGCGATCATGGCGGACTATTATGCGCAGCGCGCGGCGGCCGGGCTGATCATCAGCGAGGCGACCGGGATCAGCCGCCAGGGGCTCGGCTGGCCGTATGCGCCGGGCATCTGGAGCGACGCGCAGGTCGAGGGCTGGAAGCCGGTGACGGCGGCGGTCCATGCCGCCGGTGGGCGGATGGTGCTGCAACTGTGGCACATGGGGCGGATGGTCCATTCGGCGGTGACCGGGATGGAGCCGCTGGCGCCGTCGCCGATCGCGCCGCCGGGCGAGGCGCACAGCTATGACGGGAAACTGCCGTTCGAAGTGCCGCGCGCGGCGACCGCGGACGATATCGCGCGGGTGCTCGACGATTACGCGCGGGCAGCGCGCAATGCGATGGCGGCGGGGTTCGACGGGGTGCAGATCCACGCCGCCAACGGCTATTTGATCGACGAATTTTTGCGCTCCTCGTCCAACCGGCGCGACGACGATTATGGCGGGCCGGTCGTGAACCGGGTGCGGTTGCTGCGCGAGGTGACCGAGCGGGTGGCGGGGGAGATCGGGGTCGCGCGGGTCGGGGTGCGGCTGTCGCCCAATGGCGCGGTCAACGGCTGCGAGGACGAAGACCATCTCGCCCTGTTCGGCGCGGCGGCGGCGGAGCTGGGGGCGATCGGCGTGCCGTGGATCGAGTTGCGCGAGCCGGGGCCGCAGTCGAGCTTCCGGCCGACCGAGCAGGAACCGGCGAGCCCGCACATGCGGCGCCTGTTCAATGGCCGGATCGTGCTCAACAGCGACTATAAGGCGGCGAGCGCCCAGGCCCGGCTCGACGAGGGCGTGGCGGACGCGATCAGCTTCGGGCGGACGTTCATCGCCAATCCGGACCTGGTCGAGCGGTTTCGGCTCGGCGCCGAGCTCAACCGCTGGGACGTCGCGACCTTCTACACGCCCGGGCCCGAGGGCTACACCGATTATCCGACGCTTGCGGAACGCGCCGCCGCCTGACGCATTGGCCTTGCGATCAGAGGAGGCAGGACGATGCGCAAGGATGTGGCGGCCGGAGCGGCGGTGCTGGGAGCGGCCCTGGCCGGGGCGGCGATCTATTTCGTGCGCGAGAAGGCGACCCCGGGGCCGGACTATCGCGTGCTGGTCAGCGACGGCGACTTCGAGATCCGCGCCTATCCGCCGATCATCGTCGCCGAGGCGGCGGTGCAAGGCGAGCGCAAGGAGGCTCTCAATCGCGGGTTCGAGCTGCTGGCGAGCTACATCTTCGACAAGAGCGCGGGCGAGCCGATCGGCATGACCGTGCCGGTGCTCCAGGACAGCGGCAACCCGATGGCCAGCGACCCGCCCTTGTTCGACGACGAGGTGGCGGGCGGCTGGCGCGTGCGGTTCGTGATGCCCGAGGGGCGGACTCTGGCCGATTTGCCCGAGCCGCCAGCCGGGATCGAGCTGCGCGAGCTTCCGGCGCGGCGGGTCGGCGCGGTGCGCTTCTCCGGGCTGGCGCGGGACGAGGCGCTGGTCGCCGAGGAGGACCGGCTGCGCGGCTGGCTGGCGCGGCACGGCGAGAGCTGCTCGACCGCCGAGCCGGAATATGCGTTTTACAATTCGCCGATGATCCCGCCCCCGCTCAAGCGCAACGAGGTGCTGCTGCCGCTGGGGTGAGTCGTTTTTTCGTCATGCCAGCGCAGGCTGGCATCCATGCCGTGCATGCGCGCGCGATCGCATGGCATGGGCCCCAGCCTTCGCTGGGGTGACAAATTAGGAGTACTTCCCCTTCAGCTCGAGCAGCGCCAGCGCGGCGCGGGCTGCGTCGCCGCCCTTGTCGAGCTGGGCGGGGTCGGCGCGGACGAGGGCCTGGGCTTCGTTCTCGACGGTGAGGATGCCGTTGCCGACGGCATGGCCGTCCAAAGTGAGCGCCATGAGCCCGCGCGCGCTTTCGCCGGCGACGATCTCGAAGTGATAGGTTTCGCCGCGGATCACCACGCCAAGCGCCACGAAGGCGTCGAAGCGGCCGCTTTCGGCGGCGAGGGCGATGGCGGCGGGCAGCTCGAGCGCGCCGGGGACGGTGATCGTCTCGTGGGTGTGACCGGCGGCGTCGAGCGCGGCGCGGGCGCCGGCGAGCAGGAGGTCGTTGAGGTGGGCGTAAAAGCGCGCCTCGGCGATCAGCACGCGGGCCATCAGCGGGCGCTCTCGATGGCGCGTTCCTCGACGATGGCGAGGCCGTAGGCGCTGAGGCCGACCGGGGCGTGGCGGGTGTTGGTGAGCAGGACCATGTCGTGAATGCCGAGCGCGGCGAGGATCTGCGCGCCGATGCCGTAGCCGCGCAGTTCGGGCGAGGCGGGGGCCGACTTGCCCGAGCGCAGGTCGGTGGCGCGGCCGAGCGAGCCGGGCGCGGCGGCGTGGAGCGCGACGACCACGCCGGCGCCTTCCGCCTCGATCATTGCCATCGCGCCATCGAGCAGGCCGGAACGCGGGCCCTGCTCGCCGAGCAGGTCGGCGAACAGGTCGATCGAGTGCATCCGGACGAGGGTCGGGCGGTCGGGGTGGATGGCGCCGTGGACAAGCGCCAGCTGCTCCTCGCCGCTGGCCTTGTCGCGGAACACCTGCGCCGTCCAGCGCGCGCCGCGGCGGCCGGTGAAGGGCGTCTCGGCGACCCGCTCGACCATATGGTCCTTCTTGAGGCGGTAGGCGATGAGATCGCGGATGGTGCCGATCTTGAGGCCGTGGGCGCGGGCGAAATCCATCAGGTCGTCGAGTCGGGCCATGGTCCCGTCCTCGCGCATGATCTCGCAGATCACGCCCGACGGGTTGAGGCCGGCGAGGCGCGAGACGTCGACCGCGGCCTCGGTGTGGCCGGCGCGAACCAGCACGCCGCCGGGGCGGGCAACGAGCGGGAAGACGTGGCCGGGCGAGCAGAGCGCGTCGGGGCCGTTGGCGGAATCGATGGCGACGGCGATGGTGCGCGCGCGGTCGGCGGCGGAAATGCCGGTGGTAACCCCGTCGCGCGCCTCGATCGAGACGGTAAAGGCGGTCTCGAGCTTCGACCCGCCGGAGCGCGGCATCGGCGCCAGGCCGAGGGCGTCGGAGCGGTCCTTGGTCAAAGCGAGGCAGATCAGGCCGCGGCCGTGGCGGGCCATGAAGTTGATCGCGTCGGGAGTCGCCATCTGCGCCGGAATGACGAGGTCGCCCTCATTCTCGCGATCGTCGTCGTCGACCAGGATGAACATGCGGCCGTTGCGCGCCTCGTCGATGATCCGCTCGGGGCCGACGAGCACCTCGCCGGGGCCCTGCTGGAGCAGCTTTTCGAGGCGCAGCAGCGTGTCGGCGGTCGGATTCCAGTCGGCATGGCCGAGCTTGCGCAGGCTATTGGGGTGGAGGCCGGCGGCGCGGGCGAGGCCGGAGCGGCTGACTTCGCCGGTGGCGATGACGGCCGACAGGCGCTCGATGAGGTCGGTGGACATGAACGCCCAATATCACACGCCAATGTGATCCGCCAGCGCGGACCGCCACATTAGCGTCGCGCCTGTTCCAGCCGCTGGAGGTAGCGGGCGAGGACGTCGATCTCGATATTGACTTGGTCGCCGGGAGACAGTGCTCCCAGCGTGGTGTGATCGGAAGTGTGGGGGATGAGGTTGATCGCGAAGTCGGTAGTGTCGCCGTCGTCGCGCACCTCGTTGACGGTGAGCGACACGCCGTCGAGGGTAATCGAGCCCTTGACCGCGACGTAGCGGCCGAGGTCGGCGGGGATGCGGACGCCGAGGCGGGTCGAACCGCCTTCGGGACACAGGCCGACGACTTCGCCGAGGCCGTCGACATGGCCGGTGACGAGGTGGCCGCCGAGCTCATCGCCGAGGCGCAGCGCGCGTTCGAGGTTGAGCCGCGCGCCGACCTGCCAGTGGGCGGCGACGGTCAGATCGCGGGTCGCCCGACTGACGTCGACCGCGAACCAGTCGTCACCCTTGGCGACGACCGTAAGGCATACGCCCGAGCAGGCGATCGAGGCGCCGAGATCGACCGTCGCGAGGTCGTAATCGCAGGCGATGTGGAGGCGCAGATCGCCCTCCTCGCGCGCCTCGCGGACGGTGCCGATGCTGGTGACGATGCCGGTGAACATAAGCGTCCTTCGATACGCGCCTTCGCAACGCGCTTCGCGCTACTCAGTCGCTACTCAGGATGAGCGGGGTTGGGAAGAAGGCTCGCGCACGCGCTCGTAGACTTCGAGGCGGTCGATGCCGAGGGGGCGGAAGTCGGCGGGGCGCCAGCGGCCATGGGCGTCGGCGATGGCGTCGAGGCCGACGAAGCCGAAGCTCGACTTGCCTTCGCCGACGATGATCGGCGCGCGGTAGATCAGGATTCGGTCGACGAGGTCGGCGGCGAGGAAGGCGGTGGCGGTGGCCGAGCCGCCCTCGACGAGGAGATCGTTGACGTCATGAAGCCGGAAAATGTCCTGCGGCGCAGAGAGCATTTCCCAGCCGGCGACCGGGTCCAGCGTCCGGCTGAGCAGGGCGCGGCGCGGCGAACGGCCTTCGAGGCCGGGCAGGCGCACGTCGAGGCCGGGGCTGTCGGCCTCGTAGGTGCCGCGACCGACCAATATCATGTCGCAATGCGCGCGCTCGAGGTGGACGTGGGCGCGCGCGTCCTCGCCGGTGATCCATTTCGATTCGCCCGACGGAAGCGCGATCTTGCCGTCGATCGACAGCGCCAGCTTGAGCGTCACGCGGGGGCGGCCGAGGGCGAGGCGGGTGAGAAAACCGGCGAGGCTGGCGCGCGCTTCGGCCTCGCCTGATCCGACAGAGACGGCGATGCCCGCATAGCGCAGGCGGTCGAAGCCGGCGCCGGCGGTGCGCGGGTCGGGGTCCTGAAGCGAGGCGACGACCCGGGCGACACCGGCGGCGACGATCGACCCGGCGCAATCGGGGCCGCGCGCGCTCTCGTGGGCGCATGGCTCGAGCGTGGTGTAGAGGGTGGCACCGCGCGCTGCTTCGCCCGCCTCGGCCAGCGCGACTGCTTCGGCATGGGGGCGGCCGCCGGGCGCGGTGGCGCCGCGGCCGACGATGCTGCCGTCGGGAGCGGCGATGACGCAGCCGACATTGGGATTGGGCGCGGTCGAGCCGCGCGCGGCCGTGCCGAGCGCGACCGCCTCGGCAATCAGCGCGGCGTCATTCGATGCCGAGCTGATTCTGCAATTCCTGGAATTGGCGCATGCGCTCGGCCTTCAGCGCGTCCTTCTTCGCCTGGTCGCGCTTCTGGTCGGCGATGATCTCGGCGTCGGTGCGGGTGGCCGGGTAGTTTTCAACATAGGTGATCGTCGCCGGCGGCGCGGTGTTGATCTTCGAATCGACGAAAAACAGGATGAGGATGATGATCGTGACGAGAATCGCGAGGGTACCGCCGATGACCTGCTCGCGGCTGCGCTGGCGCATGAACGCCGCGAGATCGCCGAGCGCCGCGCGCGGGCCGTGGGTCGGTGGGAGGATCGCCATCGCCTTCACATAAGGCGCGGGCGCGCGCTTCGCCAGTCAGTCGGCGGCGGCGCGTAGCCGGGCAAGCGCCCGGTCGCGGCCGATGCGCTTTATGAGCGGCGCCATCTCCGGGCCGGACTCGCGGCCGGTGAGGGCGAGGCGGAGCGGGCGGAACAGCGCCTTGCCCTTGCGGTCGGTGGATTGCTTGAGCGTCTGGCTGAGGTCGGCCCACGGCTCGCCCGACCAGTCGATGGTTTCGGCGGCAGTGGCGGCGGCGGCGAGAAAGGAGCGGTCTTCGGCGGGGAGATCGGGCGGGGGAATGTCGCCGTCGAGGACGGGGAGCCAGTCGGCAAGCTCGGCGAGGTGATCGACGTTGCCGGCGAGCAAGTCCCACTCTGCCGCGCCGATTGCGGGCGGGACCCGGTCAGCGACCGCGGCGAAGGGCAGATGGTGGAGCAATTTGCGGTTGAGCTGCTCGACCTCGTTCGGGTCGAAATGGGCCGGAGCGCGGCCGAAGGTGGCGAGGTCGAAGCCGTCGGCGAGCTCGGCCAGCGTGGCGCGCGGCTCGACCGGCTGCGAGGTGCCAAGGCGGGCGAGCAGGCTGTTGAGGGCCATCGGTTCGATTCCGGCCGAGCGCAGTTCCTCGATTCCGCTCGAGTCGAGGCGCTTGGAGAGCTTGCCCTCCGTCGCGACCAACAGCGCCTCGTGGGCGAAGGCCGGCGGCTCGGCGCCGAGGGCGGCGAACATCTGCAGCTGGACCGCGCTGTTGGTGACATGGTCCTCGCCGCGCAGGACGTGGGTGATGCCCATGTCCACGTCGTCGATCACGCTGGGCAGGAGGTAGAGCCAGCTGCCGTCGGCGCGGCGCACGACCGGATCGCTGATCAGGCCCGGATCGAACTGCGACGGGCCACGGATGAGATCGGTGAAGGCGATCGGCGAACCGTGATCGAGCTTGAAGCGCCAGTGCGGGGCGACACCCTCCGGGGCGGGCGCGTTGGGGTCCTTGCGTTCGTAGACCGGCGGCAGGCCGCGGCCGAGCAGCACCTTGCGGCGAAGCTCGAGCTCGTGGGCGGTTTCGTAACAGGGATAGACGCGGCCGTCCGCTTTGAGGCGCTCGAACTCGCGCTCGTAGAGGGCGAAGCGTTCGGACTGGCGGTAGAGCGCGTGGGGGGCGAGGCCGAGCCAGTTGAGATCGGCGACGATGGCGGCGACATGCTCCTCGCGGCTGCGCTCGGCATCGGTATCGTCGATCCGGAGCAGGAAGCGCCCGCCATGCTTCGCGGCGAGCAGATAATTGTGCAGCGCGGTGCGGATATTGCCGACGTGAAGCCGGCCGGTCGGCGACGGCGCGAAGCGGGTGGTGACGGTCATGAAACAGGCGCTAGGCGGGCGGAGACGCCCTGTCACGGCCCGCCTCGCCGTCCGGCGGATCGTACAGCACCGAACCCCACTGCCACATCTCGGCGCAGCTTCGCGGCAGGCGCTGGCCGGGCCCCAAGCGCGGGGCGACTCCGATTTTTTCGGCGCGAAAGCGGATGTTGCGGCTGATCTGGGACAGGCTGCGAAGAGTCGAGCGGGCCCGGCTGGCGAGAATGCGTGCCTGTTGCCGGTCGCCCGGCCCGACCACGCCCGATTCGGGACTGATGATCGACAGCGCCTCCCAGTCGTCGGCGAGGTCGTCGACCAAGCGGTTGCCGCGGGCCGCGTAGAAGGCGGCCTGGCGATAATGTTCGGACGTGTCCGACCCGCTCGCGGCACGCATCGTGAGCAGGGTGTCGACGGTCAATTCGGTGAAGGGAAAACTCCACACTATTGGGCGGACAAGCAGGCTCGCCTCGACGTCCGAGCCTGCACTGGACGCGCGCATGAGGGTCGTCATGCGCTGTTCGATGCACGGGATCGTCCGGGCGTAGGCAGTGGCCACTGCCGACATGAAAGCGATCTCCGAATCGGCCCGCTCGCGGCTGGCGCGCATCTCCGCTCGGGCGGCGCGGTCGTTCGACCAGTCGGCGACGGCCTGGGCGGTCAGCACGCCAAGGACGACGACGACGAACTCGAACGCGAATAGGCCGGCCAAGTGGCGGACCCTCTGTTGGTGCGTCAGTTGCCGGATCGCTGCGAACATTGGCCCTCTCCCGATTTGAGAGCGTAGCGGCAAGCCGGGAGGTTGGAAGGCCCGGCGTCGCTATTGCGAGAACAGCAGCACCGAGTGGCGGCCGGGGTGCGGCGGATGGTGGTCGCTGAGTCGATCGCGGGGGGCGACGTCGGCGAGGCGCGCGGGGCGATGGCTAAAGCACCGTCGAGACCTTACGCGTTCGGCATGATCGCGCCTGAGGTGCGGATGTCGGCGCAGTCGCGGGGGCGGCGGCGCCCTGGCATGTCGACCGGCCCGATGCCGAGGCGCCTCGCCTCGCTGACGAAGGCGGACTGGGAATTGCCCATCGATAGCAAGGCCGATCGAAGCGCGCTGGCAGTGGCCCGGGCGTTGACCCGGTCGCCGTCGCGCACCCGCCCGAAGTCCGGATTGAGCACGGACAGGCCGAGCCATTTCTCCGCCATGCTGACGGAGATTTCCGACTGCCTGACTGCCCGTTGTGCGAGCGAGAAATGAAGCTGCGCCCGGTCAGCGCCATAGCGCTCGACCATCAGCAGGCCGCTCTCGGTCGACATCGGCGAGATCGCTTCGGTGCGAAAGGTCGGCCGGTCGAACAGCCGCGGGTCGAGCGGACGCTCATCGCCCGCAGCGACCATGATGTCGACGAGCTGGGCGTCGAGGCACGGGATCGCGATCGCCCAGGCCTGGGCCGTTGCCACGCCGTGGGCGATTTCCGCGTCCATCCGGCTCTTCGCCTGTTCCATCGCCGCGATCTCGGACCGCTCACGGGCCCAGTCGGAAACTGCCTGAGCGACGATCACGCCCGCGACGACCACGACGAATTCGAACAGGAACAAGCGCAGCGTGATCTTGCCACGGCCTCCGAACCACCATCGTCTGATCGCGAGGAACATCGCCCCCTCCTGGCCGAATGACGGCTATTATTGGTCGCCCCGCCCGAACGGAAGCTATTGCGAGAACAGCAGGAGCGAGCGGCCGCCGCCGCTTAGCTCGACACCGTTGGCAGGGGTGCGGCGGATGGTGGTCGCGGAGTCGATCGCTCGGGCGACGTCGGCGAGGCGCGGGGGAAGGCCGATGGCGCACACCGGCGGGGTCGGCTCGCCGGGCCGGCGCGGACGGGTGCCGAGCGCCGGGCCGATGCGCAGCGCGGCGCCGTCGATGGTGTAGCTGCGAATCATTCCGGCGCAGCGCGGCGCCCACCAGATTTCGCGCGCATCGGCGCTGAGTGCGAGGCCATAGGGCTCGTCGAAATCCTTGCCGTCGATCGCCACCACCCTTCCATTCGCCGGCGAGGGTTGCGACCCGATCGGCCGGGGCGATGGTCGGCTCGGGCGGAGCTGGCGGGGGCGACGGCGCGGGCGGGGCGCAGGCGGCGAGCAGCAGAAAGGCGAGAAGCACACGCACCGGCTCAATCCCCGGTGTGGAAAGCGTTGGTGATCGGGTAGCGGCGGTCGCGGCCGAAGTTCCGCGGGCCGATCTTGACGCCGGGAGGGGTTTGGCGGCGCTTGTACTCGGCGCGCAGCAGTTTCTTTTCGATATCGGCCACCAGCGCTTCGGCGGCACCGGTCGCGGCAGCAGCCTCGGCGACCGACTGTTCGTGCTCGACCAGCGCCTCGAGGATGCGGTCGAGCAAGGGATAGGGCGGCAGGCTGTCCTCGTCCTTCTGGTTGGGGCGAAGCTCGGCGGTCGGCGGCTTGTCGATGATCCGCTGCGGCATAACCGGGCCGTCGGGGCCGAGCAGCGCCGCGGGCTTGTTGGCGTTGCGCCAGCGGGCGAGCGCGAAGACGGTCGTCTTGTAGGCGTCCTTGAGGACCGAATAGCCGCCCGCCATGTCGCCGTAGAGGGTGGCGTAGCCGACGCTCATCTCGCTCTTGTTGCCGGTGGTGAGTAGCATGTGGCCGTGGGCGTTGGACAGCGCCATCAGGGTCACCATGCGCAGCCGCGCCTGGATATTCTCGGCGGTGAGGCCCTGGGGATCGTCGAGCATTCGGTCGAGCGCGCCGACCGCGGGAACGATCGGGATGACGTCATGGCGGCAGCCGAGCAGGCGGGCGTTCTCGGCGGCATCCTCGAGGCTGGTGTCCGAGGTGTATTTGCTCGGCAGCATCACGCCCCACACCTTGTCCGGGCCGAGCGCGTCGACCGCCACCGCCGCGCTGAGCGCGCTGTCGATCCCGCCGCTGAGGCCGAGGATCACCCCGGGGAAGCGGTTGCGGACGACGTAATCGCGCAGCCCGACGACCATTGCCAAATAGATATCCTCGGGAAACGGGCTGAGCCTGTGGTGGCGGCTGGTGGCGCAGCGCCAGCCGTTGGCGGTGCGTTCCCACTCAGTCAGCCACAGCGCCTCGTCCCAGTCGGGCATCTGCACCGCGATCTCGCCATCGTCGTTGACGACGAAGCTGGAGCCATCGAACACCAATTCGTCCTGACCGCCGACGCGGTTGACGTAGGCCAACGGAAGGCCGGTCTCGACCACGCGCTGGCGGACCAGGCGCTGGCGCAGGTCGTCCTTGTCGAGCTCGTAGGGGCTGCCGTTGGTGACCAACAGCAGCTCGGCGCCGGACTTGGCGAGGTGGGCGCACACCGCCTCGAGCCAGATGTCCTCGCAGATCGGGATGCCGAGCTTGACCCCGCGCCATTCGACCGGGTCCGGCAAGGGGCCGGAGGCGAACACCCGCTTCTCGTCGAACGTGCCGTAATTGGGCAGCTCGTGCTTCAAGCGGCGGGCGACCAGCTTGCCGCCGTCGGCGAGCAGCACGGCATTGTAGTCGCGGCCCTCCTCGTGATGGAGCGAGCCGAACAGCAGCGCGGGGCCGCCGTCGGCGGTGGAATCGATCAGCCGCTCGGAGGCTTCCATCGCGCGGCGCACGAACTCGCGCTTGAGGACGAGATCCTCGGGGGGATAGCCGGTCAACTGTAGCTCGGGGACGACGATGAGGTCGGCGCCCCTGGCCTTGCCGCGCCATTCGAGCATCGCTGCGACATTGCCGTCGAGATCGCCGACGCGCTGGTTCAACTGGGCGAGCGCGATGGTCAGGCGGTCGGTCATGGCCAACCTCTTAGAAAGAAAAACCGCGCTTCGACAGGCTCGGAGGCGAACGGACTGTTTACGGGACCGCCGGCAGGTAGCTAAGGCCGAACCGCGCCTCGGGGGATCGAACAGTCATGAAATTGCTTGCCGGCAACTCCAACCTGCCGCTCGCCAAGGCGATCGCGGCCCATCTCGGGATGGAGCTGACCGAGGCCAGCGTGCGCCGCTTCGCCGACGAGGAAGTGTTCGTCGAGGTCAATGAGAACGTCCGCGGCGAGGACGTGTTCGTGATCCAGTCGACCAGCTTCCCGACCAACGACAATCTGATGGAATTGCTAATCTGCATGGACGCGCTGCGGCGCGCCTCGGCCAAACGGATCACCGCGGTGGTGCCTTATTTCGGCTACGCCCGGCAGGACCGCAAGCCGGGGCCGCGCACGCCGATCTCAGCGAAATTGGTCGCCAACCTCATCACCACCGCCGGCGCCGACCGGGTGCTGACGATGGATCTCCACGCCGGCCAGATCCAGGGCTTCTTCGACATCCCGACCGACAATCTGTGGGCCGCGCCGGTGATGGCCGGGGACATCAAGGACAAGCTCGGCAACAAGGAATTGATGGTCGTCTCGCCCGACGTCGGCGGCGTGGTGCGGGCGCGCAGCCTGGCCAAGCGGCTCGACAATGCGCCGCTGGCGATCGTCGACAAGCGCCGCGACCGCGCCGGCGAATCGGAAGTGATGAACATCATCGGCGACGTCGACGGGCGCTGCTGCATCCTGGTCGACGACATCGTCGATTCGGCCGGAACGCTGTGCAATGCCGCCGCCGCGCTGAAGCAGCAGGGCGCGACCGAAGTCGTCGCTTATTGCAGCCACGGCGTGCTGTCCGGCGCGGCTGCGGCGCGGGTCGAGGGATCGGAGCTCACCGAACTGGTCGTCACCGACAGCATCTACCCGGGCGAGCCCGACGAAGCGGGCGGCAAGATCCGCCGGCTGACCATCGCGCCGCTGTTCGGCGAGGCGATCGCGCGGATCGCCGACGAAAGCTCGGTCAGCTCGCTGTTCGACTGACCTTGCCTTCGGACGCACCTCTGCTATAGGCGCGCCCGCTTTCCAAATCATTGGAAGACCAGTGGCCCGGCCGAAAGGCATGCCGTGGCGACTGGATAACGTCGCGTCCGAAGAGGCGCTTCAAGGAGACGAAAATGCCCAAACTGAAGACCAAAAGCGGGGTGAAGAAGCGCTTCACCGTGACCGCGACCGGCAAGTTGAAGCACGGTGTGGCCGGCAAGCGCCACCGCCTCATCAGCCACAATTCGAAATATATCCGCCAGAACCGCGGCACCGAAGTCCTCAGCGACGCCGACAAGGCGCGCGTCGTGGGCTGGGCGCCCTACGGCCTGAAGTAGGGAGCGGAAGAGATGGCAAGAATCAAGCGCGGCGTTACCACGCGCGCCAAGCACAAGCGGATCCTGGACAATGCGAAGGGCTATTACGGCCGCCGCAAGAACACGATCCGGATCGCCCGCCAGGCCGTCGAGAAGGCCGGGCAGTATGCCTATCGCGACCGCAAGGTGAAGAAGCGGAGCTTCCGCGCTTTGTGGATCCAGCGGATCAACGCCGCGGTGCGCGCCGAGGGGCTTACCTACGGCCAGTTCATCCACGCGCTTAAGCTTGCGAACATCGACTTGGACCGGAAGGTCCTGGCCGACATCGCGATGCACGAGGCGGAAGCGTTCTCGGCGATCATCGCCCAGGCGAAAGCCGCGCTGCCGAAGGACGACGTCAAGCAAGCGGCGTAAGCCCAAGCGGACGAGATCAGACAAGGGCGTCGGGAGCGATCCCGGCGCCCTTTTCGTGTCAGTCGATCAGCCGGCCTGCCGGGAGTGTCAGGAATTCCTCGAAGCGGTTGGCGGTCACGAGCTGGTAGAGGAGGCGGGCGGCGTCCTTGAGGTGGGGGAGGTCGCCCAGCGCGAGGACTTCCTCCTGGTGCCAATGTTCGAACAGGTCGCGGGTGAAGTGGCGGCCGGCGTCGATCGGCGCTTCGAAGCGGAGCCATTGCCACAGCTGGGCGCGGCAGATTTCCGCGGTGGCGGCGTCTTCCATCAGATTGTAGAGCGGCACCGCGCCGCGGCCGCCGAGCCAGGCGGCGATATACTGGATGGCGACGCGGATGTTCTCGCGAATCCCGGCCTCGGTGCGCGGGCCGGTGTGGAGCTCGAGCATCTCTTCGCGGCCGGGAATGCGGTCGGGGACCTTCGCCAACTGGTTCGGGCCGTCCATCGCCGCGAAGGCCTCGAGCGCGACCGGGACCAGCGCGGGGTGGGCGACCCAGGTGCCGTCGTGGCCGTTCGCGACCTCGCGTTCCTTGTCGGCGCGCACCTTGGCGAAGGCGGCGGCATTGGCGGCCTCGTCGTCCTTGACGGGAATGAAGGCCGACATGCCGCCCATCGCGAAGGCGCCGCGGCGGTGGCAGGTGGCGATGAGCCGGAGCGAATAAGCAGCGAGGAAGGCGCGATCCATGGTCATCGCCGAGCGGTCCGGCGTCAGCCGGTCGGGCGAGCGGCCGAGGCGCTTGATGTAGGAAAAGATATAGTCCCAGCGGCCGCAGTTGAGACTGACGATATTGTCCTTCAGCGCGTGGAGGATCTCGTCCATCTCGAACGCCGCGGGGAGGGTTTCGATCAGCACGGTGACCTTGATCGTGCCGCGGGCGAGGCTGAGCCGTTGTTCGGCGAAGGCGAGCACGTCGCTCCACCACGCCGCTTCGTGGCGGTTTTCGAGCTTGGGCAAATAGAAATAGGGGCCGGAGCCGGCGTCGAGCGCCGGGCGGGCGTTGTGGAACAGGTAGAGGCCGAAATCGAACAGGGCGCCGGCGATCGGGGCGTCGCCGATGACCACGTGGCGCTCGTCGAGGTGGAGGCCGCGCGGGCGGACGATCAGCACGGCGGGATCGGAGCGCAAGGCGTAATGCTTGCCGCTGGCGGGGTCAGTGAAGTCGAGCCGGCCGAGCCAGCGGTTGCGCAGATTGACCTGGCCCTGGACGAGCTCGCTCCACAGGGGCGCGGTGGCGTCCTCGAAATCGGCCATGAACACGCGCGCGCCGCTGTTGAGCGCGTTGACGACCATCCTGGCGTTGGTCGGGCCGGTAATCTCGACCCGCCGATCCTGAAGGTCGGCGGGGATTGGGCCGACCGTCCAGTCGGACTCGCGGATGGCGCGGGTTTCGGCTGGGAAGTCGGGCAGCTCGCCGGAGTCGAAGCGTTGCTGGCGCACGGCGCGGTCAGCGAGCAGGTCCTTGCGCCGGTCATCGAACCGCTCGTGCAGCGCGGCGAGGAAGTCGAGCGCGTCGGCCGTCAGTATGTCGCCGGCGCCGTCGACCGCGCTTGGCGCGACCGTGGCGCGCGGCCGCTCGAGCAGCGTGCTCAAGCGCGCGCTTCCTGCGTGATGACGTAGCGAGTGGTGGCCGCCAGCCGGTCGCGGAACGACAGGCGGGTCCATTCGGTGCGGGCGCGGGTGAGGTCCGGGAACGGGCCGGAGATTTCCTCCGTGCCGGGGACGACTTCGTCGAAGCGGCAGTCGCGATATTCGCCGCCGAGCACCCAATATCTGCGGGCCATGTGCATTCTCCTTTTTATTCGGCCGCGACGAACTGCGCGGTTTCGGTGGATTCGCTGAGCGCGACGGTCGACGCCTGGCCGCCCGAGACGGCGCTGGCGATGGCGTCGAAATAACCGGTGCCGACCTCGCGCTGGTGGCGGGTCGCGGTGTAGCCGGCGGCCTCCGAGTCGAACTCCGCCTGCTGGAGCCGCGAATAGGCCGCCATGCCCTCGTCGCGGTAACCGCTCGCCAATGTGAACATCGCGTGGTTGAGGCTGTGGAAGCCGGCGAGGGTGACGAACTGGAACTTGTAGCCCATCGCGCCGAGCTCGCGCTGGAACTTGGCGATGGTCGCCTCGTCGAGCTTGGCCCTCCAGTTGAAGCTGGGCGAGCAATTGTAGGCGAGCAGCTTGCCGGGAAAACGCTTGTGCACCGCCTCGGCGAAGGTCCGCGCGTCGTCGAGGTCGGGGTGGCTGGTCTCCCACCACAAAAGATCGGCGTGGGGCGCGAAGGCTAGCCCGCGGGCGATGCAATGGTCGAGCCCGGTGCCGTCCTTCAAGCGGAAGAAGCCTTCCGGCGTGCGCTCGCCGGTAAGGAAGGGGCGGTCGCGCTCGTCGATGTCGGAGGTGATCAGCCGGGCGCTCTCGGCGTCGGTCCGGGCGACCAGCACGGTCGGCACCCCGCAGGTATCGGCGGCAAGCCGCGCGGCGCTGAGATTGCGGATTGCGGCCTGGGTCGGGATCAGCACCTTGCCGCCGAGGTGGCCGCACTTCTTCTCGCTCGCCAGCTGGTCCTCGAAATGGACCCCGGCGACCCCGGCCTCGATATAGGCCTTCATGATCTCGAAGCAGTTTAGCGGTCCGCCGAAGCCGGCCTCGGCATCGGCGACGATTGGCGCGAACCAGTCGCGCTTCGCGCCGCCCTCGAGATGCTCGATTTGGTCGGCTCGGGCGAGCGTGCGGTTGATCCGCCGCGCCAGCTCCGGGCCGGTGTTGGCCGGATAGAGCGACTGGTCGGGGTACATCGCGCCGGCGGTGTTGGCATCGGCAGCGGCCTGCCAGCCGGAGAGATAGATGGCGTCGAGGCCGGCGCGGACCATCTGCATCGCCTGGTTGCCGGTGACCGCGCCGAGCGCCCGCACCGGCTCGTTGCGCTTCAACAATTCCCACAGGCGCAGCGCACCGCGGCGGGCGAGGCTGTGCTCGACCGGGATCGAGCCGCGCAGGCGAAGCACCTCGTCGGCATCGTAGGGCCGCTCGATGCCGTCGAAGCGGCCGGGCGGGGCGGGGATCAGCTGGTCAAAACTTGTCATCGGTGTCGTGCTCCGCATCGGGCCTTGGAAATTCCTCGCCTGTCCAACACGCGGCGACGGCAGACGCACCGGCAAAAAGGGTGGCGTTGTCACAAATTGACTTGTGATGCTTGGGCGAGATTGACAGTCCTTGGGAAATGTCCAGCAAGCTCTTCCTCGGCCACCGTCTCCGCCGGCTGCGCCGCGACCGCGCCTTGTCGCAGACCGACATGGCGGCGACGCTCGGCATCAGCCCGAGCTATCTCAACCATCTCGAGCGCAACCAGCGGCCGGTGACGGCGGCGCTGCTGCTCAAGCTGGCGGAATTGTACGACGTCGACGTGCGGTCGTTTGCGGCCGGGGGCGGGACCCGGACCGGACCGGATGAGCTGGCGGAAATCTTCTCCGACGCGCTGCTCGCCGACCTCGGGGTGCCGCGCTACGAATTGACCGAGCTGGCGCACAATTCACCGGCGGTGGCCGACGCGGTGGCGCGGCTCTATGCGGCGTTGAAGGAGAGTGCGCGAAGCCCGAGCCTGACCGCCGGCGGCGACGCGCGCGCGCTGGTCACGCCCGAGAATTGGGTGCGCGACTATATCCAGCAGCATCGCAACCATTATCCGGCGCTGGAGGAAGCGGCCGAAACGCTGGGCGGGGCGCTGAGCGATCCGCTGTCGATGCAGGAGCCGCTCCGGCGGCGGCTGAAGGACGCGTGGGGGATCTCGGCGCGGGTCGTGTCGCAGGGCGAGCTGGGCAATGTCAGCCAATTGTTCGATGCCGACCGGCGGCTGTTCCTGATCTCCTCGCAGCTGCGGCCCGAGAACCGCACCTTCGCGCTCGCCTACCAGCTCGCGCTCGCCGAATTCGCGCCGCTGCTAGAGCGGATGGTGGCCGAGGCCGCGCCGCCCGACCCGGGCATCGGCCAACTGTTGCACATGAGCCTCGCCAATTACGCCGCCGGGGCGATCATGATGCCCTATGGCCGCTTCCTGAAGGCGTGCGAGGCGATGCGCTATTCGATCGACCGGCTGTGCGGCGAGTTCGGCGCCAATGTCGAACAAATTGCGCACCGTCTGACGACGCTGAGCCGGCCGGGGGCGCGCGGCGTGCCGTTCTTCATGCTTCGCGTCGACCCGGCCGGGAACATCTCCAAACGCTACGCCGGCGACCAATTCCCGTTCAGCCGGTTCGGCGGGACCTGCCCGCGGTGGAACCTCCACGCCGCGTTCCAGGCCGCCGGCCAGGTCGTCACTCAGCTGATCGAGACGCCCGACGGCCACCGCTATTTCACTGTCGCGCGAACCATTGACCGGCCGATCAAGTCGGACCTGTCGGGCGGACTGCTGGCGGTGGGGCTGGGCTGCGACATCGCCCATGCCCACAAATTGTCGTGCGCCGAGGGCTATGACCTCGAGCGCGCGCCGGTCACCCCGGTCGGTCCGGCCTGCGCGATCTGCCCGCGGATCGACTGCGGCTATCGCGCGACCCCGCCGGCCGGGCGGATGCTGGCGGTCGACCGGACGAGGAAGACGATCTCGCCCTACCCGTTCGTCGCCGGCTAGGGCGCGACCGGAGCCCGTTCCAGCGCGGCACGGTCCCACTGGCCGAGGTCGGCGGCGAGGGCATAGGTGCGCTCGAGGAAGTCGAGCAGCATGGCGTCGGGATCGGGCGCGGCGCGGACGTCGGCGTAGGGCAGGACGAATTCGCCGAGCGCGGAATCGAACCGGCCCGGGGCGGCGTCGCCGTCGCGGAAGCCGGGCGGCTCGGGATAGGCATAGCTGTAGAAGATCGGCTCGGCGGCAACGATCCCGGCCGGCCAGAAGCCCGCACTCGACACCTCGTGGCTGTAGGCTTCGCGGGTGATCCGGTCCGGCAGGCCGGGGATTCCGCCCGGATGCTCAGGCGCGGCGCGACCGGAGAAGCGCGTAACGGCGAGGTCGAAGCTGCCCCAGAACAGATGCACCGGGCTGCACTTGCCGACGAAGCCGGCGCGGAAACGTTCGAACACCGGGGTGATCGAGGCGATCGCGGCGTGGAGCCGGAGCGCCGAGTCCGGGTCGTAGCGGCGCGGCGCGCTGTCGTCGGCGAAGCGCACCGCGCCCTCGACCTCGTTGGGCTTGCCGTGGAAATCGCTCGGCAGGCCGTGGGCGCCGAGCATCTCGACCAGCATGCGGTGAAGCGCGGCGACGCTGCCGAGATCGAGCGGAAGCAGATCGCGCTCGCCCTCGTCGGTAGCGAGCACGATGGCGTGGCGGGCGAGGTCCAGGGTGAGCGAGAAGCAGGCGGCGGCGGTCTCGATCGGCTCGATCGCCAGCCCCTCGGCGACCGGGTGAAGCGTGGCGTGCCAGCCGTGATTAACCCACGGCGCGTGGGCCACGCGGAGCTTGCCCAGCATCTGGCTGGCGAGGTGAAGGAGCGCGAAGGTCTCGCCGTCGCGCGCATGGGAAAGCTCGGGCCAATGCTGCATGCGCCCGTCTGTACCACGAAGCGCGGGCGAGGGGGATGACGCTGCCGATGTTGGCGGCTAAGGCCGCGCCCATGTCCGAATGGCTCGACAAGATAGGGGCCGCGCCGAGCCTGACGGCGCTCGACGAGCTACGCGTCGCGGCGCTTGGCAAGTCGGGCGCGATAACCGCGCGGCTGAAGTCGCTCGGCGCGATGGATGCCGAGACGCGGACCCGCGAGGCGCCGGCGATCCACGCCGAGCGCGAGGCGGTGACGGCGGCGATCGCGGAGCGCAAGGCAGCGCTCGAGGCGGCCGAGCTGGAGCGGCGGCTGGCAACCGAGCGGCTCGATTTGTCACTACCCGCTGCGACGACACCGCGCGGCACGATCCACCCGGTGGCGCAGGTGATGGACGAACTGACCGAGATATTCGCCGACCTCGGCTTTGCCGTCGCAGAGGGGCCGGAAATCGAGGACGAGTGGCATAATTTCACCGCCCTCAACATGCCCGAAGCTCATCCGGCGCGGGCGATGCAGGACACCTTCTACGTCGCTCCCGGGTCGGGGTCCGGGGCAGGGGGCGATACCGGCCGAGTGCTGCGCACGCACACCTCGCCGGTGCAGATCCGGACGATGATGGCGGGCTCCCCGCCGATCCGGATCATCGCGCCCGGGCGGGTCTATCGCAGCGACAGCGATGCCACCCACACGCCGATGTTCCACCAGATCGAGGGGCTGGTGATCGACCGCGCGATCCACATGGGCCATCTCAAGTGGACGCTCGAGACCTTCCTCAAGGCGTTCTTCGAGCGCGACGACGTCGTGCTTCGCCTGCGCCCGTCCTATTTCCCGTTCACCGAGCCGTCGGCCGAGGTCGATGTCGGCTGGTCGATGGAAAAAGGGCGCCGCGTGGTCGGCGGCTGCGAGGGCTGGATGGAGGTGCTGGGCAGCGGCATGGTCCATCCGCGCGTCATCGCCGCCTGCGGGCTCGACCCCGAGGAATGGCAGGGCTTTGCGTTCGGCACCGGGGTCGATCGGCTGGCAATGCTTAAATATGGCATGGACGACCTGCGCGCCTTCTTCGACGGCGATTTGCGGTGGCTCAAGCATTACGGCTTCGGTTTCCTCGACGTGCCGACGCTGAGCGGGGGAGTGGGCGCGTGAAGTTCTCCCTGTCGTGGTTGAAGGAACACTTCGAGACGTCGGCGGACGCGACGGCGATTGCCGACAAGCTGACGGCGATCGGGCTGGAGGTCGAGGACGTCGCCAATCCGGCCGAGGCGTTGCGGCCGTTCGTTGTCGCTCGTGTCGTGAGCGCGGCGCCGCACCCGCAGGCCGACAAGTTGCAGGTGCTCAGCGTCGACACCGGCGACGGCGCTCCGCTCCAGGTGGTGTGCGGCGCGCCCAATGCACGGGCCGGCCTGGTCGGCGTGTTCGGCGGTCCGGGGACCCATGTGCCGGGCAGCGGCTTCACGTTGAAGAAAGCAGCGATCCGCGGGGTCGAATCGAACGGCATGATGTGCTCGAGCCGCGAGCTCGAGCTGGGCGACGACCATGACGGCATCATCGAGCTCGCCGCCGACGCGCCGGTGGGCACGAGCTTCGCCGACTTCGCCGGGCTTGACGACCCGGTGTTCGACGTCGCCATCACGCCGAACCGCCAGGACTGCATGGGCGTGCGCGGCATTGCCCGCGACCTGGCCGCGGCCGGGCTGGGGACGCTGAAGCCGCTCGCGGTGCCGAATGTCGAGGGCAGCTTCGACTGCCCGGTCGAGATCCGCACCGACGACCCGGAAGGCTGTCCGGCGTTCTTCGGGCGGGTCATCCGCGGGGTGCGCAACGGGCCGTCGCCCGACTGGCTGCAGCAGCGGCTCAAGGCGGCCGGGCAGCGGCCGATCTCGGCGCTGGTCGACCTCACGAACTATGTCATGCTCGACCTTGGACGGCCGGCGCACGCCTATGATCTGGCCACGCTGAGCGGAGCGGTGGTGGCGCGGCGGGCGCAGGACGGCGAGACGGTCACCGCGCTCAACGACAAGGACTATGTGCTCAGCCCCGAGATGACGGTCATTGCCGACGATGCGGGGGTGCACGACATCGCCGGGATCATGGGCGGGGCGCACAGCGGGGTGCAGGACGGCACCGGCGACGTGCTGCTGGAGATCGCTTTTTTCGACCCGCAGCGGATCGCGCGCACCGGCCAGGCGCTTGGCCTGACCAGCGATGCGCGGTCGCGCTTCGAGCGCGGGGTCGACCCGGCGTTCCTTGACGACGGGCTGGCGATCCTCACCGGGCTAATCCTCGAGCATTGCGGCGGCGAAGCGAGCCGGGCCGTGCGCGCGGGCGAGCCGCCGGTGGCCGAGCGCCGAGTCCCGTTCCGGCCCGATCGCGTGGCGAGCCTCGGCGGGATCGAGGTCGCCGAGGCCGAGCAGGTCGCGATTCTCGAGCGGCTGGGGTTCAGGCTCGAAGGCGGCGAGGCGATCGTCCCGAGCTGGCGGCGCGATGTCGACGGCACCGCTGACCTGGTCGAGGAAGTCGTGCGGATGGTCGGGCTCGACCGTCTGCCGTCGACCCCGCTGCCGCGGCCAGACGGCGTGGCAAAGCCCGTCGCGACCCGCGCACAAATGGTCGAGCGGCGGGTGCGGCGCGCGGTAGCGGCGCGCGGGCTCGACCAGGCGATGACCTGGAGCTTCATCGCCGAACGAGAGGCGGCGCTGTTTGGTGGCGCGGCGCATTCACTCGCCAATCCGATCAGCGAGGACATGAAGGCGATGCGCCCGTCGCTTTTGCCCGGATTGGCGGCGGCGGCGCGGCGCAACCTCGACCGCGGCGCGGCGAGCGTCCGGCTGTTCGAGGTCGGGCGACGCTACCTGGCTGAGGGCGAGCGGCCGACGCTGTCGCTGCTGCTGGCCGGCGACAAGGCGCCGCGCGACTGGCGCTCGGGCAAGGCGCAGGGCTTCGACGCGTTCGACGCCAAGGCCGAGGCGCTGGCGATCCTCGAGGCGGCCGGCGCGCCGGTCGGCAATCTGCAGCTGACGATGAACGCCGGGGAAACCTGGCATCCGGGCCGGTCGGCGACGCTCGGCCTGGGCAAGACCGTGCTTGCAGCGTTCGGCGAACTTCACCCGCGGATCGCCCGCGCACTGGACCTCCCAGCGGGCACGGTCGCGGCCGACATCTATCTCGATGCCGTCCCCGCGCCTCGGGCGAGCGGGCGGGCGCGGCCGGCATTCGCGCCGCCGGTGCTCCAGCCGGTCACCCGCGACTTCGCCTTCTGGGTGCCGCCCGAACTTTCCGCCGACGCGCTGGTGCGCGCGGTCAAGGGCGCGGACAAGGCGCTCATCGCCGACGCACGGCTGTTCGACTGCTATGAGGGCGAGACCGGGCTGAGCCTGGCGGTCGAGGTCACGCTTCAGCCGAGCGAGGCGACGCTGACCGAGGCGGAGATTGCGGCGGTGTCGGCGCGGGTCGTCGCGGCGGCGGAGAAGCTTGGGGCGAAGCTGCGGGGCTAGGCCCCGGCTTCGCCGGCCCCTCCACCAGCCTACGCCTTCGGCTTCGGCTGGTCCCCCTCCCCGTTCCGGGGAGGATTTAGGGCGTTGATCGCTTCGTGGACGCGGGCTTCGATCTCTTCGCGCTTGAGGCCGGGCGGGAGGGTTTCGCCGACCTTGAAGCGGATCACGCCGGGATGCTTGACGAAGCCGCGCGGCCACACCCGGGCGCTGTCGAGCGCGATCGGGACGACCGGCAGGCCGAGCACGCGGTAAAGTCCGGCGAAGCCGGAGCGCAGGGGCGGCTGCGCGCCGCGCGGCACCCGTGTGCCTTCGGGGAAGATGATCACCGGGCGGCCGTCGGCGATCGCTTTCTTGCCGAGCGCGATCAGTTCGCGCATCGCCTTCGCCCCGGCCTCGCGGTCGACCGGGATGACGCCATAACGTCGCGTGACCCAGCCGAACAACGGGATGTAGGCGAGCTCGCGCTTGAGGACGACGACCGGCGTGTCGGCGAAGCGCAGCGTGTCGATCGCCTCGACCATCGATTCATGCTTGACCGCGATGAGGTGTGGCCCGGGCGGGATCGCGCCGTCCCATTCGAAGCGAATGCCGACGATCCGGCGGACCAGCCAATAGTGCATCCGCGACCAGCTGTGGACCACCGCCTGGACCGGACCCTCGCCGATCGGGCTGACCGCGACGACTGCGACGCAATGAATCAGCGTGCCGGGGTAGAACAGCAGGTTGAACAGGAGCGAGCGGAACAGCGCCATCAGATGTCGAGCCATACCGCCAGCCGCCGGAGGATGTATTTGTTATATTCGCCGAACAAGGTGACGAAGCGCGGCTCGCTGCGCACCGCATCGGGGACGATGGTCACATCCTTGTCGAACTGGCGGCGAAATTCGTAGGACGCACGGCGCATGTGCCAGTCGCTAGTGATCAGCCGGATCGAGCGGTAGCCGCGCCGCTCGACCCAGCGCCTGGCTTCCTCGGCGTTGGAGCGGGTGTCGACCGATTCCGAGCCGAGGTCGACGCAGCAGTCGACCAGCCGCCGCTTGCCGCCGAGCCGCCGCACGAGGTCGCGCTTCGTGACCGCCGGGTCGGCGCCGGCGATCAGCATGCGCTTGCCGCGCTCCTCGGCGAGGATCGCGATGCCCTGCTCGATCCGCCCCTCGCCGCCGGTGATGGCGACGATCGCTTCGGTCCGCACCGCCGCTGGGGCGGGCGTGCCGAGGGTGACCGAGAACAGCACGAAGCCGAGCCCGTAGAGGATAATTAGGAGTGACCCGAGGCGGACGATCATAGCCGCTCCCGAAGCGAGCGCAGCACCGCCTGGCGCGCGACGAGCGTGGCGAGCAGCGTCCCGGCGATCGGCAGCAAGGCAAGCAAGGCGATGTCGACCGGGCGCAGCAGCGCCGCTCCGCCGAAGCCCTCGCTCCATCCGCCGAGCGTTCCGGCGAGCAGCAAGAGGACGATCCCGGCCAACACCGCGCCCGCCGTCCCGCCGGCCAAGGCGTCGAGCGCGATCCGGCGCTGGAACAGGCGCGCGATCTGGGCGTCGGTGGCGCCGATCCCGTACATCACGTCGATCGTCGAGCGCTGGGCGGTGAGCGCGCCGAGCGTCGCCAGGACGACCGCGGCGGCGGTGGCGGCGGCAACCAGCAGGACGAGCAGGACGGCAATCAGGCCGAGCGAACGGAGCGCCCTCGTCAGCGGGGCAAGCGCCTCGCGGTGGGCGATGAACTGCGCGCCAGCGATCTGGCGCTCGATCTGGGTACCGATCCCCGCGGGGTCGGCACCGGGCGCGAGGTCGACGTCGACCAGCGCCGGAAGCGGCAGGTCGGCGGCCGCCCCCTCCGGCCCGAGCCAGCGCTCGAGCATCGCGCGCATGTCGCCTTGCGCAACCGGCCGGACGGCGGCGATCCCAGGCGTGGCGCGCAGGGTCGCGGCGATTTCGGACTGCCGCTCCGCGCCGCCTGCGACCTGGACCGAAAAGCGGCTGTCGGCGGCGGCGGCCGAGACCCGCGCCGCACCGGCCAGCGCGAGCCCGGCAGCGGCGATCACCACCATCACGAAGGTCATGATCGCCAGAACATAGGGGGTCGGCCCCTTGAACTGGGTCCCGCCGAGCATCCGCCGCTCGGCCGGCGAGGCCGCGATGAGTGCGCCAATCATCGTGCGGCCTCGGCCGGCGGCGGGTGGCGAAGCGCCCCGGTCGGGTCGACCAGCGCCCCCTTGTCGAGCCGCATCAGATGCGCGCCGGGAGTCGCGGCGACGAGCGACAGATCGTGGGTGGCGACGATGATCGTCGTGCCGAGGCGGTTGAGCGCGCCGAGCAGATAGAGGATGCGCTTGGCCATGTCGGCATCGACGTTGCCGGTCGGCTCGTCGGCGACCAGCAGCTCGGGCCGGGCGATGACGGCACGGGCGATGGCGACGCGCTGCTGCTCGCCGCCGGACAGTGTCGCCGGGCGCGCGCTCGAGCGATCGGCCAGCCCGACCCAGGCGAGCATTTCGCGCACCGGTCCGTCAATGTCCTCTTCGGCCGCACCGGCGATGTGCAGCGGAAGCGCGACATTGTCGAAGGCGGAGAGATGGCTGACCAGCCGGAAGTCCTGGTAGATCACGCCAATGCGCCGGCGAAAGGCGGGGAGCTCAGAGCGGTCGAGGTCGGCGAGGTCGGAATCGAACAGCCGCAAGCGGCCGCGGGTCGGACGCTGGGCGAGATAGAGCAGCTTGAGCAGCGAGGTCTTGCCTGCGCCCGACGGCCCGGTGAGGAAATAGAAGCCGCCGCGCTGCAGGCGGAAGTCAAGGTCGCACAGGATTTCGGCGCCGGTCCCGTAGCGCAGCCCAACCCGGTCAAACTCGACGATCGCCGACACCACGCTCCCCCACCACGCCGTCCGCGGCCAGCCGCCGCGCCTTGCCCCGCTAGTGGCACGAAGGGGCGCGCCTTGCCAATGATTGCGACTTGCTGTTTACGCAGGTTCGACCACTACCGGGAGGGTTCGCGCGGCCGCCATGATCCTGACCTGTCCCGAATGCAGCACCACCTATGTCGTCAAGGACGGCTCGATCCCGCCCGGCGGGCGCAAGGTGCGCTGCGCCGCGTGCAAGGCAAGCTGGCACCAGGAAGCCGAGGCGGGTCCGGAAGCTGCGGATGCGCCGGCCTCTGCCGCGGACGAACAGACCGCGCCCGAGTCCGTGCCGGTCGCCGATCCCGACGCCAGCGTGATCAGCCAGCCCGAGCCGATCGCCACTGCCGAAACCGTGGATGAAGCCGGCCATTGGCCAGTGGAGGCTGCGCCGCCCGCGCCCGAACCGTACGTACAAGAGCAGGAGCGGGTCGAGTTCGAGCCCGATTTCCACGACGAGCCGGTCGACGAGCCGCGGCGCGGGTGGCGCTGGGTGGTCGGCGCGCTGCTGCTCGCCGCACTGGCCGCCGTTGCCTTCTGGTTCCTCGCTCCGGCGAGCCTCAAGGCGCGCGTCGGCCTGGCTGCCGGGGGCGCGAGCGAATTGCAGGTGATGGGGCTAAGCCAGACCCGCCAGCGCCTGGAAAGCGGCAACGACCTGTTCACGGTCAGCGGGCGGATCGTCAATCCGACGGGTGAAAGCCAACGTGTGCCGCCGCTGCAGGCGGAACTCCTCGCCGACAACAAGCAGACCGTGCTCTATCGGTGGACTATCGCCCCGCCGGCTGAGACGCTTTCGCCCAACGACAGCACGATGTTCCACAGCGCCGAGATGGGGGTTCCCGACGGCGGCAAATATCTGCGCCTGCGCCTCGTCAGCGCCGGCGGCTGATTACTGGAATTCGACCAGCCGCGCGGCGGCGACGTTCCCCGAAGGCGTGCGGATTTGGCTATCGCTGAGCGGCGGCACGTCCAGGCTTTGCTTCTCGCCGGCGGCGATCTTCGCCCCGGCGACGATGCGCACCGCGACCCGAGCTTCGGCGCGCGCGCCGACCCACGCCGGACGTGACTTGTCCGGTTGCGGAGCGCTCGCGCCGAGCGCAGCGGAGAGAAAAAGGCTCAGCATCGCGGCCATGAATGCATGGACCGCACAAAAGGTTAACCGCCTTTAACACTTTGCCCCAAAATGGAGCGATCTTTGCGCCGTTGCGTGGGCGCACGGGCTTTGCTAGAGGCGCCGCCTTGCCAGGGCGGTGGGGGTGTTCCTCGCCGCTTTTCACGATGCGGTCGTGGCGGAACTGGTAGACGCGCAACGTTGAGGTCGTTGTGTCCGAAAGGACGTGGAAGTTCGAGTCTTCTCGACCGCACCAGCAGAACCCATCGTTCTGCAAGCTGGCAGATCAGCGCAAAGTCGTGCCGGACGACTTCGCCGCCTCGCCCGGCGGTGCAGCTGCGGCGAGATCGCCCGAGCGGCCGACACGAACAGCACCGATGCGCGCCAGCGGTTTCGCGCGGTCGATCGTTACCCCCACGCCAAGATCCGCGCTGGCGCCGATCGCCTTGACCGTTGTCGGGGCGAGCCGCAGCCGGTAGCTGCCGTAGCGCACGCGCTCGAACAGGAAATAGCCGTCGATGTCGCTCATCGCGGTCGCGACGACCTCGCCATCGGCCGTGACCAGCTGCAATTCCAGCCCCTCAAAGTCGCTGCCGTCGGCCTTGGCCGCAAAGCCCTCGGCCGAGCCGCCGCCGACGAGCGCGATGTCGACGGTCGCGTCGACTCCGGGGCGCGGGACGACGATCTGCGCCGGCTTGGCGGGCGCGAGCGCGGGATTGGCCAGGCTCGACTGGTCGATCCCGACCGCCACCGGGACGTAGGGCGCAAGCCCGCCGACCAGCACCGTGCCGTCCTTGCCGGTCGGCCGCTCGGCGAGCTTCATGCCGGTCGTGACGAAGGCGTCGGCGGCGGCCGGCTCATCGGCATCGCGGCGGCCGTTCTCGTTGAGGTCCTCGAACACCCGCGCCTTGACCAGGCCGGTGGTGGCCAGCTTCTGGCGGGTCGGGCGCCAACCGCCATGGAACGGGTCCATCGCGAAATTGACGCTGACTCCGGCTGCGACCGAGCCGTCGCTGGCCGCCTCGCCGGTGACCGCGAACGACAAGGCGTCGAGCCGCTTAATATAACCGACCCGGCCGCGCAGGCGGCGGTTGTCGGCGGTGTAGGCGACTCCGGCCTCGAGATCGGTGGTATCCCCGGCCGACCAGAAGGCGGCGAGCTCGGCGCGGTCGAAGCGGCGTTCCGGTTCGACCTTCCAGCTCGCCCCGCCGCGCAGCCGCACCCGGCCGACATAGCCGGAAGCGATCAGCGAGGCATCAACCCGGTCCGCGCGTGCCGAGCCGTCGGGAGACGAACCGAGCTGGCGCCGGATATTGGTCTCCCCGGCCAGATTGAAGCGGCCGATGCGGGTCGACAGGCGCGCCGCGGCGTCGATCTCGCGGCTGCCGTCGATCCGCTCGCTAAGCCGCACGTCGCCGCTCAACGGTAGGCTGGCCTTGCCGAGCTTGAGCGGCACGTTGAGCCCGAGGCGATGCTCGGCCTTCACCGCCGAGCCATTGTCGGCGGCGGCGGCGACGAAGCGATCGGTCCAAAAGGTCGCCGCGTTGACGCTGACCGCGCCGACCTTCGTAGCGATCTGTGCGCGCACCGCGGTTCCGCCGGCGGTATCGCGCGCGGCAGCAACCTCGCCGATCGCGCGGCCGATCGAATAGCGCACTGAGCCTTCGGCATAGGTCACGCGCTCGTCCTGCACCTCGAGCGATCGGACGAGCGCGCCGACCGACAGGCGCTTCGACAGTCCGTAGCGGACCTCGAGCGCGGCTTCGGGCGCCGTGCTCGCAGCCTCGGCATCCAGAGCGTCGCCGGCCGCCGGGCGGGCGCCGAAGGACAACACCGGCATGTTGGGTTGGCGAACCCCGGCCCAATACCACAATTGCCCCTTGGGAACGTTGTCCTGGCCCACGCCGACATTCTCGACCCGGCGCTGCACCTGGCCCTGCGGCCCGTAGAGCACGACCTCGAAGCGATTCTCGCCGTAAAGCAGTTCGACATCGTCGAAGCGGTAGAGGCCGTCGCCGGTCGCGCCGTCGGCGAAGGCGACGAGGCTGTCGTTGCGGTAGAGCTCGGCGTCCCAGCCGGGCGGCAGTTCACCCGAGAAGCTGGTGCGGTCGAAACTCGAGCGGTGAGTCAGCGGTTCGTTGGTGACGATCGCGCCGCGCCCGACCGCACCGGTGCCGCCAAGGCCACTGCGCGCGCCTTCGACGTCGCCCAAGGCGACATGGGTGGCACGTAGCGGGCCAAGCAGGTTGGCGTCGGGGTCCGAGCGGTAGATCAGCGCGCGGACGGTATCGATCGCGCGCTTGGCGGTACCGCTGACACGAAAGGAGTAGGACATGGCGGCGATTTCGCCGGCCCCGGCGAGCGCGGTCGAGCGGTCGAGCTTCACGCCGCTCGACGCGCTGTAGGTGGCGCCGGCACTGACCATGAATTCCAGCGTCGGGGCGCGCCACAGGCGATAGGGCAGGCGGACGCGGGGCAGGCCGGCGGTGTCGATCGAGGCCTTGCGCTTGAGCTGCGCCGCGCGAAGCCGGCGCTCGGCAGCGAGCTCGACCGGAAGCTTGGCCTCGCTGCCGACTTCCAGCAGGGAGATGCCGGTCTTGGCGTCGAGCTTGAGCCCGAACCATTTTTCAAGCGCCGCGGAGTCAACGCACCAGCCCTCGGGCGTATCGCGGACGGTGTTTATTGCAAATGATTCGCGTTTGCCATTGATCGTCGCCGCACCTGCCGTCTTATCGATAAGCAGCTGGTTCTTTTCGGAAAACGCCCAGCCGCTGGCGCGTCCGGCAGAGAGGTCGACCTTCATCGGCACGTCGAGTGCGGTGAGGAAGTCGCCGAACACCAGGCACGGGCCCGACGGCGTCACATAAGCACGCACCCCCTCGCCGAGCTTGAGTCGGCGCAGGGTGACGTCGAGCAGATATTGTTCGTCCGGGTCCGCGCGCCAGCCGTCGCCGGGCGGCGCGGAGGCAACCGTCATCGTCCCCGCGCCGACCAGCACGAAGAGTGCGGCGAGCGCCTTCCACCAGTGGCGGATGACCCGCATCGGCGTGGTCCGTCCCGCGCCTCCCCTAGAGGACCGCGCTCGTTTCGGCGGTGAGCACGGCGCCGCTGTCGGTGGTCTCGTAGAACTGCACGGTGACCGGGCCGCTCAGCGCGCCCGAATAGCCCGGCGCGCGGGGCACGGCGACGCTGCGCCGGTCGATTTCGCGGTAGATGGCAACGCCCTTGGCGATCGCGACCGGATCCTTGACCCCGGCCTTGAGCACGCGGACTTCGCCGAACAGCGAGCGGTTGCCGCTGCGCGACAGGGTCAGCGAGACGCCCTCGCCGTCCTTGCCGGTGACGTGGCGGACGTCGGCGATCGCAGCCTTGGCCTCGACCTTGCCGAGGCGGACGATGACCGGGATGGTGACCCCGTAGATCGGGATCAGCTGGAAGGCGACGGTCGAGCTTTGGGCCGGCTGACCGACCGGCTTGGGGTCGGGGATCGCTCGGAACAACAGATGGATGCGGTATTCGCCGTCGGCGAGGCCGGCCGGCGCGCGCGCCGAGATGCGGATCGACTGGGGCTCGCCGGGCGGCAAGGTAACCTTGCGCGGCGCAAAGATCACCATCTCCTCGGCCGCTTTCTCGTCGCCATTGGGCTCGGCCACCGCGGCCAACCGGCCGTCGGGCGTCATGCGCCGGAATTCGGCCGAAACGCGATAGGTGGCGGTGGCGTCGCCGACGTTCTTGAGGATGATCTCGGTGCCTCGGCCGCCGTTGAGGATGACCCGGGTCGGAGCGACCAGCAGGTCGCCCACTCCCGCCGTCGCGGTCGGGGCCACGGCCAGGCTGGCGATGAGACCGGCGGCCAGCGCCAGCGAACGAAATGCGCGCATCACGAAATTCTCCCCTCCTCCGCCCCTTGGCGGTTCGGGAGAACCTTGGTCCAAAATGGTTAGCATCCTCCTAACCATCCTCGCTCAACGGGCGGATAATCGGCCTCGCAGGCGCCTGGGACCCAGACGCGAAAACGGGCGCGGCAGCGACGCCACGCCCGATCCGGCCGAATGGTAGACGCGCTACTGATAGTCGGCAGTGACGGTGAACGTCCCCTGGTAGCTTCCGCCGGCCGTGCTCTGGTTGATGGTGACGCTTCCGCCGACGTAGAAATCGCGGCCCGGCTGGCCCGAGTTGGGCAGCTGGATGGTGTAATTGCCGGTCCCGCTGTTGGTCGCCGACACGCTGTTGCGGGTGGTGAAGATCAGCGTCGGCGGGGTGCCGGTCGCGCCCTGCAGAGTCAGCGTGACGGTGGTCGGCACGTTGAGCGTGATGTTGGCGTTGTTCGAGCCCTGGAGGTTGAACATCGCCGCCGCGCGGGTGCCGCTGCAGGCGAAGCCGCTGGCGCAGAAGGTCGAGGTCTGCGCCGCCGCCGCGTCGATCGTGAAGGTGCCGCTGAACGTCGCCGCCGAGGGCGTCACGATGGTGCCGAAGTCGACCGTCCCGCCGCCGGTCATCTGCAATGGCTTGAGGACATTCGCCTTGGCGGTGGCCGTGGCGGTGGCGGCCTGGGCCGAGGCCGGGCTGAAGGCAACGGCGCTGAGCGCGGCGAAGGCAAGAGCGAGGCGCATGGATTCACTTCCCCGATAATTCGCGCCACTTCGGCGCTAAGGTAAGCGGTCCATTAACCCTGACATGGTTGCAGAAGTGCGCGCGAACATGGTTAGCGGCGCGTTAAGCATTCGGCGCTGCGCAACGAAAAAGGGTGGGAAGTTTCCTCCCCGCCCTTTCGATCCCCCGTGGGGGAAGCCGACGATATGGCTTACAGATATTCGGCCGAGACGTTGAACGGCGCAGTGTAGGTGCCGGTCGGAACGTCGCCGCGAACGGTCAGCGTGCCGCCGACGCTGAAGTCAGCCGAGCCGCCAGTCAGCACGTAGGTCGCGTCGCTGTCGTTGTCGCCGTCGCCGCTGAGGACCAGGTCGACGTCGAGATAATCGTTGGCGCCGCTGCCATCCAGGTCGACGGTGTCGTCGATGGTGACCTGAACGCTCTCGCCGGCCGCTCCGCTGACGGTGAAGTCGGCGGCGCTCTTGGTCGCCGAGCAGGCCCAGTTGGTATCGCACGGCGAGAAAGCGCCGGCGGTGCTCACGGTGAAGTCATAGTAGTTGGCAGCGACGACCGTCGTGCCCTTCACGAGCACGCCGAAGTCGAGCAGGCCGCCGGTCGCGTCGATCGACAGCGGCTGGAGGATGCGGACCTTGCCGGTGCCGGTGGCGGTGGCCGGGTTGCCGTCGGCGGCGAGCGCCGGGGTGGCGGTGAAGGCGAGGCCGGTAGCGGCGACCAGCGCCGTCGTCTTGAGAAGCTTGATCATGTTCATTTCCCCACAGGTTCCAAATCGTCGGCTGGCCGAACCCTGGGGCCCGTCATCCGTACCGCCCTGTTAACCGCAACCGCTTACGGCTTTGCTGTGAGCTATGGTTACCGCCGCGTTCACCAATTCAGAGGTAGTCGACGGCGACCGGCAGGCTGCCGCGATATTCGCCGTCGGCCTCGCCATCCAGCGACAGTTCGCCGCCGATGCGGAACGCCAGCTCGCCGTTCGAATCGAGCTTGGGATCGTCCGGCAGGTCGCTGATCAACCGCTCGATGATGAGCATCCCGCCCTTCATGCCGATCATCTCGACGCGCGCGGGAAGGTCGACCGAGACGGCTCGGCCTGGCGCCCCGTGAACCAGCACGCGGGCGACGACGGCGCGGCCGCCGATCGAGGCGATCGCGCCGCTCGCCAGCCGAGTGCCGTCGGGCGCGAGCCGGGCCGTGCCGCTGCCGGTGGTGGCGAGCAGCAACCGGTCGAAATCGAGGTCGGTGTCGATCGTCACCTCGAGTGGCGGCCGCTCGGCGCCCTCGGGTACAGTGAGATCCGGCGCCTCGCACAGCCGGCATTGGGCACCCGCAGCGCGCGGATCGGCAAACGCGGCAAGCGCTCCGACAAGCAGGATCAGGGCAAGGCGCGGGCCGGGCATGATGGCGAGCCTATTGGGCGGATGTGAAAACATGGTTAAGCCGCGCTTCACTTCCGGCGGCGCAGCGAGACCAGCATGAGCGACACCCCGACCAGCGATGCCGAATGGCGCAAGCGCTTGACCGACGAGCAGTATCGAATCCTGCGCGAGGGCGGGACCGAGCCGCCTTGGAGCGGCGCGCTCAACGGCAACAAGGCGCCCGGCGCCTATCTGTGCGCCGGTTGCGGCGAGGAACTGTTCGCCAGCGATAGCAAGTTCGACAGCGGGTCGGGCTGGCCGAGCTTCACCGCTCCAGCGAAGGGCGAGGCGGTAGCCGAAATCACCGACACCAGCCACGGCATGGTCCGTACCGAAGTCCGCTGCGCGCGCTGCGGCGGGCATCTCGGCCACGTGTTCCCGGACGGTCCGGGACCGGGGGGCCTGCGCTATTGCATCAACTCGGCCGCGCTCGACTTTACACCCGACGACGGCGCGGATCGCGGCTGACGCTTGCCGCGCCCCGGCGACCAATCTAACGCTTGACGGCGCATGGCCAGGTCAGCCCCCACAGCATCCGGCGGACGGCTGAAGCAGATCCTCAAATATGCGCTGGCCGCGGCGTTGCTCGGCCTCGTTGCGCTGATCGTCGCGGTCGGCGTGGCGATCGCCTCCCTGCCCGACTACGACGAGCTGGCGCAACGCGACGACCTTGGCCAGATGATCCGGGTCCGCGCGGCCGACGGCAGCCTGCTGGTGTCGATGGGTCCGACTTTCGGCCGCTGGCTGCCCTACGAGCAGATCCCGCGGACTATGCGGACGGCAATGATCGCGGTCGAGGATCGCCGCTTCCGGCTCCACCCCGGGGTCGATCCGATCGGCATCGCGCGCGGAATCAAGGTCAGCCTGCAGCGCGACGACAAGGTGCGCGGCGTGTCGACGATCACCCAGCAGCTGGCGCGCAACATCTTCCTCACCAACGACCGCTCGTTTGGACGCAAGGTCAAGGAGGCGATCCTCGCGCTGGCGCTGGAGCGCAAGTTCAGCAAGGACCAAATCCTCGAGCTCTACCTTAACCGAGTTTATTTCGGCGGCGGCGCCTACGGCATCGACGCTGCCAGCCGAACGTTCTTCGGCCACGGTGCAGAGACGCTCAGCCTGGGCGAGGCGGCGATCATCGCCGGGCTGGTCAAGGCGCCGTCAAACTATTCGCCGACCGCCGATGTCGAGGCCGCCCGCGCCCGCGCCAATGTCGTGCTCAAGCTGATGGTCGACAACGGCTTCGTCGCGTCCTCAGCGGTGGCCGGGATCGACCCCGCGACGATCCGCCTGCAGCCCGCGCCCAAGCAGAACAGCGTGCGCTATTTCACCGACTGGGCGCTGCCGCAGCTCGACACGCTGATCGACGAGACCAGCGAGCCGATCGATGTGTGGACGACGCTCGACCCCGGCATGCAGTCGGCCGCTAATCGCGCGGTCAATGCCAACGCCCCGCGCGGCGCCCAGGGCGCGCTGGTAGCGATCGACCGCGACGGCGCGGTGCGGGCGATGATCGGCGGCCGCGATTATGTCAGCTCGATATACAACCGCGCCACCCAGGCCGAGCGCCAGCCTGGCTCGGCGTTCAAGCTGTTCGTCTATCTGACCGCACTCGAGAACGGCATGAAGCCGACCGACACGGTGGTCGACGAGCCGGTGACGATCGACGGCTGGCGGCCGCGCAATTCGACCCGCAGCAACCTCGGCCCGGTCAGCCTGCGCGAGGCCTTTTCGCGCTCGATCAACACGATCAGCGCCAAGATCGGCGAGCAGTTCGGCTTTGGCACCATCGCCGACATGGCGCGGCGCTTCGGGATCGGTTCGAACATCTCGACCTATCCCTCGATGGTGCTCGGCTCGAGCGAGGTGCGGCTGATCGACATGACCCGCGCCTTCGCCTCGGTCGCCAACCGCGGGGTCAGCGTGATGCCCTACGCCATCCGCCGGGTGGTCACCGCGAACGGCCGCCTGCTCTATAGCCACGAACGGTCGGACGAGCGGGTGCTGGTCGCGCCGTGGGTCGCGGCCGGGATGACCGACCTGCTCCAGTCGGCAGTGCTCAGTGGCACCGGGCGAGCAGCCCAGATCGGACGACCGGTGGCGGGCAAGACCGGCACCACCAGCAGCAACAAGGACGGCTGGTTCATCGGCTTTTCGAGCGGGCTGACGACCGGCGTGTGGATGGGCCGCGACGACGCTCGGCCGGTCGGCGGGCTTCAGGGCGGGACGGCGCCGGCGCGGGCGTTTCACGACTTCATGCGGGTCGCGGTGGCGCGGCGGCCGGTCGAGAAGTTCGAGACCGAAGTGCCGATGCCCGATTGGCAGCTCGAGCCCGACGAGCAGATGTGGGACCAGCCCTATGACGCCAATCTGGTCGGCGGTCCGCTGGTCGACGAGAACGGCATGCCGATCGGGCCGCAGCCGGCCGACCCCCTCGCGCCCGGCTCGCTGCCGCCGTCCGGCGACCCGGCGCGCGGTCCGGACCAGACCGAGCTCGACCGCATTTTCAACAGCCCGCCGCCACCGCAGCAGCAGCAGCCGCAGCCGCGCTCAGAGCCGGCCGATCCCCTTCAGCCGCGGAGCGATCCGGCGCAGCTCTGAGCGCGCCGCCGCCACGTCGCCTTCAAACAATTGCGCCTCGAGCGCCTTGAATGCCGGGCCATGGTTCATGTGCCGGCGGTGCGCCACCTCGTGCGCGACGACCCAGCGGCGAACCTGAGGCGGCGCGAGGACCAGCCGCCAATTGTAACGGATCGCGCCGGACGCCGAGCAGCTGCCCCAGCGCGTGTCGGCGTCGCCGACGGTGACCGCGGTGACGGTGACCCCGGCCCGCTCGGCGAACTCGGCAGTGTCGTCAGACAGCAGCTTCAAGGCGATGGACCGGACACTGCGATGGATTCTTGATTCGAAGTTTTCCCGAGGGCCGCCGCAGGTCAGCGTGCCGTTGAATAGGATAGCATTGCGCGGCGCGGCGGGGTCCCAGGCGAGGGTCAGCTCGCCGCCGCAAAAGGGGATCACGGCACCTGGCGCGAACGGTTCACCGGCAGGAATGCGGGCGATCTCGCCGCTCGCCCAGTCGCGCTGGTCGGCGGCCCATTTGAGCGCGGCGCGGCGGCTGGTGCGCGGCGGGCAAGTGAGGACGAGGCGGCGGCGGCGGGTGTCGAGACGCAGCTTGAGCCGGCGCGCGCGGCGGTCCACCGCGACCACCAGCGGCCACGGCCAGTCGGCGTCCTGCACTTCGGCCGGGCTAGAGCGGGCGATCGACCACATGCCATTCGAGCTCGCCGGCATCGACTTCGCTGACCGTCCAGCCGCGCGTCGACTGGCCGGCCTGATGAACCGTCTCGCGGCTGCCGGAGACGAGGTAATGCCAGTCGGGCAGCGGCTCGCCAGCCGAGCGCAAGCGGTAGGCGCAGGTCGACGGCAGCCATTCGAGCTCGTCGAGCCGGTCGCGGCGGAGCACGACGCAATCGTCGACCAGCGCCTTGCGCCGCGCATAGTCGCTGCACTGGCCGTTGCGCCGGTCAAGCAGCTTGCACGCGACATTGGTCGGATAGAGCTCGCCGGTTTCCTCATCCTCGAGCTTGTGCACGCAGCAGCGCCCGCAGCCGTCGCACAGCGCTTCCCACTCGCCGCGGTCGAGCTCGGCCAACGGCCTCTCCCAAAAGGGTTTTCGTTCGTTCAGCGGGCGTGTAGCCATGCCCGTCCATAACAGGCCGGTGACGGCGCGACGAGGCGGGAAAGTGCGATGACGGCGAGATGGAGTGCGGCGGCGCTGGGGATCGCGCTAGGCCTGGCGGTTCCGGCTGCGGCCCAGGTCGGCTTCGGCTATGCCGGGCCGCAACTTTTGAAAGCCGTGCGCGAAGGCGACGGCGCCAAGGCGACCGAGTTGCTCGACAATGCCGGCCCGAGCGCGGTCAATTATCGCGGCGGCGACGGCGATGCCGCGCTCCACGTCGTGACCCGCTTGCGGAGCTTCAACTGGATCGGTTTCCTGCTGCAAAAGGGCGCCGACCCCAACCTTGGCGGCCGCGATGGCGACACGCCGCTGATCATCGCCGCCCGGGCCGGCTTCAGCGACGGGGTCGAGCGGCTGCTCGACAAGGGCGCGAACCTCAACAAGGCCAACCGGCTGGGCGCGACGCCGCTCATCGCGGCGGTGCAGCAGCGCCAGCCGGCGATGGTTCGACTGCTCCTGGAAAAGGGCGCCGACCCGGCGCGGACCGATGCGGTCGGCTATACCGCGCGCGACTACGCCAAGCGCGAAAGCCGCTTCCCCGAACTGCTCAGGCTGATCGAGACGGTCAAGCCGACCGGCGCAGCCAAGCTGAAGTTCTAGCTGCCGAAGCCAAGCGTCGGATCGATCTGCGCCGACAGCCGCCGTGCCGCGCGGCGGGCGAAGTTCAATGTCTCGGCCTTGCGCCGCGCCGGGGCGAGCGGGCGAAGCGCCGGTTCGCGCAGGATCGCGGCGTCGTAGCGGTCGGCCACCAGCAGCCCCGAATCGGCCGGCAGGAAATGGTCGCCGTCGAGGATCGCGCACAGCGCCTGCGGCACGGCCCAATAAAAGCGGTCGCAATAGCCGAGATAGTCGCGCCACTTCATGTCGCCGACCAGGTCCGCCTTGCTGACCTTGATCTCGACGATGGTGAGATGGCCCTTCGGGTCGATCGCCATCAGATCGGCGCGGCGGCCGTTGGGCAGCGGTACCTCGCACATCGCAAACCAGTCGCGGCGGCAGAACAGGCGGGTCACCCCGCGCGCGACCTCGGCCGCAATCGGCGGCGAATCGGCAAAGCAATTGTCGAGCGGCGGTGCGGCGGCCATCGCCGAGCAATAGAATAAAAGGGGAACGATTTGTAGCCCCTCCCCCTTTGTGGGAGGTGGCGCGGTGTGGCGGAGGGGTTAGCTCACCCCATCAATCAGCTGCGCGGACGGCTTCCCCGAGGGGAAGCGGCGCATCTAGCGGTAGAAGACGTGGTTGCCGACGCTGCCGACGCGCTTGAGGCGCCAGCCGGGCGACACTCGCTTGGCGTGGAAGAACAGCGCCTTGGCGACCGGCGATTCGTGCATGTCCTGGTCGACGATTCGGGCGATGGCGACGGCATTCTGCCACTGGCGGCCCGAGCGGGCGACGGCCGGCCAGCTCTTACCGCGGATAAAGCTGAACTGGCCGCGCTGGAACAGCACGCCGCAATAGGAACTGGCGAAACGGCCGCTGGCGGCGCGATCGGCGATGACGTGGCCGACGGCAAGCTGGCCGGCGAGCGATTCGCTCTTGGCTTCGAAATAGATCCCGACCGCGAGGCATTCGAGCTCGCGGCTGCCCGGATCGGTGCCGCGCAGCGCCGCGACCTTGCTCTCGAGCGAGGCCGCGCGCGACACGGTCGGCGCGTCGTCCTCGTCTTCCGGCGTCGGCTCGGGCGCAACTTCCGGCTCGGCCGCGGGGGCGAGCGGGTCGGTGAAAGTGGGAGTGGTCTCAGTGGCCGGTGCGATCGGCTGGAGCACGACGACGGCCGGGATGACGTTGGAGCCCTGGGCGATCAGCGGCTCGGCCTCATGGGTGACCTGGGCCGGCGCGACCTGCGACGCGCTGAGCGCGGCAAACAGGGTCAAGGTGGTTCGAAAAGACAGGTTCATTCACTCTGGTCATTGGGCGGTGAGCGAATGCCGGACGTTGCGGCGCGCATCACGCACGCATCACACACAACGCCGGTTCAACTCCCCGTCTGCGTGGCATGGCCGGACCGAATTGCCGCGACCGATGCCCCCCGCTCTCGTTTCACCGCCCCTTTCCCCCGCCGGAAGTGAACAAATCAAGGCGAAGCGGTCATTTCAGCGACGAATCGTTCCGCATCCGGGATATCCAGTTCGATTGCCCACAAATCCGGATCGATCCTCGACTGGTCGGCGAGAAAGGCCGCCGTGCCGCGTTCCGGCACCTCGAATCGCTGCCAGCGGTAGGTGAAATCATCCGCCAGGCGCCGCTGGAGCAAAGCGATGGCAACGCCGCGATCAGCGACCTGGACGATCAGCGCGCCTCGATCGGGGTCGCCGCGACGAAGCACCACGGCGAACCCGCCCGACGCCTCGGCCCGGCGCAGCAGCGCCGAGACTTCAAGCGCTGCGGGCAGGCGATCGGTCAGGTCAGGGCCGCGCGCGGCGGCTCAGGCCGCATCGCGTTCCTCGAGCGCCATCAGCACCGCGATCAGCGCATCGCGGCTGCGCGCGCCGCGCAATTTCTCGACGATGTCCTCGCTGCGCACCGCGCGACTTACCGCGGCCAGCGCCTTGAGATGCTGCGCGCCGGAATCGGGCGGAGAGAGGAGCAGGAAGACGAGGTCGACCGGAGCGCCGTCGATCGCGGCATAATCGAGCGGCTCGGCGAGACGCACCATCATCGCATAGACGTTCTTGAGGCCCGCGACCTTGCCATGCGGAATCGCCACCCCGCCGCCGAAGCCGGTCGAGCCGAGGCGTTCGCGCTCGGCCAGCGAATCGACGATCGCGGCGGGATCGAAGCCCAGCCGCTGGCCGGCGATCTGGCCCAGGGTCTGGAGCAATTGCCGCTTGTTGCCGGCCGCCATCGCCGGACGGACCGAATCGAAATCGAGGAACTCGCACAGGCGCATGGCACGCACTTTCGTAAGTGTTACAGTGGCGCAATATTCCTGCCGGGGCAGGCTGTCATTCGCCGCGCGGCTCGACCCAGCCGATGGTCCCGTCGTCTCGTCGATAGACCATGTTGAAGGCATCGCTGGCGGCGTTGCGGAACATCAGTGCGTTGGTGTTGCGAAGGTCGAGCATCATCACCGCGTCGCCGACCGTGGCGGTCGGGATGTCGACCCGGGTCTCGGCGACGATCGGCGGATGCTGCGGCGGCGGGGCGACCTCGGCCGGCGCCTCGAACACGCGATATTCGGCGTTCTCGACATAGGTGTCGGCGCCATTGTGCTTATGTTCGCGCAGCCGGTCCATGTAGCGGCTGAGCTGGCGCTCGATCTTGTCCGCGGCGCCGTCGAACGCGATGTGCGCGTCGCCCGCCCGATTGGCCGACTTGAGCACCACCCCGCCGGTCACCGGGGCGACGATGTCGCAGGTGAAATCGTCGTGCGGCCCGCGCCCGAAGGTGACGGTGGCGCCGATCTCCCGGCCGAAATATTTGTCGGCCAAGGCGGTGATCCGCGTGGTGACGTGTGATTGCAGTGCGCTTCCCGTTTCGACCTGATGGCCGGCGACTCGAACGTTCACCTGATGCTGTTCCTTTCGTGCGCTTAACTCGCTGCTAGATCGGGGCGAGGTAGCGATCCCACAAGGGACTGGCCATGGCGGCGATGAAACCGCGATGGCGTTCGTCTTCCGCCGGGCTGGCCGAATGCGGGCGCGGGGCACGCACCGGACGCTGAGCGGCGGCGGCCGGAACCAGCGGCCGATCAAGCGCCGGGCCAGCCTCGGCGACCAGGCCGAGCCCGATCTGACGGCCGCCGGTCAGCTCGACATAGACCTGGGCGAGCAATTGCGCGTCGAGCAAGGCGCCGTGCTTGACGCGCTGGCTGCGATCGACCCCGAAGCGGGTGCACAAGGCGTCGAGGCTGTGCTTGGCGCCGGGATGGCGGGTGCGCGCCATCGCCAGCGTGCAGATCATCCGGCTGAGACACACCGGATCGCGCAGGCACAGGCCGAGCTCGTGATTCAAAAAGCCGAAATCGAACGTCGCATTGTGCGCGATCAGCGGCGAATCGGCGATGAAGTCGATGAGCTCGTCGGCGCGCTCGCCGAACTGCGGCTTGTCGCTGAGGAAGACGTCGCTGAGGCCGTGCACCGCCTCGGCCTCGCTCGGCATCGGCCGGCCGGGGTTGAAATAGGCATGGAAGGTGCGGCCGGTCTCGACCCGGTTGAACAGCTCGACGCAGCCGATCTCGACCATGCGGTCGCCGCCCGCCGGGCTGAGGCCGGTGGTCTCGGTATCGAAAATGATCTCGCGCATGAGCGGCGTTATCGCGCCGCGCGGAGTCCGAGGCAAGCGAGGATATGATCCACCTGGGCGCGGGTCTCATCGAGCGAACCGCCGGTATCGATGACGAAATCGGCGCGCGCGCGCTTGTCGGCGTCGGGCAGCTGGCGCTCGAGGATTCGGTCGTATTTGGCGGGGGTCATGCCGGGGCGGGCGAGGACTCGCTGGCGCTGGACGTCGGGCGGCGCCGAGACGACGATCACGGTGTCGAAGTCGCCCTCGCCGCCGGTCTCGAACAGCAAGGGGATGTCGAACAGCAGGGCCGGCGCGGCGGCATTGGCAGCGATGAACCGCTCGCGCCGGTCGCGGACCCGGGGGTGGACGAGCAGCTCCAGCGCGGCGAGCGCGTCGCGGTCGTGGAGTACGCGCGCGGCCAGCAGCTCGCGGTCGATCGCACCGTCGCGCGCGGTGCCGGGGAACAGCGCGTCAATCTCTCCGACCAGCTCGCCGCCCGGGCCCTGCATGGTGCGCACCTCCGCGTCAGCGTCGAACACGGGAATGCCGGCCTCGGCGCACATCGCGGCGACGGTCGACTTGCCCATGCCGATCGAGCCGGTCAGCGCGATTTTTCTCATGGACGAAGCGCTAGCATGAGCTCGGAGTCCTTGTCGCGCGGGGGCTCGGCGCCGAACAGCAGTTCGAACGCGTTGGCCGCCTGCTCGACCAGCACCGCGAGGCCGTCGATGGTGGCGAGGCCGCGGGCGCGGGCGTCGGTCAGCAGCGCGGTCGGATCGGGATCGGTGACGAGGTCCATCACCCAGCCGCCGGCGGGCAGGCCGCCAAGGTCGAGCGCGAACGGCGGGTGGCCGGTCATGCCAAGCGGGGTGGCGTTGATCAGGCCGGCGGTGACGATCGGCGAATCGAATTGCGCGGGACCGAGCGCGGTGTCGAACTCCACCGCCAGTTTGCGCGCCTCGGCGAGGTCGCGCGACTGGATCCGCAGCTGGTGGAAATCGAGCAATTGCAGCGCGACCAGCACCGCGCGCGCGGCGCCGCCGGTGCCAAGCAGGGTGATGGCATCGGTCGCCGGCAGGCGCGGCTCGAGCAGGCGGGCGATGGCGCCGACATCGGTGTTGGCGGCGCTCAGCTGGCCGTCGCGCAGGAACAGCAGATTGGCGGCGCCGGCGGTGGTCGCGCGGTCGGAGGCGGAGTCGGCCAGCAGCAGGGCGTCGAGCTTGAGCGGCATGGTGACGTTGCAACCCCGCCAGCCGGGCTCGGCGCGGCGGCCGGCGATGAAGTCGGGGAGTTCGGCGCGGGTGACCTGGGTGGCGCGATAGTCACCGGGGAGGCCGAGCGCGGCGAGCCAGAAGCGGTGGATCTGCGGCGAGCGGCTGTGCGCGATCGGATCGCCGATCACTTCGGCCCAGGGCGCGGCGCTCATGCCTCAAGCAATCCGTGCTCGCGCAGCGTGCCGAGCAACGGCAGCAACGGCAGGCCGAGGATGGTGAAATGGCTGCCTTCGACGCGGTCGAACAATTGCGCGCCGAGGCCCTCCATCCGGAACACGCCGACGCACGCGCCGACGGCCGGCCACTCGGCTTCCAGATAATTGTGGATGAATGTTTCGCTCAAGGTTCGAACGTGAAGCCGCGCCTGGTCGCAATGGGTCCAGCGGACCGTGCCGCCGTTCGCCAGCACGACCGCGCTGGTGAGGGTCATCGCCCGGCCGGAAAAGGCGCGCAGATGCTCGGCCGCCTCGTCGCGGTCGCGCGGCTTGCCGAATCGGCGGCCGTCCACCGAAACCAGCGAATCGCCGCCGATGACCCAATCCTGCGAGAGGCGGGCGCTGACATCCTGTGCCTTGGCCGCGGCCAGCGCAGTCGCCAGCGCCGGATCGTCGCCGCCATGCGCCAGCTTGATCGGAGTCTCGTCGACCGCCGACGGCGCGACCCGGTGATCGACCCCGGCGGCGGCGAGGAGCGCGTGGCGAATGGCACTGCCGGAAGCGAGGATGAGCGCCATGAGCGAAGAACAACCTTGTGGATAAGTCGGTGAGTCGTAGCCGGGTCAGGCTGGGAGGCAAAGCCGCGCCGCGATTTGCGCTCGCCCCGCGGCGCCCGGCCACGATTCCGCCCACAGGCCGGCGCCCACGGCGGGGAATCGGGGAAAACGGGAATCGCGCCGGGCGACTCGCCGGAATTGCGCGATTCCGCGCGGGCCGCGGCTGTTGGCAAAGCCGGGACAGCGGCCTAAGCCCCGCTACCAAGCGGCCAATATCAATCTCTATCCTTAGATTCTTAGAGTCATAAGAAAGAAGAAGAAGGGGGTCCGGCCGGTCCTCCGCCAATGAGCGACATGCCCGACAAGCCCCTCCTTTCCGTGCTGCGCGGTGAGCGCCGCGACCCGCCGCCGATGTGGCTGATGCGCCAGGCCGGCCGCTATCTGCCCGAATATCGCGCGCTTCGGGCCGACAAGGGCGGGTTCCTCGAACTGGTCTACGACCCCGCCGCGGCGGCCGAGGTCACGCTCCAGCCGCTGCGCCGATTTGCGTTCGACGGCGCGATCCTGTTTTCCGACATTCTGATCGTGCCCTACGCGATCGGCCAGAAATTGTGGTTCGAGGCCGGCGAGGGGCCGCGCCTGGCGCCGCGGCTGGCCGAAGCGGCGCTGGACGACCTCACGCCGGCGCTGGAGCGGCTCACGCCGATCTACGAGACGGTGCGGCGGGTGAAGGCCGAGCTAAGTCCCGAGACCACCTTTCTCGGCTTTGCCGGAAGCCCGTGGACGGTCGCGACCTATATGATCGCCGGCCAGGGCAGCCGCGAGCAGGCCGAGGCCCGCACGTTGGCCTATCGCGACCCAGCCAAGATGGCGGCGATCATTGAGCGGATTGCCGCAGTGACGGTCGACTATCTGTCGGGTCAGATCGAAGCGGGCGTCGAGGCGGTGCAATTGTTCGACAGCTGGTCCGGAAGCCTGTCGCCCGATCAGTTCGAGCGGCTGGTGATCGCGCCGACCGCGGGGATCGTGGCGCAGTTGAAGGAGCGCCATCCGGGCGTGCCGATCATCGGCTTCCCCAAGGGCGCCGGCGGCAAGCTCGGTGCTTATGCGCGCGAGACCGGAGTCGATGCGATCGGGCTCGACGAGACGGTCAATCCGGCCTGGGCCGACCGCGAGCTGCCCGCCGGCCTGCCGGTCCAGGGCAATCTCGATCCGCTCGCCATCCTTGCCGGCGGGACCGCGCTGACCGACGCCGCGCAGCGCATCCTTGACGCCCTCGCCGGCCGCCCGCACATCTTCAACCTCGGCCACGGCATCGGCAAGGAGACTCCGGTCGCCCATGTCGAGCAGCTGGTCGAATTCGTCAAAGGCCAAGGGGCGCGGGCATGAGCGAGATGGCGGGCTTCCTCGGAGCGGCCTATCTGTGGGTCAAGGCGGCGCACGTCACCTTCGTCATCTTCTGGATGGCTGGCCTGTTCCTGGTGCCGCGCTTTTACGTCTATCACCACGCCGCCGCACCCGGCTCGGCCGAAGACCGCCAGTGGATCGAGCGCGAGAGCCGCTCGCGCAACATCATCCTGCTCCCGGCGATGGTCATCACCTGGCTGCTCGGCCTCGCGCTGGCGGTCCATCTCGACGCGTTCCGCGAAGGCTGGTTCATGGCCAAGCTGGCGCTGGTCGTCGCGCTGACCGGCTATCAGGGCTGGATCTCGAGCTACGGCCGAAAGCTGGCGAACGGCGTCCGACCGCTCGAGAACCGCACGCTGCGCATCATGAACGAGGTTCCGGGAATGGCCGCCGCTCTCATTGTCGTTTTGGTTATCGTTCGGCCGTTTTAAGGGCTGCACAGCCATTGCCGACCGTTCGAACTTTGGCGGACGCCAGATGAAAGGTCGGAATTCTCGTTCGCCTCAGGCTAGAGCGGCCGGAACGACATTGTTTAAAACGGTCGCCGCGATCGTTCCTCCAAGGAACAGCAACTCATCCCCTTTGGAGCGAAGTACGGGTCGTTCCCACCGCCAGACCGCGATTGCAATGACTAGCAAAAATGGGATTGTCAGCACATTGGCTACCAAGGATGCACCGACATTGAAGTGGGCAAGCTGATACGCTGCTTCGGTCATTCCGCTAAATGGCCCCCGTATTCCGAAGAAACGCTCTAAGGGTGCAGGCGAAAGCCCAAGCCGAGCTTCCATTTGAACAATCGGATTATGCTCGGCGTGAGCGAGCACCCAGAGCATTGGCAAGGTCAGCAACCGGGCAGGAAGAGGCGGCTTAGGCCGGTCCATCGATGACTGGCTTCCTCACGACCAAATAGATCGGAACAGCAACAATGCAGAGCAAGAACGTGAAAATGCCCCAGCCGATCCCGCTCATACCTCTTGAGTTGGCATCTTTTGCAATCAACACCGCGATAATCGCGGCGACAACAACGCCAATCAGTTGATAGCCGACCATGCTCCCGTCATCGGTTCCATCCATTTCCGCCCCCCTTTTGTCAGTTTTGACTTTGAGACCGTCACCGTAACCTTAGGATCGTCCGATCGTCAAACATCAGGCCGGGAGTTGTGGTTTTATGAGCGACCCTCCCCATATTGACTAAGCGGGCGCCCTTCACCTAGGGCCGCGGCAACGGCCGCGCCGGCCCGTTCCTTCCTTTGCCGGGGCGACCTCCTCCCTAATGCGCTGCGTCCTGCCGCGCCGGTCGTTCCCAGCCCTTCAAAAAGTCATCTCCAAATGCATCTCAAGGACCTCAAGCAGAAAAGCCCCGCGGACCTCGTCGCCATGGCCGAGGAGCTCGGAGTCGAGGGCGCTTCGACCCTGCGCAAGCAGGACCTCATGTTTTCGATCCTGAAAGAGCGCGCGGAAAGCGGCGCCGAGATCATGGGCATGGGCACGATCGAAGTGCTCAACGACGGCTTCGGCTTCCTGCGCAGCCCCGAGGCCAATTATCTCGCCGGCCCCGACGACATCTATGTCGCGCCCAACCATGTCCGCAAATTCGGGCTACGCACCGGCGATACGGTCGAGGGCGAGATTCGCGCGCCCAAGGACGGCGAGCGCTATTTCGCGCTGACCAAGGTCAGCCAGATCAACTACGACGAGCCCGACGCGGTCCGCCACCGGGTCAATTTCGACAATTTGACGCCGCTCTACCCGGATTCGAAGCTTCGCCTCGACACGCTCGATCCGACCATCAAGGACAAGAGCGCGCGGGTGATCGACATCGTCGCGCCGCTCGGCAAGGGCCAGCGTGCGCTGATCGTCGCCCCGCCACGCACCGGCAAGACGGTGCTGCTGCAGAACATCGCGCGGGCGATCACCGACAACAATCCCGAGGTGTTCCTGATCGTCCTCTTGATCGACGAGCGTCCCGAAGAAGTCACCGACATGCAGCGCTCGGTCAACGGCGAGGTCATCTCCTCGACCTTCGACGAGCCCGCACAGCGCCACGTCCAGGTCGCCGAGATGGTGATCGAGAAGGCCAAAAGGCTGGTCGAGCACAAGAAGGACGTGGTGATCCTGCTCGATTCGATCACCCGTCTCGGCCGCGCCTACAACACCGTCGTGCCGAGCTCGGGCAAGGTGCTGACCGGCGGCGTCGACGCCAACGCGCTGCAGCGGCCCAAGCGCTTCTTCGGCGCTGCGCGCAACATCGAGGAAGGCGGCAGTCTGTCGATCATCGCCACCGCGCTGATCGATACCGGATCGAAGATGGACGAGGTGATCTTCGAGGAGTTCAAGGGCACCGGCAACAGCGAAATCGTGCTCGACCGCAAGGTTTCGGACAAGCGCATCTTCCCGTCGCTCGACGTCGGCAAGTCCGGCACCCGCAAGGAGGAGCTGCTGGTCGACCAGGCGACTCTCTCCAAGATGTGGGTGCTGCGCCGGATCCTGATGCAGATGGGCACCATCGATGCGATGCAGTTCCTGCTCGACAAGATGAAGGACGCCAAGTCCAACGAGGACTTCTTCGCGAGTATGAATCAGTAAGCTGAGCCCGAGACCGGGCACGCTTCATGCGTGCTCGGTCGGACGCGCCGGGACCCGCCGCTCTGGCGCCCGGAACCGAATGCGAGCGAAAGTGTAGAGACGCGATGATCGAATTCCTGCTTGCCGCCGCCCATGCGGCCCCCGCCGGCTTTGGCGGTCCCGCCGACATGTGGGCGTCGATCGTCAAGGACTTCTCGAACATCACCGAGCCGGCCGCCTTCGCGGCCTTCATGCAGGTGCTGATGATCGACCTCGTGCTGGCCGGCGACAACGCCATCGTCGTTGGCGCGCTCGCCGCGGGCCTCCCCGCCGACCAGCGCAAGAAGGTCATCTTCATCGGCGTCGTCGCCGCGCTGGTGCTGCGCGTGATCTTCGCGCTGCTGGTGACCCAGCTGCTGCAGATCATCGGCCTGATCCTGATCGGCGGCCTGCTGCTTTTGTGGGTATCGTGGAAGATGTGGCGCGACCTTCGCCACACCGGCGAAGTGAGCGGCGGATCGCCCGAGATCCAGGGCGACGAGCATAGCGGAATCAAGCCCGCCAAGAGCTTCGCCGCCGCGGCCTGGGCGGTGGCCGTGGCCGACGTCAGCATGAGCCTCGACAACGTCCTCGCGGTGGCCGGCGCGGCGCGCGACCATCCCGGCATCCTCATCGTCGGACTGGTGTTCGCGGTCGCGCTGATGGGCATTGCCGCCAACATCATCGCCAAATATATCGAGCGCTACCGCTGGATCGCCTACATCGGGCTGGCGGTGATCGTCTATGTCGCGATCAAGATGATCTACGACGGCTGGGTCGATCCGCAGGTGGGCCTCGGCACCCTGTTCGCATGAGCCCGCCGCCCGCGTCGGGCGACACGATCTTCGCACTCTCGAGCGGCCGGCCGCCGGCGGCGGTCGCCATCATCCGTGTCAGCGGGCCACATGCGGTGGCCGCGGCGACGGCGCTGGCCGGGCCGCTGCCCGAGTCGCGCCGGGCCGAATTGCGCCGGCTGGCCGATCCGGAGAGCGGCGACGAACTCGACCGCGCGCTGGTGGTCCATTTCGCGGCCCCTGCGAGCGCCACTGGCGAGGATGTCGTCGAGCTGCACTGCCACGGCGGGCGGGCGGTGGTTGCGGCGGTTCTGGCGGCGCTGGGGCGCTGTGACGGGCTGCGGCCGGCCGAGCCGGGCGAGTTCACCCGCCGCGCCCTCGCCAACGGCCGGATCGACCTGACCGAGGCCGAGGGACTGGCCGACCTGCTCGAAGCCGAGACCGAGGCGCAGCGCAAGGCGGCGCTGGGGGTCGCGGGCGGCGCGGTCCGCCGCCAGGTCGAGTCGTGGCGCGAGGCGGTCGTCGCTTTGTCGGCGCGGGCCGAGGCGGCGATTGACTATGTCGGCGACGAGGACGAGACCGCGGTTGACGAGGCCGAGTTGCGGGAATCGGCGGGCACTGTGGGGGCGGAGATTCAAGCGTGGCTGGCGCAGCCGCGCGCCGAGCGGCTCAAGGACGGCATCCGAATCGTTGCCGCTGGGCCACCCAATGCCGGAAAGTCCAGTCTTATCAATGCTTTGTCTGGAGACGACCGAGCCATCGTTACGGACGTCGCAGGGACGACGCGTGACGTCATCGAAGTCCCGCTGGCGCTCGACGGATTGCCGCTGGTGCTGGTCGACACCGCCGGCCTGCGCAACAGCGGCGACCGGGTCGAGCAAATCGGCATCGCCCGCGCCCAGCAGGAACTGGCGCGGGCCGACGTGATCCTGTGGCTCGGTCCGCCGTCCGACGCGCCGAGTGGGCGCGTGATTCTGCTCCACCCGCGCTGCGATCTGCCCGGGCGGCGTCACGCACCCCCGAAAACGTTGGCGGTCTCGGCAAGGGACGGAACGGGCTTGGCCGAGCTCTGGAGCTGCATCGCTGCAGAAGCGCGGAGCCTGTTGCCCGATCTTTCGACGCCGGCCTTAAATGAACGGCAGGCAACCTGCCTCGACGATGCAGCGGCCGGTCTTTCTGCTGCGGCGATGGCGACCGACATCGCGGTCCTGGCGCACAATCTAGCAGCGGCCCGACGCGGCCTCGACCGGGTCATTGGAGCGGCTGATGTCGAGTCCGTTTTAGAGGCGCTGTTCGGGCGGTTTTGCCTCGGAAAGTGATGTTTCACGTGAAACATCGCGATTTTGCGTGCCGCAGGCGATTGCGCTAAGCGGCAGGGATGTTTGACGTAATTGTCATCGGTGGAGGGCATGCCGGGTGTGAAGCGGCTAGCGCAGCCGCCCGCCGTGGCGCGCGCGTCGCCCTGGTGACCTTTGCGCGGCGCGATCTCGGGCAAATGAGCTGCAACCCGTCGATTGGTGGGGTCGGCAAGGGCCATCTTGTGCGCGAGCTGGACGTGTTCGACGGACTGATGGCCCGCGCAGCGGACGCCGCCGCAATCCACCGCCGCATGCTCAACCGCAGCAAAGGCAGCGCCGTCCACGGCCCACGCGTCCAGGCTGATCGGACACTATACAAGCAAGCGATCGATAGCCTGGTCGACCGCTCCGGTGTGGTCGTCCTTGAAGGCGAGGCGACCGAGATCCTGACTGAGTCCGGCGCGGTTACGGGCGTGATGGCCGATGACCGGCGGCTCGACTGCCGCGCACTCGTGATCGCCACCGGCACCTTCCTCGATGCACGACTGTTTTGCGGGCTCGACCAAGTCGCCGGCGGCCGCTCGGGCGATCGGGCGTCGGTGCGACTGGCGGCGCAAATGCGCGAGCTGGGGTTGGCCCAGGGTCGCCTCAAGACCGGAACTCCGCCGCGGCTCGACGGTCGCGCCATCGACTGGTCGCGCACGACGCGGCAGCCGAGCGACCGCGAGTTGTGGACCATGTCGGCAATGCCCGCCGACCGCGCGCTGCCCCAGCTCGCCTGCGCTATCACGCGCACCAGCGAGAAGACCCACGACATCATCCGCGCTGCGGGCGATCGCTCGCCGCTGTTCGCCGGGATGATCGGGGGTCGCGGGCCGCGTTATTGCCCCTCGATCGAGGACAAGGTGCGCCGCTTCGGCGACCGCGACGGCCACCAGATTTTCCTCGAGCCCGAGGGACTGGCGTCCGAACTGGTCTATCCCAACGGCATCAGCACCTCGCTTCCGGCCGATGTCCAGGAGCGCTTCGTTCGCACCATCTCCGGTCTCGAACGCGCCCGGATCGTCCGTCCAGGATATGCGGTCGAATATGAGTATGCGGACTCGCGCCGCTTGGACTCCACGTTAGCGCATCGCGATCTCGCCGGCCTCTACTTGTGCGGACAGATCAATGGGACAACCGGATATGAGGAGGCCGCGGCGCAGGGCCTCGCCGCGGGGCTCAACGCTGCCGCCTTCGCCTGCGATCTCCAGCCGGTGCGGTTCGACCGGCGCACCTCCTATATCGGTGTGATGATCGACGACCTAACGCTGCAGGGCGTGAGCGAGCCCTATCGCATGATGACCGCGCGCGCCGAATACCGCCTCGCCCTACGCGCCGACAATGCCACCACGCGGCTCGGGGCGAACGCGCTCGCTGCGAACTGCGTGTCGGCCGATCGCCGAACGACCATCGTAGAGCACCTTGCTTATCGCGGTACGTCGGCCTTCGCTGAAACCGAGGAAGGCCGCGCCGACGCCCTCTACGCCCCCTACCTCGAGCGGCAACGGCGCGAGTGGCTGGCGATCGACCGCGACCGGAAGACGGTCATTCCACCCTCGTTCGACTTTGCTCAGATTCCTGGTTTGTCGAACGAATCCATCGAGCGATTGGCGTCTGCGCGGCCCGAAACGATCGACCAGGCCTCGCGGATCGCCGGCATCACGCCAGCTGCCTTAGCCGCTCTGCACGTTGGCCTCAGCCGCCTCGCCGCATGAACGTTATCGACGGTGTTTCACGTGAAACATGCGATCAACTTGAGCGCTACGTAGACCTTCTCCTCGAGGAATCGCGCTCGCAGAACCTCATTGCTTCGTCGACGATAGAGGATGTTTGGTCACGCCACATTGCGGACAGCGCCCAACTTGCCCCCCTCGCCGCCGCCGGCTCGCGTTGGGCCGATATCGGGTCGGGCGCCGGCCTGCCAGGTATCGTGCTCGCCATCGTGAACAAGGACCCGATCCTGCTCATCGAGCCCCGTCGCAAGCGCGCCGACTTCCTCATGAGCGTCATTTCTGAGCTAAGTCTGGACAACGCGGAGGTTTTCTGCGGCAAGGCGCAGAATGCCACCGGCCGGTTTGACGTCATCACCGCCCGCGCAGTTGCCGACGCCGGCGCGTTGCTCGCCATGTCGCTGCATCTGGCCCACGAAGATACCAAGTTTCTGTTGATGAAAGGGCGCGGCGCGCAATCCGAACTGGAGCAAGTCCAACGCACGTGGCAGGGTGAGTTCCGGCTGGTTGCCAGCCGCACCGCGCCCGACGCGGCGATCATCGTCGCCGAGGGCGTCCGCCGGAGGGGACGAGCATGATCTGCATCGCGGTCGCCAACCAGAAGGGCGGGGTCGGCAAGACCACGACGGCGATCAACCTCGCCACCGCGCTCGCCGCGATCGGCCGGCGCGTGCTGCTGGTCGATCTCGATCCCCAGGGCAACGCCTCGACCGGAGTCGGTGTCGGGCGCGACCAGCGCGAGCGCTCCAGCTACGACGTGCTGATCGGCGCCGCCTCGCTCGCCGAAGCGGCGGTCGCGACCCGGGTGCCGCGGCTCGACCTGGTGCCGGCGACGGTCGACCTGTCGGGCGCCGAGATCGAGCTGGTCGACCTGCCCAACCGGACGGGACGGCTCGGCGACGCCCTTGCCGCCGCCGCGGGCCGGTGGGATGTCTGCCTGGTCGATTGCCCGCCTTCGCTCGGCCTGCTGACCCTCAACGCCCTCGCCGCGGCCCAGCAGCTGCTTATCCCGCTGCAATCCGAATTCTTCGCGCTCGAGGGACTGTCGCAATTGCTCGGAACGGTCGAGCGCGTGCGCCAGGGCATGAATCCGGGCCTTGAGATCCTCGGCGTCGTGCTGACCATGTTCGACCGCCGCAACAACCTGTCGCAGCAGGTCGCGGAGGACGTTCGCGCCTGCCTTGGCGGCGTGGTGTTCGAAACCATCGTCCCGCGCAACGTGCGCCTGTCCGAAGCGCCGAGCCACGGCTTGCCGGCGCTGATCTACGATCTGCGCTGTCCCGGCTCGGAGGCCTATGTGCGGCTGGCGCGCGAAGTCATGGGGCGGCTGGCACGCCTCAGTGAAATGGAGGCGGCATGAGCGACAATCCCCGCAAGCACGGGCTCGGGCGCGGGCTCAGCGCCCTGCTCGGCGAGCCAAATGATCGCGCCGCGACCGAACAGCGCCGCGACGGCGTGCGCATGGTCGCCACCGCCAGCGTGCGCCCCAATCCGGACCAGCCGCGCAAGGCGTTCGACGAGGCCAGCCTGGCCGAGCTCGCCGAGTCGGTGGCGGCGCACGGCATCCTCCAGCCGATCCTCGTCCGCGCCGTCGGCGACGAATTCGAGATCATCGCCGGGGAGCGCCGCTGGCGGGCGGCACAGCGGGCGCAGCTTCATTCCATCCCCGCATTGGTGCGCGAGGACGGCGATTCGACCCGCGCCGAGCTGGCGTTGATCGAGAACGTGCAGCGCCAGGACTTGAACGCGATCGAGGAGGCTGAAGGCTATCAGGCGCTGATCGAGCGCCACGGCCACGGCCAGGATGCAGTCGCCAAATTGGTCGGCAAGTCGCGCAGCCACGTCGCTAACCTCTTGAGATTGCTGAATCTTCCCGACAGTGTGCGCCAAATGCTATTGCGAGGCGATCTCAGTATGGGCCATGCGCGCGCCGTGCTCGGCGCCGAGGATCCGGCCGCCGTCGCCGAGCAGGTGGTCGCCGGCGGGCTCAGCGTGCGCCAGGCCGAGGCATTGGCCAAGCAGGTCAAGCCCGGCGCCGGCCGCGACAGCAGCCGCGCCGCCGAGCGCGCGGGCCGGGGCTCCGCCGACGCCGATCTCGCCGCGCTCGAGCGCCAGCTCGGCGACATGCTCGGCCTCAAGGTCCAGGTGAAGCACAGCGGCAAGGGCGGCAGCGTGACCCTCGCCTACTCCTCGCTCGACCAGCTCGACATGATCTGCCAGCGGCTGAGCGGGGAAAGCATCTAGCGCCCGAGCGCAAGGCGCGGATTGCGCAGCAATCGGCGTCTTACGCGAAGAGAGCGGATGCCGGCCGACCACCGGTCCTCGACCGTGTGGATCGACGGCGCGGATTTACTCCGCGCCGCTGCCTTGCGTCCTTAGCGCGCCCGCTGCGCCACCCGCGCCACCGTCACCAGATGCTCGCCGATCGATGCCACCTCCGGCGCATCGCTCAGCATCAGCGCCCGCTCGATCTCGGCAGTCCGCTCGACCAGCCGCGCCAGCCGCTCCGGCGGCCAGGTCCGCAGCATCCGCTCCACCAGCTCCTTCTCCTTCCAGAAGATCGCTCGCCCGGCTGACGCCATGACGGCGGCCGACCGCTCGCCCTCCGCGATCCGCGCACGGAGCGGGATCACCGCCAGCAGCCGCCGCTGCAGCGCGCGCAGCACGCTGACGCCGTCCTTGGCGGCCAGCCCCGAGCGGTCGATCTCCTCGAGCAGCGCCGCCAGGTCGCCGTCGAGCGCGAGGTCGCCGAGCCTTTGCACGTCGCCCTCCCCGCCGCAGCCGAGCGCATCGACCACCTCGTGGGTCAGTGTCCGCGGCCGCTCCGGAGTCGAGTCGAGATATAGGGCGAACTTCGCCAGTTCCGAAGCGATCACCGCCCCATTGCCCCCGGCCTCGTCGGCGACCCGCTCGGCTACCGCGCGGTTGGCCGCCAGCCCCTCGGCCCGCGCCAGTTCGAGCACCAGCCGAACCGCATTGCCGCCCTCGGGCGCATAGGACGCGCTCGACAGCGCCGCGGCATGGGCATCGGCCAGCTTGAGCAAGGCGCCGGTCTTCTTCAGCGTCCCCGCGATCGCCACCACCACGCTTTCGGTCACCGCGGCATCGAGCAAGGCGGCGACTCCGGGCGCGATCTCGTCGCCGGCCGGCTCGATCCAGATCGCGCGCGGCCCGCCGAACAGCGCCATCGCGCTCGCCTCGTCGGGCAGGCTGGCCGGATCCTCCTTCACCGCGCTTGCGGCGAGCGCGAACTTGTCCGCCCCGAGCGCCGCCAGCAGCCGCGCGCCGAGCGCCCGCGATCCCGACTCGTCGGGCCCGTGGAACAGATAGAAGCGGATCGCCAGGTCGGGCCGGTCGAGCTTCGCCCCAACCGCCGCCGGCTTGACGATCATCGCGCCGCCGGGCGGTTGGTCATGAACATCGCCAGCCGCCCGACGATCTGGTCCGCGACCACGCCCGACAGACGCTCGAGCGCGCTCTGCTCGGCGGCGACCGTGGCATATTGCGAAGAGACGACGTCGATCCCCGCGTCGGACCCGGCGGTGGCGTCGAGCACGGTCAGCCCGGTCGCGGTGTCGACCAGCCGGTAGCGCGCGCGCAGCGTCCGCCGCTCGCGGGTCGCGGCGCGGTCGCCGCGGATTCCGAAGCCGGTGATATTGTCGTCAAGCTCGACCTCGAGCCGGTAGCGCGGGGTGGCGACGTCGCCGTGGCTCAGCCGCGACACCAATTCCTTGCGCACCAGCCAGCCGGCGCGGCCCGGGATCGGCTCGACCGCGACCGAATGGAGCCCCGCCGCAACTGCGCCGCTCTCCCCGCCGCCGTAGAGCGGGCGAAGGCCGCAGCCGGCCAGCAGCAGCGACAAAGCGAGGACAGCAGCGCGCATCATGCGACGATATTGACCAGTCGGTCGGGAACCACAATCACCTTGCGCGGGGTCGCCCCGCCAAGCTGCGCCTGGACCTTGGGTGAGGCCAGCGCCAGCGCTTCGGCCGCCGCCCGGTCGAGCCCGCGCGGCGCGGCGAGCGTGTCGCGCAGCTTGCCGTTGACCTGGATCGCCAGCGTAACCTCGTCGTCGACCAGCAGCGCTGCCTCGTGCGCCGGCCAATCGGCGTCGGCGATGAGGCCGCTTTCGCCGCGCGCCGCCCACGCTTCCTCAGCAAGGTGCGGGGCCATCGGCGCGACCAGCAGCAGCAGCGTTCGGATCGCCGTATCGCGAATCGCCGATGGCGCCGCTTTCTCGATCGCGCTGGTCAGCTCGTAGATGCTCGCCACCGCCTTGTTGAACTGAAGCCCGTCGATCGCCTCGCCGACCGCGGCGATGGTCCGGTGCAGCCGCCGCTCGAGATCGCGGTCGTCGCCCGAGCCGGCAACCGGCTGCCGCGCCAGCCGCCACACCCGCTGGACGAAGCGCGCCGCGCCCTCGATCCCGCCGATCGACCATTCGAGGTCGCGCTCGGGCGGCGAATCGCTGAGCATGAACCAGCGCACCGCGTCGGCGCCATAGCGGTCGATGATCGCGTCCGGGTCGACGACATTCTTCTTCGACTTGGACATCTTCTCGACGCGGCCGACGTGCACCTCGAAACCCGTGGTCCGTTGTATGGCCTTATTGCCGACTTTCTCGACGTCGTCGGGTGAAACCCAGTTCAACTCAATCGCAGTCGGACTCTGAAAAAAGCTTTCTTCGTTCGGCTTCAATTTCACCGTCTCGCGAGTCTGATAGGTCTCGTGGGTCACCATGCCTTGGGTGAACAGGCCGGCGAACGGCTCGGCGAATCCGATCCGGCCGATCCGCTGCAGCGCGCGGGTCCAGAAGCGGGCGTAGAGCAGGTGCAGGATCGCATGCTCGACCCCGCCGATATATTGGCCGACCGGGAGCCATTGCTCGGCCTCGGCGCGGTCGAACGGCGAGTCGCCCGGCTGGCTGGCGAAGCGGATGAAATACCAGGAGGAATCGACGAAGGTGTCGAGCGTGTCGGTCTCGCGCCGCGCCACTGCGCCGCACTTCGGGCAATCGACCTTGCTCCAGCTCGGGTGACGGTCGAGCGGATTGCCCGGCCGGTCGAACGCGACGTCCTCGGGCAGCACCAGCGGCAGCTGATCGCGCGGCAGCGGCACCGGCCCGCACGCCGCGCAATGGATGATCGGGATCGGCGTTCCCCAATAGCGCTGGCGTGACACGCCCCAGTCGCGCAGCCGGTACTGGACCTTGCCGCTGCCCCAGCCCGCCGCCTCGGCGCGCTTCACCACCTCGGCGCTCGCCGCGGCGCTGGTCATGCCGTCGAGGAATTGCGAATTGACCGCGATCCCCGCGCCGGTTTCCGCCTCGACCACCGGCTCGCCCGCCGCCTCGGCATTAGCCGCGACGACGCGGCGGATCGGGAGCTTGTATTTGGTCGCGAATTCGAAGTCGCGGGCGTCGTGCGCGGGCACCCCGAACAGCGCTCCGGTCCCGTAGTCGACCAGCACGAAATTGGCGATCCACACCGGCAGGCGCCAACTCGGATCGAGCGGGTGGACGACCTCAAGCCCGGTCGCCAGCCCGCGCTTCTCGGCAGTCTCGATCTCCGCCGCGGTGGTCCCGCCCTTGGCGCACTCGGCGATGAATTCGGCGATCTCGGGCCGCTCGGCGGCGAGCGCCTCGGCCAGCGGATGGCCGGGCGAAATGGCGACGAAGCTGGCGCCGAAAATGGTGTCGGGGCGGGTGGTGAACACCTCGATGTCGCAACCGCCGCCCGGCGGGCTATCGGCCAGCCGGAAGCAGAATTGCAGCCCCTCGCTGCGCCCGATCCAATTGGCCTGCATCAGCCGCACCTTGTCGGGCCACTGGTCGAGCGTCTCGAGTCCGGCGAGCAGCTCCTCGGCGAAGTCGGTGATCTTGAGGAACCACTGGTTCAATTTCTTGCGCGTCACCGGCGCTCCGGAGCGCCAGCCCTTGCCGTCGATCACCTGCTCATTGGCGAGCACAGTCATGTCGACCGGGTCCCAATTGACCTCGCTTTCCTTGCGATAGACCAGCCCGGCCTCGAGCAAATCGAGGAACAGCGCCTGCTCGTGGCCGTAATAGTCGGGCTCGCAGGTCGCCAGCTCGCGGCTCCAGTCGATCGCCAGGCCGAGCCGCTGCAATTGGCCGCGCATCGTCGCAATGTTCTGCCGGGTCCACGCGCCCGGGTGGACTTGTTGCTCGATCGCGGCATTCTCGGCCGGCATCCCGAAGGCGTCCCAGCCCATCGGGTGGAGCACTTCGTGGCCCTGCATCCGGCGATAGCGGGCGAGCACGTCGCCCATCGCATAATTGCGCACATGCCCCATGTGGATGCGCCCCGAGGGATAGGGGAACATCTCGAGCACGTAGCTCTTCGGCTTGGCGCTATTGCTGTCGGCGCGGAAGCTGTCGGCCTGCGCCCAGCGCTGCTGCCAGCGCGGGTCGGTTTGGGCGGGATCGAAACGGTCGCTCATCGCCGCGCCCTAAAGCACGGGCGCGCGCAAAATGGAAACCGCCGCGAGCCTAGCCGCCGATGGTCGTGCGGCGCAGGTCGCGGGCGCGGGTCAGGATGATGTCTTCCAGCTTCTGGACGGTGGCCGCGGCGACCGGCGCGTCGACCCAGGTCCCGCCCTGGTTGATCTGGCGGCTGGCGGCGACTCGCAGCGCGTCGGCGCGCAGTTCCTGGTCGAGGATCGAGACGGTGAGCTTGATCCGCTCGCCGGGGTTGGTCGGGCTGGCGTACCAGTCGGTGATGATCACCCCGCTGTTGGCGTCGGCCTGCAGCAACGGCGCGAACGAGACGGTGTCGACCGCCGCGCGCCACAGATAGGCGTTGACCCCGATGCTGGTCATGCGCGCCGGGGCGAGCGTCACCGGCGCCTCGCGGTTGGTCGAGCAGGCGCTTGCGACCGGCGCCAGTGCGAGCACCACGAGCAGGCTATGGGGGAGGCGGGTCATGCGCAATTTCCTGACTGTAAGGGCGATTTCGCGCCGGTTATAGTCGGGCGTCCAGCGCCCGCAAGCGGCAAGGCGCTGTTCATCTGTGGGACAGTTTATGTGGTGCCGGGGCCACAGGGTGCGGGGGAATCGTCCGCGCCCCTTGGAACCATCGGTCGGGAATCGCTATATCCCATGAACGAAGGAGTCGTCTGGGTGCGTCACAGGGGCAAATCGCTGGGGACTTGGGCCGGGGCCGCGCTGGTCGCGACCGCGCTCGCCCTGCCGGCGGTCGCCATCGCCAAGCCCGAACGCCGCCCGCCGCCGGTGTCGATCAGCTTCGACAGCGTCAGCGGCTTCACCCCCGCGTCGACCGATCCCCGGCTTGCCGCGGCGCTTGCCGCACGCGGTTCGGCGGCGAGCGATTTCAAGTTCACTCCCGCTGCTCCTAAGGGCCGCCCGTCGCAGGTCCGGGTCGCGATCCGCGCTAAGGCGCCAGCGCTCGCCGCTCGCTCGACCGATTCGACTCCGGCGGTCACCGCGCTGACCCAGGCCAGCTACAATCTCGGCGTCGCGGTCGGCTGGCGCCGCTTCGCGGTCACCGGCGATATCGCCAAGACCGCCAGCCCGGCAATCGCGCTCGGCGGCAAGGAATCGGCCGTGGTCGGGGTCAATTACTCGCTCGGCAAGAAGGTCACCGGCCGGGTCTCGGCGCTGGCCGAGCGCAGCGACGCGACCCGCTCGCCGGCGCTGGGCACCGAGCGGACCTACGCGCTCGACGTCGGCGGCGCTTACTCGCTGACCCGCAACATCGCCGTCACCGGCGGGGTCCGCTACCGCGTCGACCGCGACCGCGACGCCGCCCTGCGCGACGACCGCCGCGACAGCCAAGCGGTCTACGTCGGGACAGCGTTTAAGTTTTAGCAAAGCCGCCGAGCGCGGCGACGCCGGCGCGCCAGCGTCGCCGGAGCAGCGCGTAGAGCTGGCGCATGCCGGCCGACAGGTCCCCCGGACCTGATCCGGGGGAACCTGATCGACGTCATGCGATTTACTCGCATGACGGCCCGCCTATAGCGCTTCCATGCCCCCCGCCGACCGCCTATCCGAAATCCGCGCCCGCATCGCCCGCGCCGCAGCCCTCGCCCAGCGCGACCCGGCCGAAATCACCCTCATCGCCGTCACCAAGACCCGCTCGCCAGCCGAAATCGAAGCCCTGATCGCCGCCGGCCAGCGCGATTTCGGCGAGAATCGGGTGCAGGAAGCGGCCGACAAATGGCCCGCGCTCAAGGCCCGCCACCCCGGCATCCGGCTGCACATGATCGGCCGCCTGCAGTCCAACAAGGCGGCGCAGGCGGCCGACCTCTTCGACTCGATCCACTCGCTCGACCGCCCAAGCCTGCTCGACGCCCTCGCCGCCATCCCCGATCCGCCCGGCTGCTTCGTCCAGGTCAACATCGGCGCCGAGCCGCAAAAGGGCGGAGTTGAGATCGACGCGCTGCCAGAGTTCCTCAACCAGGTCCGCGCCGCCGGCCTCCCGCTCTCCGGACTGATGGCGATCCCGCCCGACGGCCATCAGGCCGGTCCTTATTTCGCGCTCCTCGCCAAGCTCGCGCGGCGTCATGGCGTCAGCGGCCTCAGCATGGGCATGAGCGGCGATTTCGAGACCGCGGTGATGCTCGGCGCGACCCACGTGCGAGTCGGCAGCGCGCTGTTCGACGACTAATCGAGGTGCCCGCTGCGCGCCCGTTTGGTCGCGACATAATCGGCGTTGTGCGGATTGACCGGCATATGGTGGCCGACCCGCTCGACCACCGCCACCCCCGCCGCCTCCAATCCCGCGACCTTGGCCGGGTTGTTGGTCAGCAGCCGCACCGCGTCGATCTTCAGCGCCCGCAGCATCGCCGCCGCCACGCCATGATCGCGCTCGTCGTCGGCGAACCCCAGCCGGCGGTTGGCATCGACCGTGTCGAGCCCGCGGTCCTGCAGCGCATAGGCGCGGATCTTGTTGACCAGCCCGATCCCGCGCCCCTCCTGGCGCAAATAGAGCAGCACTCCGCCGCCCGCCGCCGCGATCATCCGCAGCGCCTCGCGCAATTGCGGCCCGCAGTCGCATTTGAGGCTGCCGAACACGTCTCCGGTCAGACACTCGCTGTGCAGCCGCACCAGCGGCGGCGCCTCGCCCCACGCGCCGATCACCAGCGCGACATGCTCCGCGCCCGTGCCGTCCTCGCGAAAGGCGACGATCTGCGCCTCGCCGATTTCCTCGAGCGGCAGCCGCGCACGCACGGCGACGGTCACCCTAGCCCCGGTCAGAATGTCGTCTGGCATGACTTCCGCGTCCGCCGCGCCCACCTCGATCCAGAGCGCCGGAAGCAGCCCCGCCAGCCGCGCCAGCCTGAGCGCCGCCCGAGCGCTTTCGGCATCGCCCACCGCCTTCGTCTCCAGCGGGCCGCCCAAAAACCGGTCGAAATCGCGGCTCGGGTCGACGATCGCGCGCACCGCCTCCGCGTCCAGCCACTCGGCCCGCGCGATCACCGTCGGCGCGCTGCCGTCGACCGCGATCTGGTTGCCGAGCCCCAACGCCGCCGCCCGCTCGCCGCTGACCAGCACATCGGCCGCGGCCTCGACCCGCCCGGTCTCGACCGAGCGCACCACCAACGCGCCGACCCGCACCGCCAGCCCGCCGCGCAGCGCCGCGATCGCGCGCTCCAGCGCACTCCCGCTCACAGCTCGAATTCCACCACCAGCGGCACATGGTCGCTCGGCCGCTGCCAGCTTCGGCACGGCTCGAGCACGCGGTGCGCGCTCGCCTGCGGCGCAAGGCCCGGGCTGCACCACATATGGTCCAGCCGCCGCCCGCGGTCGTTCTTGGTGAAGTCGAGCGAGCGATAGCTCCACCAGGTGAAGTTGCGCTCGGGCGCGGGGATGAAATGGCGGCCGAGATCGACCCACTCGTGCGCCGCCTGAAGCCGCCCCAGCGCCGCGACCTCGACCGGCGTATGGCTGACCACGTCGAGCAGCGCCTTGTGGCTCCACACGTCGCATTCCAGCGGCGCGACGTTGAAGTCGCCGACGATCAGGGTCGGCTCGCGAAGTCCCTCGGACCAGCGCGTCATGCGCTCGATGAAGTCGAGCTTCTGGCCGAACTTGGGGTTGAGCGTGCGGTCCGGCGTGTCGCCGCCCGCCGGCACATAGACGTTCTCGATGCGGATCCCGCAGTCGAGCCGGGCGCCGATGTGCCGCGCCTCGCCATTGTCCTGCCAGTCGTGCCGCCCCTCGTCGTGCAGCGGCAGCCGCGACAGGATCGCCACGCCGTGGTGCATGCGCTGGCCGTTGAGCTTGCGGTGGGTGTAGCCGAGCCCGTGGAACAGCTCGGCCGGAAACACATGGTCCTCGGCCTTGGTCTCCTGGAGGCACAGGATATCGGGCTGCTCGTCGGCGATCAGCTGCGCGATGATCGGCGCTCGGGCGCGCACCGAATTGATGTTCCAGCTGGCGATCTTGAGACGGGTCACGCTGGCGCTCTAGCCGAAACCCTCCCGTCATTGCGAGCGGAGCGAAGCAATCCAGCCGCTCGGATGTTGGGCCGCCGTCAGGACCAGCCGTAAAAACCAAAAGGCCCCCGCTCCGGGGGCATTGGAGCGAGGGCCGACCAAGCGTCAATCACGCAAGGTGATCGCCGCTGCCCGGGTAACAGGGGGAAACCCCAAGCAATGCGCGACGATCACGGTCCGGATAGCGAAGCGAGCCTGACCCGGCGATGAATGGTTGCCGATCGCTACCGAAATAACCCTTTGCGGCTCACGGCTTGCGCGGTTCCTTGTAGGTGAACGCGCTCTCCGGAACGGCGACATTGTAGCGCTGGTTGGTCAGCGTCACCTTGGTCCTCTTGTTCTGCGCGTCGATCGCCGTCCAGCCCTGCAGCAGCAGTCCGCCGGGCGCGGCGGGCGAGCGGATGAAGCCCAGCACCAGCGTCCCGAACTCTGGCCGGCGGGCATCGCGCGCCCGCACGATCAGCACGCGCGGGTCGCCGTTCGGCACGACCTTGGCGATGCGGTCGAGGTCGGGATTGCCCGACAGCAGCACCGACAGCGGCGATTTGGAGATCGCCCAGCTCGACTTCTGGTTCACTTCATAGTCGACGAAGGTCAGCGTCTTGCCGTTGCCGACCAGCAGCATGTTGGCGCCGCGGCCATATTCGAAGCGGATCCGCCCCGGCCGCTTGAGCGACAGCGTACCGGACAGCTGGCGGCCCTTGGCGTCGGTCTGGACGAAATTGGCGGTCATCGACTGCGCCGAATTGAGGTGCGCCTCGACCTTGGCGAGGTCGCTCGACTGAGCCGCCGCCGGGGCAGCAAGGGCGACGATCGCCAGCGGCGCCGCCAGGCGCGCGGCAAGGGTCGGGAAAGTCATCGTGTCAAATCTCCGAAGAAAGGTTCGTGGCACGGAATCGCGCTCGCGCATTGAATGCCCCCTGAACCTTTGGGTTCCCGCCGGTTCAGATCGGGTGGCCGTCCATGTCGATCAGCACTTCGCGGCGGCCGACGTGGTCGGGGGCGCCGACCAGCCCGTCCTTTTCCATCCGCTCGATCAGGCGCGCCGCGCTGTTGTAGCCGATTCGCAATTGCCGCTGGATGTAGCTGGTCGAGGCCTTCTGGCTCTCGGCGACGATCTGCACCGCCTTGCGGTACATCTGCGTCTCGGGGTCGTCGTCGCCGACAGGGGCGCCGTCGAGCGCATAGCCGCCGTCCTCGGGCTCCTCGGTCACCGCCTGGTTGTAATCGGGCACGCCCTGCTTGCGCCAATGGTCGGCGACCGCGCGCACCTCGTCGTCGCTGACGAACGGGCCGTGGACGCGCAAAATCTGCTTGCCGCCGGGCATGTACAGCATGTCGCCCTTGCCCAGCAGCTGTTCGGCGCCCTGTTCGCCGAGGATGGTGCGCGAATCGATCTTGCTCGTCACCTGGAAGCTGATTCGGGTCGGCAGATTGGCCTTGATCACGCCGGTGATGACGTCGACCGACGGCCGCTGGGTGGCCATGATGAGGTGGATGCCGGCCGCGCGCGCCTTCTGCGCCAGCCGCTGGATCAGGAATTCGACCTCCTTGCCGGCGGTCATCATCAGATCGGCCAGCTCGTCGACGATCACCACGATCTGCGGCAGCACCTCATATTCCAGCTCTTCGGTCTCATAGACCGGCTGGCCGGTGTCGGCATCGTACCCGGTCTGCACCCGCCGTCCGAGCTTGGCGCCCTTGGCGCGCGAGTCGCGCACCTTCTGGTTGAAGCTCGACAATTGCCGGACGCCGAGGCTGGCCATCATGCGATACCGCTCCTCCATCTGCTCGACGGTCCATTTGAGCGCCCGGATCGCCTTGCCCGGTTCGGTCACCACCGGCGACAGCAGGTGCGGGATGTCGTCGTAGACGCTGAGTTCGAGCATCTTCGGGTCGATCATGATCATCCGGCACTCGTCCGGGCCCATGCGGTAGAGCAGGGAGAGAATCATGCAGTTGAGCCCTACCGACTTGCCCGATCCGGTGGTGCCGGCGACCAGCAGATGCGGCATCGGCGCCAGATCGGCGATGACCGGGTCGCCGGCGATGTTCTTGCCCAGGATCAGCGGCAGGCTCATCGCCTGGTCGGCGAACGCCTGGCTACCGACCAGCTCGCTGAGCGCGACCATCTCGCGCTTGGGGTTGGGCAATTCGATCCCGATCACGCTGCGCCCGGGGATGGTCGCGACGCGCGCCGACAGCGCGCTCATGTTGCGGGCGATGTCGTCGGCCAGCTGGATCACCCGGCTCGCCTTGATTCCGCTCGCCGGCTCGAGCTCGTACATCGTCACCACCGGCCCGGGGCGGACCTCGACGATGTCGCCGCGGACGTGGAAATCCTCGAGCACGCTTTCGAGCAGGCGGGCGTTGCGCTCCAGCCCGGCGCGGTCGACCTGCTTGCGGTCGCCAGGCGGCGGCGGGCTCAGCAGTTCGATCGCCGGAAGCACGTAATTGTCGCCCAGCGCCAGGCTGGCCTGCCCCGCGGCGACGGCCTTGCCCTTGCGCGGCGCGGATTTGACCGCCGGGGCGATGGCGCGGGTCGGCTCGCTCACCGCCACCGACGGCCGCGAACGCGGCGGCGCGACGGCCTCATTGTCCTGGCGCTGCTCGGCGGTGCGCCGCGGCGGCTTGGCCGGGCGTTCCGCTCCGCGCCGGAACAGTCCGCCGAGCCACGCCTTCTCCTCCTCGCGCAGGCCGAGCGACATCGCCGCGACCATCAGTCCGCCGACCAGCAGGATGGCGATCACCGCCAGCCGCAGCGGACCGGCGATGGCCGGATTGTCGATCAGCGCGATGAGCCCGCTGACGCCCTTGGCGCCGGCCAGGCCGAGCGCTCCGCCCCACCCCGCCGGAAGTCCGGAGACCGAGCTTCCGGACAGCATTCCGAGCGCGACCCCGACCAGCAGCATTGCGGCCAGCGCGATCAGCAGCCCGCGGCCGATCCGTCCCGCGCTCGCGCCGCGCATCAACCGCGCTCCGGCGATCCCGATCACCGGCAGCAGGAAGATCGCCGCCGGTCCGAACAGCATCAGCAGGAGGTCGCTCGAATAGGCTCCGAACGATCCGACCCAATTGACCGGCGGGCCGCCGGCGGCGGTCGAGAAGCTCGGGTCGACCGCGTCGTGGGTCGCCAGCGCCAGCGCCAGCGCGATGCTGAGGGCGGCCAGGATTGTTCCGCCGGCGCGCATCGCCAGCAGCCGCAGCGAGGCGCGCAGCGTTTCGCGCCAGTCCGGTCCCAAGTCGCGCTTTCGCGCCCGCTCGGCGGCGGTCGCCATGATCGTCTTCCCCCGGTCAATTCGGCCGTCGCGCGCATCATGCGCCCCGCCCGACTCCGCGGTCAAGCGGCTCGCCAAGCGCGCCGGCGGCGGCTAAAGCGCGCGGCGATGGAGCGAAGCGACGTCATCATCCTCGGCGGCGGCCTCGTCGGCCTCGCGCTGGCGGCCGCCCTCGACTCCGCCGGCCTCACCTCGGTGGTCGTCGACCCGGTCGACCCAAGTCGCTGGAACGACAGCAAATTTGACGGCCGCACCAGCGCCGTCTCGTCCTCGTCGCGGCGCATGTTCGAAACCACTGCAGTGTCCACTCACCTGCCCGAACCCGGCTGCCCGATCCGCGCCATCCGCGTCGCCGACGGCCTCGAGCCCGGCGGTCTGGCGTTCGAACCGCCGGAGGGCGACGACGAGCCCTTGGGCTGGATGCACGAGAACCGCCACCTCCGCGCCGCGCTTAAGGCCCGCGCCGAGGCCGGCCCGAACATCACCCTGCGCTGGAGCTCGAAGGCGGTCGACGTCGATCGCGGCGAGCATGGCGTGAAGGTCCGGCTCGACGACGGGACCGAGCTTTCCGCGCCGCTGCTGGTCGCCGCCGAAGGCCGCAACTCGCCGACCCGCGAGGCCGCCGGGATCCGACTCGCCCGCTGGCGCTACGATCACAGCGCGATCGTCGCGACCTTCGCCCACGAGCGGCCACATGACCATGTCGCGTGGGAAATCTTCTATCCCACCGGCCCCTTCGCTTTGCTGCCGATGACCGATCTCGACGGCGCGCCGCGCTCGGCGATCGTGTGGTCGGTGAAGGCCGACGATGCGGCCGGCTACCTCGCGCTCACCGACGCCGAGTTCGCCGCGGAGGCTGAGGCGGCGATGGGCGGCTTCCTCGGCAGGGTCCGGACCCTCACCGCGCGCTCGTCCTACCCGCTCGGATTCCACCATGCCGAGCGGATCACCGACCGCCGCCTGGCGCTGGTCGGCGATTCGGCCCACGCCATCCACCCGATCGCCGGCCAGGGCCTCAACCTCGGTTTCCGCGATGCCGCCGCATTGGCGCAGGTGCTGGTCGAGGGCGCCCGGCTCGGGCTCGATCCCGGCGACCGCCAATTGCTCGATCGCTACCAGCGCTGGCGCAGCCTCGACACGACGATGGTCGCCGCCGCCACCGACGGCCTCACCCGGCTGTACGGCGTGCCGGGCAAGCTTCCCTCGCTGGTTCGCCGCGCCGGGATGGCGCTGACTGGCCGCATTGGCCCGCTTCGCGACCGCCTCGCCGCCGAAGCGCGCGGCACCACCGGCGATCTCCCCTTGCTGCTGCGCGGCCTGCCGATCTAGCGCCCGGCGTCGAGGTCGACGGTCTCCCCGGCCTCCTCCTCGACCTCCTCCGCCACGCTTTTCGGACGGGTCATCACGAACGTTCCCGACCAGCCCGGCCCGATCGACCACGTCCCGGCGATCTCGCAATGCTCTTCGTCGAGTGTCCCGTCATAGACCACCGGGTCGCGGAAATGCTCCAGCGTGTCGTAGATCTTGGTGAAACGCACATGGCTCGCCGAGCGCGCGCCGGTGATCATTGCCGCCAGGTCACCGGCCGCCATGTAGGGCGGCGCCGGCTCGCGCACCTCGCCCGACAACCGCCCGTCGTGATCGCGCAGTTCGGCGCGGAACGGCACCGGCTCGAGCGCGGTGGGATAGGCGTAGGTCCCGTCCCACAGCCCGTTGAGATCGGTCATTGCAGGGTTTGCGCGATGTCCGCGCCGCCGGGCGCAAGGCGCTGGAACTGCATCAGCTGGACAACCAGGTCGGCGCGCCCGGACAGGCTGTCGGCCTCGAGCAGCGCCTGCTTGGCGCCGTGGTCGAACGGCGCGACCTGGGCGATCGCATTGACCAGCATCTCGTCGTCGAGCCGCGCCACCGCGTCCCAATCGACGTCGAGCCCGAGCGAATCGCCAAACCGCCGCGCCTCGCGCTCGACCTCGGCGCGCTCGGCCAAAGCGAGGGGTTCCGGCTCGCTGTCGTCGAACGCCTCAAGGTCGATGTCCGCCTGCCGATAGGGCGTCCCGCCGTCGGCCTCTGCGATCAGTCGGAAGCGCTGCGAGCCCAGCAGCATGATGTTGAACCGCCCGTCGTCGAGTTCCTCGACCCCGACCAATTCGCCGACGCAGCCGACCGGGTAGAGCGACGGCGGATCGCCCTCGTCGGCCGGCTGGATCATCGCGATCCGCGCCGACCCGGCCAGCGCATCCTCGACCATCGCGCGATAGCGGTCCTCGAAGATGTGCAGCGGCAGATGCGCGCGCGGGAACAGGATCGCCCCGGCGAGGGGAAACAAGGGCACGCGCTGGAGGCGCTTCGACATCAGGTGAACAGCAGCGCCGAGAGGCGGCGGCGGACGGCCCGCCCCCATGGATCCTCGAACCCGGCGGCCTCGAGCAGCTTGAGCAATTGCGCGCGCGCGGCGCCCTCGTTCCATTCGCGGTCGCGGGCCACGATCTCGAGCAGCTCGTCGGCGGCGCGGTCGCGATCTCCGGCGGCGATCGCGGCATTGGCGATCGCCAGCCGCGCCTCGTGGTCGTCGGGATCGGCGGCCAGGCGCGCTTCCTCGGCGCTGGTGTCGGCGGCGGGAGCGGCGGCCAGCTCCAGCGCGGCCCGCGCGCGGGCCACGGCCGGGTTGCTCGCCGCGGCCTCGGGCAAGCTGTCGAGTAAGGCGCGCGCTTCGTCCGGCCTCTTGTCACCGATCAGCGCGCGGGCCAGCGTGGCAGCGACTTCGGGATCGTCCGGCGCCATCTCGCGCACTTGGGCAAGGATGTTGGCAGCGCGTGTCGGATCGCCCGCCTCGAGGACCTCCTCGGCCATCGCCAGCAGCGGCGCGACCTCGGCCTTGAGGTCGGCCTCGGCTCCGCTCGGCGGGAGCTGGGCAAGCAATTGGTCGAGCACCCGCGTCAGCTGGCCCTCGGTGCGATATTGGGTGAGGTCGGCGACCGGCTGGCCCTGGTACAGCGCGAACACCGTCGGCACCGACTGGATGCGGAATTGCGCCGCGATCAACTTGTCGGTGTCGACGTCGATCCGCGCCAGTGTCACGCCCTTGGCCGCATAGTCCGCCGCGAGCTTGTCGAGCACGGGCGACAATTGCTTGCACGGGCCGCACCATTCGGCGGTGAACTGAAGGATCACCAGGCCCTTCATCGACGGCGCGATGACGTCCGCCTCGAACCGCTGGATCGCCGCCCGTTCGGCCTCGCTCATGCCCAGTGTCGCCACGCTCGCTCCCTTGCAATGCACCGGCCATATGGGCTGCGCCGGGCAGCCCGGCAAGCGGGGCTTGCGCCCTCGCGGCGACGCTGCTAGCTCGCCCGCCACCCAGCCGGGCTCCGCCACGCGTGAAGCGTGCCGGGTCTCCGGCTCAGCTCACGAGCGGGCGTAGCTCAGGGGTAGAGCACAACCTTGCCAAGGTTGGGGTCGAGGGTTCGAATCCCTTCGCCCGCTCCATTTTCCTTCATCGGTCGGTCAGCGCCGCGCGGCGCGCAGTGCGGCGACCTCCGCCGGCGCCAGCTTGCGCACCGAGCGCACCGGGCAATAGGTCGCGCCGAGCGCGTCGGGGACATAGATCTCCGCGTCTAGCCCCGAGCAGATGAACCCGCCCGAGCGCGAGCGGAGCGCGATCCGATGCTCGAAATCGAGCCGCGCGGCGCAATAGTTCAGCGTCCGAAGCTCGTAATAATCCCGCGCATTGGTGTTGACGTAGACGATGTCGCCGGGCCCCTGGCGAAAGCCACTGACGTTGTTGGCATAGAAGCATTGGCGCGGCCCGCCTTGCGCGGTCTGGTAAGGGCCGGCCGCGAACGGTGGAGCGGCAGTACAGCCGGCGAGCAAAGCGCCGCTCAGGATCGCCATCGTCAGTGCGCCGCTGCGGATCATCGCCTTGCTCCTTGTCCTGCCTCCGTCAAAACGCGCGCCGGCGACGCTTTGTGCCGCGGCGTCGAGGACGATCTCGACCTAGAGCGCCGACCGGCCCGCCGCGCGCTGCTCGTGCGCCGCGATCACCGCCCGCACGACGTCGTTCATCAGCGTCATGCGCACTTCCAGCGGCGTCGCGGTGCGCTTGATCATCACCGCCACCGCATAGCTCGCGCCGTCGGGCGCGGTCAGCACGCCGATGTCGTTATAACCGGCTTGGGTCGCTCCTAGTACCTGGCCGGTGCCGGTCTTGTGGCTGAGGCTCCAGCCCGGCTTGAGCCCGCCCTTGAGGCGATTGGCGCCGGTCTTGGTGTTGCCCATGATGGTCAGCAGCCGGGCGGTCGAGGCGGGCGACAGAAGTTCGCCGCGCTTCAGCCGAGCGAGTGCGTCGACGATCGCCCCGGCGGTCGCGCCGTCGTAGGGATCGGCGAGGTAGCGCTCGAAGGCCGCCCGCCGTGCTGCCAGCGGAAGCGCCTCGCGTGCCTTGTAGAAGGCGTCGCCGATCGAATAATTCTGGCTCCAGATCAGCCCGGCAATGCGCGACTGAAGCGCCCGCTCGCCGTCGTAAAAGCGGATCGCGCCCAATTGGTGGCGACTGATGAAGCTGCGCACCGCGGTCGGCCCGCCGATCGAGCGCATCAACTTGTCGTTGGCGGTATTGTCGCTCTTGGTCAGCGCTTCGACCAGCAACTCCTCGAGCGTGACGGTCGCGCCGCCGCCGAGGATCCGGCTGGCGATCGGCTGGTGAAACAAGGTGAGGTCGTCGCGGCGCAGGGTCACGCGGTCGCCGAGCGACACTTGGCCGCGGTCGACCGCCTCCATCGCCGCCAGCGCGACCCAGAATTTGCTGACGCTCTGCTGCGGGCACAATTCGGTTTCGCGCCAGCCGGTGCGCCAGCCATCGCCGACCGAGCGCACCGCGATCCCGACCGTGCCGTCGAACGACTGGCCCAATTGATCGATTCGCTGCTCGAGCCCAGCGGGTGCACGGGCAGGGGCGGCGACCGGCGCGGACTGGGCGAAGGCGGTGGCAACTGGCGGCGGCGCGGAGAGCAGGAGAAGGGCGAACAAACCTGGCGTCATGGCGTCATCCGGCTGGAACGAGCCCCGACTGCTAGCGCGGCCAGGCTGAACGCAGGATTTGGCATCAGGCCGCGCTCGACAACAGCGCCGCGCCCTCGATCTCGTCGAGTGCGCGCTGGACGGCGACATAGCGGCGGGCCTTGCCGATCCACGGCGCCGCCCGCGCTGCGCCGGGCAAGCGGGTGGTCTCGGCCAGCGCCAGGTCGACTTCGCCTCGCTCGAGATGAGCCAGCGCCCGGTCATAGCGCGCCTGTGCCATCGGCGAGGGGACGTCGGCGCGGTGGATCGCGACCAACGCGCCGAGTTCGCGGCGCAGCGCCCGCCACGCGCTCTCGTCGGGCGGGCCCTGGCGAAGCGCCGGTTCGAGCGCGCGATAGTCGCTCGCCAGCTCCTTGAGCGTCACCGGGTCGCGGGCGGTGGTAATGACGGTCGCCACAGCGCGCTGGGCGCTCGCGCCGAAGCGCTGGGCGAGCAGCGGCTCGAGATAGCCGAGCGGCACCCCGCGCTCGACCGCGCGGCGGGCGGCGAAGGCGATCAGCAGCGCGTCGGCGCGCCCAGCCGATCCGGCGGCCCGGCGCGTGCGGTCCTCGATCGCCGCCAGCCGGCCTTCGAGGTCGGCGATCCGGGTGCGGGTCGCGTCGTCGGTCGCGGCTGGCGTGGGGAAGACGGTCGGCGGTGGCGCCTGGCGCAGCGCGAAGGCCGGCGGACGCGGGGCGACGCCGAGGAATTGCGCGGCGCCGCGCCACTCGGCCAGGCTCCAGGTCGCCAATGCCGCTCCGGCGACGAGCAACAGCAGGCCCCAGGCGAGCAGCGCGGTCCAGTGGCGGCGGGTGGCGGGCGACGTCATCTGCGCAGCGGCTTGTGGCACAGCTTCCGCGCAAGGGCCAGCAGCGCCGGATCGTCGGGAGTGGGCGCGACCGCGACCCCTTTCCAGCCCGCTCCGCATGCCTCGGCCGCGCGCTGGCTGATGGCGACGATCGCGGTGTTGCCCCGCTCGGCGACGAGTTCGGCCAGCCGCCGCCCGGCGCGCGCACTGTGGACCGCGATCACCGCATCCGTCACCAAGTCCAGTTCAGGCGGCGGCTCGATCGCCCTGCTGTCATAGACGACCAGCGCATCGACTTCGCCCGGCAGCGGCAGATGGTGGCGTCCGGCGAGGTGCAGATGCCGCCCGGGCGGAAGGGCCAAGCCGTCGACTCCGCCGTTGCCGACGCCGGCGACGGTGAACCCCGCCTCCCGCGCCGCAGCGGCGGTCGCCTCGCCAACCGCATGCAGCGGAAGATGACGTAGCTCGGCCAGCCCGTCCCCGCCGTGGCGCACGGCATTGGCGCTGGTGACGACCAGTCCGGCATAGCTCGCGAGGTCGGGCACCTCCCAGGCGACCGGCACGACCTCGAACAGAGAAACCGCAACAGCTTCGAGCCCCAGCGCCTGCGCCGCCGCCACGGTGGCCGCAGCGCCGGGCTGCGGGCGAAGCACGATCAGCCGCCTCACGGCGCCCCGTCGAACGCGTCGCGGATCGCGGGCGGCGCGGCGGCCAGCATTTCGGCGGCCAGCGCGACCGCGTCCTCGACCCCGTCGACCAGGCGATCCTCGAAAATCCGTTCCCGTCCATCAATACCGAGCAGCTCAGCGCGCAGCCGGAGCCGCTCGCCCGCCACCTCGGCCAGGGCCGCGACCGGGGAATGGCAGGTGCCGCCGAGCCGCCGGGTGAACGCCCGCTCGGCCGCGACGCAGGCGCAGGTCGGCAGATGGTTGATCGCCTGCAGCAGCGCGCGCGTCGCTTTGTCCTCGGTCCGGCATTCGATCCCGATCGCCGCCTGGCCGGGCGCCGGAAGCATCTCCCCCACCGCGATCGCGTGACCCGCGACGATCCCCAGCCGCTCGAGTCCCGCGGCGGCGAGCAACGTCGCGTCGGCCTCGCCCCGCTCGAGCTTGTCGAGCCGGGTCTGCACATTGCCGCGGATCGGCGCGATCCTGAGGTCCGGCCGGCGGCTCAGCAGTTGCGCCGCGCGCCGCGGGCTCGACGTCCCGACCACCGCGCCCTCGCGCAGGTCGGCGATCGCCGCCGCTCCGATCAGCCGGTCGCGGACGTCGGCGCGCGGCAGCATCGCGGCGAGGTGGAATGCGTCGGGCCGCTCGCTCTCGACGTCCTTCATCGAATGGACCGACAGGCTCGTCTCGCCCGCCGCCAGCATCAGGTCGAGCTCCTTGGTCCACAGCGCCTTGCCGCCGACCTCGCTCAGCGGCCGGTCCTGGATCCGGTCGCCGCTGGTGCGGATGGCGCGGATGACGACGCTGTCCGGCGCCCAGCCGTGCGCCGCCTCCAGCGCCCGCGCGACGCTGCGCGCCTGGGCCAGCGCCAGCGGCGAGGCGCGCGTTCCGAGGACTGGAAAGGTCGGCATGGCGGCTGCACTAGCCGGAGCGCGACCCTTGATGCAAAGGGAAGCGGTGAGCCTGGTCCTCGGCCTAGAATCCTCGTGCGACGACAGCGCCGTGGCGCTGGTCAGCAGAGACCGCCAGGTGCTCGCCCAGGCGATCGTCGGCCAGGCCGAGGCGCACCGCCCGTTCGGCGGCGTGGTCCCCGAAATCGCCGCTCGCGCCCATGTCGACATCCTCCCCGGCCTGATCCGCCAGGTGCTGCACGAAGCCGACGTCACGATCGGCGAGGTCGACGCGATCGCCGCCACCGCCGGGCCCGGGCTGATCGGCGGGGTGATGGTCGCCCTGCTCGCCGGCAAGGGCCTCGCGCTCGCGACCGGCAAGCCGCTCGTCGCCGTCAACCATCTCGAAGGCCACGCGCTGTCGCCGCGGCTGGTCGATTCCGACCTCGCCTTTCCATACCTCCTGCTGCTGACCAGCGGCGGCCACTGCCAATTGCTCGAGGTGCGTGGGGTCGGCGACTATGCCCGCCTTGCGACGACCATCGACGATGCGGCCGGCGAGGCGTTCGACAAGGCCGCCAAGCTGCTCGGCCTGCCCTATCCCGGCGGACCGGCGATCGAGCAGCTCGCCGCCTCCGGTGATCCGCGCGCGGTGCCGCTTCCTCGCCCGTTGCTCGGCAGCCCCGAACCGCATTTCTCCTTCGCCGGCCTCAAGAGCGCGGTCCAGCGGGCGGTAGTCTCGGACGCGCATCGCCCGGAGGATGTCGCGGCCAGTTTCCAGCAGGCGGTGATCGACTGCATGGTCGACCGCACCGCCAGAGCCCTCCATCACAGCGACGCGCCGACCCTGGTCGTCGCCGGCGGAGTCGCCGCCAACCAGGCGCTGCGCTCGGCGCTGGCCGATCTCGCCGCGAGTAATGGAAGGGCGTTTGCCGTCCCGCCCGGCTGGCTGTGCACCGACAATGCGGCGATGATCGCCTGGGCCGGGGTCGAGCGGCTTGCGCTCGGCCTCACCGATGCGCTCGATTCGCCGGCGCGGGCCCGCTGGCCGCTCGATTCGGACGCCGACCGGGTGCGCGGCGCGGGGGTGAAGGCATGAGCATCGATCGGATTGCGGTGATCGGCGGCGGGGCCTGGGGCACGGCACTGGCCCAGGTCGCGGCGAGCGGCGGCCGCGAGGTCCTGCTGTGGGCGCTCGAGGACGATGTCGTCGCCGCGGTCAACAAGATCCACGAGAATCCGATCTACTTGAAGGGCCTCAAGCTCGCCCCGACCATCCGCGCGACCAGCAACTTCACCGATCTCGGTGCCGCCGACGCCTGGCTGGTGGTCACGCCGGCGCAACACATGCGCGCCGTGCTCAGCCGGGCGCCGTGCCCCAACATGCCGCTGGTCCTTTGCTCCAAGGGCATCGAGGAAGGCTCGGGCCTGTTGCTGCACGATGTCGCCAGACAGGTCTGCCCGTCCTCGCCGGTGGCAGTGCTGTCCGGCCCGACCTTCGCCCATGAAGTCGCTGCGGGCCTGCCGACCGCGGTTACCATTGCCTGCGATGACGAGGCGCTCGGCGAGCGCTTACGCGAACGCATCGCCTTGCCCAGCTTCCGCACCTACTGGACCGACGACGTCGCCGGCGCCGAGATCGGCGGCGCGGTCAAGAACGTGCTGGCGATCGCCTGCGGGGTGGTCGAGGGCCGGAACCTCGGCCAGAACGCCCGCGCCGCGCTGATCGCCCGCGGTTTCGCCGAGATGACCCGCTTCGGCCTCGCGCTCGGCGCCCGCCGCGAAACCCTCGCGGGTTTAAGCGGGCTCGGCGACCTGGTGCTGACCTGCTCCTCGACCTCGAGCCGCAATTTTTCGCTCGGCAAGGCGATCGGCGAAGGGCGCAACGCGGCGGAGCTGATGGCCGACCGCCGCACCGTCGCCGAGGGCGCCTATACCGCGCCGGTGCTCGACCGGATCGCCCGCCAGCGCGACATCGACATGCCGATCGTCGCCGCCGTCGCCGAACTGCTCGCCGGCGGCGCGGTCGAGCAGGTGCTCGAGACCATGCTCAGCCGCCCACCGCGGGTCGAACACCACTAGAGGTCGATCGCGACGCCCTTCTTTTCCCAATCGCCGTAGCGGGTCGGGCTAAGCTCTGCCTTTTCGGCTTGGCCCTCACCCGGTTCGGGCAGCGGCGGCGACGGGCTCAGGTAGGCGGGCGGTTTCGGTCTGGTCGGCCGTTTCATGCCGGCAAGATGGCGGCTAAGGGGCGCAATGCCAAACTTGCCAGGCCTCGCCGCGCGCCGTGCCGCGCTCACCATGCTCGACGCCGTGTTGCGGCGCGGCGAAACGCTCGAAGCGGCGGCCAGCCACGGCGCCAAGCTCGACGCCGCCGACCAGCGGCTGGCGTTGGCGATCGCCGGCGAGACGCTGCGCCGCCTCCCCGCGCTCGACGCGATGATCGACTCGCGCACCCGCCAGCGCCTGCCCGACGACGCCAAGGCGCGCATGGTGCTCCGCCTCGCGCTGGCCCAGCGGCTCGCGCTCGACGTGCCCGACCACGCGCTGGTCGCGACCGCCTTGCCGCTGGTCGACGGCGGTCCGCGCCGGCTGGTTCACGGCGTGCTCGGTGCGCTGCTGCGCGGGACGCTTGACGCCACGACGTCACTTCCGGGCGAGGTGGAGGCGCGCTGGGGCGCCGCCTGGGGCGAGGACGCGGTCGCATCGGCGCGGCGGCTGATCCTCGAGCGCCCGCCGCTCGACCTCAGCTTCTGCGACCAGGCCGCCGCCGACGCCTTTCCGCTCGGCCGCTCGCTCGCGCCGCTTCACCGCCGGCTCGACTCCGCCGCTGTCGCCGGCCTGCCCGGCTATGACGCCGGCGAGTGGTGGGTGCAGGACCTCGCTTCCTCGCTCCCCGCCCGCCTCATTCCAGCCCCCGCTACCCGGGTGCTCGACCTGTGCGCCGCGCCCGGCGGCAAGACCATGCAGCTCGCCGCGGCCGGCCATCGCGTGACCGCGCTCGACCGCTCGGAAAGTCGTCTCGCACGACTGCGCGAGAACCTTGGGCGCACCGGGCTCGAAGCCGAGATCGTCGTTGCCGACGCGCTGGAGTGGGCCGCGCCCGAGCCGTTCGACGCGATCCTGCTCGACGCGCCCTGCTCGGCGACCGGCACCTTCCGCCGCCACCCCGAAGTGCTCTACCGCGCCCGCCCGGCGATCATTGCCGAATTGGCCGATCTCCAGCGCCGGCTGCTCGACCGCGCCGCGACCCTGCTCCGCCCCGGCGCAAGCCTGGTCTATGCAGTGTGCAGCCTCGAGCCCGCCGAGGGCGAGGACCAGGTCCGCGCCTTCCTTGCCCGCCACGCCGACTTCAGGCTCGAGCCGGCCGACCCCGCCGTTCCCGGCCTCGCCGTGGGCCCCAAAGGATGGCTGCGGATCGTCCCCGGAAGGCTCGAACCGGAAGGCGGGCTCGACGGCTTCTTTGCCGCCCACCTTGTCCGAAGCTCCTAATCGCGTCTAATCGCACCATGGCCGCGCCGCTCATCAGCCCGTCGATCCTCAGCGCCGATTTCGCCCGGCTTGGCGAGGAAGTGCGGGCGATCGATTCCGCCGGCGCCGACTGGATCCACGTTGACGTGATGGACGGCCACTATGTGCCCAACATCACCATCGGCCCGGCGGTGGTAAAGGCCCTTCGCCCGCACACCGCCAAGCCGCTCGACGTTCATCTGATGATCTCGCCGGTCGACCCCTTCGTCGCCGCCTTCGCCGAGGCCGGCGCCGACTTCATCACCGTTCATCCGGAGGCCGGCCCGCACATCCACCGCACGCTGCAATTGATCCGGAGCCTCGGGAAAAAGGCCGGCGTGTCCTTGAACCCCGGCACTCCGGCCAAGATGCTCGACTATCTGATCGACGAGGTCGACCTCGTGCTGGTGATGAGCGTCAACCCCGGCTTCGGCGGCCAGAAATTCCTTCACTCCCAGCTCAAGAAGATCGAGGCCATCGCCAATCTCGTCGCCAAGCGCGGGCTGGACGTGGTGATCGAGGTCGACGGCGGGATCGACCCGGAGACCGCTGCCCTGGCGGTGTCGGCCGGGGCCACGGCGCTGGTCGCCGGGACCGCCGTGTTCCGCGGCGGAGCGGACCAATACGCCGCGAACATCTCCGCGCTCCGGGGTGCGTAAGTGACCGCCGCCGCCGATCGCGCCATCGTCGGCAAGCTCGCGCGCGGCTCGCTGCTGTCACGCCTCACCGCCCATGGCCGCAAGCCGCTTCGGCTGACCGCCGTCCCGCGCGACCATGTCGTCGGCGACCGCGCCGTGGGCGAGGCGCTGCTCGCCGGCCGCTTCGCGCTCGGCGACGATAGCATCGGCCTCGCCGATCTCGACTTCGCGGCGCTCGGCGCGGAGGGGCCGCTGGCCGAGGCGCTGCAGGGCTTCTCCTGGCTGCGCGACCTTGCCGCCGCTGCCGGCCGCGAGCGCGGCGCCAAGCTCGCCGAAACGCTCGCCGCGCGCTGGCTGGTGGCGCACGGCACGCGGGTCGATCCGGCCTGGCGCCCGGACCTGTGGGGCACGCGCATCCTTTACTGGACGGCCTATGCGCCGTTCGTCCTGTCGAGCCGCGACCAGGGCTATCGCTCGGCGCTGCTCAACACGCTGGCGCGCGGCGCCCGCCATCTCGATTCGACCGCCGACAAGGCGCCGCCGGGCCTGCCGCGGATCACCGCCTGGGCCGGTCTCGTCACCGCCGCGCTGATCCTCCAGGGCGGCCTGCCGCGGATCGCCCGCGCCGAGTCCGGCCTGATGCGCGCGCTTGCCGCCGCCCAGTATGAGGACGGCGGCCTGATGAGCCGCAATCCGGCCGAGCAGATGCTGCTGGTCGATCGCCTCGGACTGCTGCGCGCGGCCTATTTCGCGTCGAAGCAGGAATTGCCCGACGGGCTCGAGGATTCGTCCGCCGCCGCGCTCGCCGCCTTGCATGGCATCACCATGGGCGATGGCGCCCTCTCGAGCTGGCAGGGCTGCAACCCGTCGAACGCCGCGCGCATCGCCGCGCTGATCGACGGCTGCGGCCTGCGCGCCCGGCCGCTACGCTCGGCGCGCGGCTGGGGCTATCACCGCCTGACCGCGCTCGGCACGGTCCTGGTGGTCGACGCCGCCCCGCCGCCGCCGCGCATGTCGGCGACCAGCTGCGCCTCGACCCTCGCGCTCGAGCTCGGCGACGGCCCGCAGCGGCTGGTCGTCAATTGCGGCGGCCCGGGCCTCCTCCCCACCGCCCTCCCGGCCGAACTGACCGATGCGCTGCGCAGCACCGCCGCCCACAGCACGCTGACTCTCGCTGACACCAATTCGACCGCGCTCCTCGCCGGCGGCCAGCTCGGCAAGGGCGTCGAGGATGTCCGGGTCGACCGAAGCGAGGACAATGACAGCAGTCGCCTCGTTGCCGCGCATGACGGCTATGTCCGCGGCTTCGGCCTGGTCCACGAACGCTCTTTGATCCTTGGCAACGACGGCAAGGAAGTGCGCGGCCAGGACAAGCTCGTGCCCAAAGGCCGCAAGCGGATCCGCGAGGCGGTGCCGTTCGCGATCCGCTTCCACCTCGCGCCGGGGGTCGAGGCGGTGCCGACCGCCGACGGCATGGGCGCGTTGCTTCGCTCGCGCGGCGCGCCGCCGTGGAATTTCCGCTGCCGCGGCGCGATGCTGACGATCGAGGAAAGCCTCGCCATCGACGGCTCCGGCCACCCGCAGCCGACGCTCCAGCTGGCGATCGTCGGCGACACGTCCGCGCTGGGCACCAGCATCGCCTGGCAATTCCGCCGCTCAAGCTGACCGGGGCCCAATGACCGACCGCATCCCAATCCGCCGCGCGCTCATTTCGCTCAGCGACAAGTCCGGGCTCGAGGAACTCGCCGCCGCCCTCGCCGCCCACGATGTCGAGCTGGTCTCGACCGGCGGCACCGCCGCGCGTCTGCGCGAGCTCGGCCACGCGGTGCGCGATGTCGCCGACCTCACCGGCTTTCCCGAGATGATGGATGGCCGCGTCAAGACGCTCCACCCGACGGTCCATGGCGGCCTCCTCGCCGTCCGCGACGATCCCGCTCACGCCGCGGCGATGGAGGCGCACGCCATCGGCGCGATCGACCTGCTCGTGGTCAACCTCTACCCGTTCCTCGACACGCTGATGCGCGGCGCCGGGCGGGACGAGGTGATCGAGAATATCGACATCGGCGGCCCGGCGATGGTCCGCTCGGCGGCAAAGAACCACGCCTTCGTTACCGTCCTTACCGACCCCGCCGACTATGCCGCGGTGATCGGCGAACTCGACGCCAACGCCGGCGCAACCACGCTCGACCTGCGCAAGCGCCTCGCCGCGCGCGCCTTCGCCCTCACTGCCGAATATGATTCACTCATCTCGCAATGGTTCGCGTTCGGCGACCAGCAGCAGCGCTGGCCCGAGCGCTGGAGCTTCGCCAGCCGCCTCGCGACCACGCTACGCTACGGCGAAAACCCGCACCAGCAGGCCGCGCTCTACGTCCCGGCCGGCCCCGCCGCGCCCGGTATCGCCCAGGCCCGCCAGGTCCAGGGCAAGGAGCTTTCCTACAACAACCTCAACGACGCCAACGCCGCGCTCGAGCTCGCCGCCGAATTCCGCGACGGCCCGCCGACCGTGGTCATCGTCAAGCACGCCAATCCGTGCGGAGTCGCCAGCGGCGAAACCCTGCTCGACGCCTGGCGCGGCGCGCTCCACTGCGACAGCGTCTCGGCGTTCGGCGGGATCGTCGCCGTCAACCGCCCGCTCGACGCCGCCACCGCCGAGGCGATCTGCGACATCTTCACCGAAGTCGTCGTCGCGCCCGATGCCGACGAAGCCGCCCAGGCGGTGTTCGCGCGCAAGAAGAATCTCCGCCTGCTGCTCAGCGGCGCGCTGCCCGATCCGGCGCGCGGCGGCCAGACCCTCGCCGTGATCGCCGGCGGGCTATTGGCGCAGGACCGCGACAAGAAGATCGTCACCCAAGCGGACCTCAAGATCGTCACCAAACGCGCGCCGACCGAGCGCGAGCTGGCCGACTGCCTGTTCGCCTGGACCGTCGCCAAGCACGTCAAGTCGAACGCCATCGTCTATGCGAAGGACGGTATCACCGCCGGCATCGGCGCGGGCCAGATGAACCGCCGCGATTCCGCGCGGATTGCCGCGCTCAAGGCGCGCGAGGCGGCCGAGACCTACGGCTGGCCGGAGCCGCGCACCGTCGGCAGCGCGGTCGCGTCCGATGCCTTTTTCCCCTTCGCCGACGGCCTCCTCGCCGCCGCCGAGGCCGGCGCCACCGCGGTCATCCAGCCCGGCGGCTCGATCCGCGACGATGAAGTCATCGCCGCCGCCGACGAGAAGGGGCTGGCAATGGTCTTCACCGGTGTCAGGCACTTCCGGCATTGATCGCGCCGCCGAGCGCAGGTGAGCGATTGCGGAGCAATCGGGAGCTAGCGCGAAGAGAGGGCAAGATCCGGACGGCCTGCGCCCGATAGGGCGACAGGACCGACGGCGCGGATTTACTCCGCGCCCGGCTACCTCATCCCTACGGCCCGGCCTCCCGCACCCGCGCAATCTCCGCCCCCCGCATCCGGAACAACTCACGGTCGTCCGGCCCGAACCCGCGGGTCCAGATGATCAGCCCGAAGGTGCCGAGGATCAGAGGAATGCCGAGCGCCAGCTCGAGCCATTCGGGCATCATGATCACCGCCTGTCCGACCAGCAGCGCCGCCGCCGCCGCCGACGCGAGCGTCCAGCGCCAGCCGACCACCGGATGGCCGAGCAGTCGCTTCAATAGCCGCGACTTCACCACCGCGGCGAACGCCAGCGCCAGCATCAGCGCGATCGCCGGCCCGGTCGCCTGCCATAGCGGCGGCCAGTCGAGCCGCTGCATCGCCACGATCAGCCCGACCGTCAGCACCGCCTGCAGCGCGATCATCATCAGGCTGATCGCCATGTTGCGCTTGCGCGCGCAATAGATCAGCGCGCTCTCGCTCACCGCCGCGGTAGCCGCCACCACTTCGGCCGCGAGCAGGAAGCCGAGCGCGGCGGTGCCGGCGACGAACGCCGGCCCGACCAGCCCCATCACCGCCTCGCCCGGAATGCCGAGCGCCAGCGCCACCGCTGCCTGCGCGGCGATGACCCAGAAGCCGACCTGCCGCACCTGCCGCGCCACCGCCTCGTCGTTACCGGCGGCGATGTTCTGCGAGATCACCGGCCCCAGGATCGGGTCGAAGCTGGTCTTGAGCTTGGCCGGAAGCGACGCGACGTTCTGCGCGACATAATAGATACCGACCACCGTCGGCGTGGTGAACAGGCCCAAAATGGCGATGTCGATCCGCCGGCTGCCCCATTCGACCGCGTCGGCCGCCGCGACCGGCAGGTTGCGCCGAGCGATCCGCCACAACGCCGCCGGATGCGGGCTCCACCCGCGCGGCCGGCCATAGCTCTTGAGGAACGGCACGACCGATGCGCCGACCGCGCCGACCATCGACAGCACATAGGCGATGATCAGCCCGTCCTTCGCCCCCACATAGGCCAGCGCCAGTGCCGCCAGGCTGATCGTCCACGGCTCGACGATCGCCCGCGCGCGCACCGTCGCGCCGACGTCGTGGCGATAGGCCAAGGCCGCCAGCATGATGTCCGACCAGGCGAGCGCGATCACCGTCACCGGCAGCAGCCACTCGAGCCCGGTGATCTCGCTGTTGGGGAACATCGCCTGCGGGAAGGCGATCAGGATCGCCATGGTCAGCGCCGCGCCCATTGCCGCCACCAGCAGCGCGTCCCACACCACATGGGTGTGCCGCTCGGGCGGTGAATTGGCGAGCTGCTGCGCCAGCCCGCGCTTGAGGCCGAGCGTCGCGAGCTGCGCGGCGAATTCGACGATCAACACCGCATAGGCGAAGCGGCCGAGCGCCTCGGGCCCGTACATCCGCCCGGCGATGAACAGGAACGGCAGCCGCGCCAGCAGCCGCAGCAGGAAGCCGAAGAAATTGATCCGCCCGCCTCGCGCCAGCGCCGCCAGATCGGCTGACGCGGCGGCGTCGCCCGCCGGTGGCAGGGGATCGGTTGCGGCGCTGTCCTTGCCCCCCGGCCGGCTCAATGTGCCGCGCCCCAATTCGCTCCCCAGCCGACCTCGACATCGAGCGGCACGTCGAGCTCGAGCGCCGGCGCGGCGGCATTGGCCAGCACGCCGCGAACCACCGCCGCGGCCGCCTCCTCCTTGCCCGCGGGCACTTCGAACAGCAGCTCGTCGTGGACCTGGAGCAGCATCCGCACGTCGCTCAGGCCCTCGTCGGCGAGCGCCACGTTCATCCGGTTCATCGCCCGCTTGATGAGGTCGGCGCTGGTCCCCTGGATCGGCGCATTGACCGCCGCCCGCTCGGCCCCGGCGCGGAAATTGGGATTGCTCGAGCGGATGTTGGGGAAGTGGGTCTTGCGCCCGAACAGGGTGCGGGTGAAGCCGTGCTCGCGGACGAACGCCAGCGTGTCGTCGATGTAGCTGCGAATGCCGGGAAAGCGCTCAAAATAGCGCTCGATGATCACCTTGCCCTCGTCCTTCGACACGCCGAGCCGCCCCGCCAGGCCCCACGACGAGATGCCGTAGAGGATGGCGAAATTGACCGTCTTGGCGCGCCCGCGCGTGTCGCGGTCGACCACCCCGAACAGTTCTTCCGCGGTCATCGCATGGATGTCGTCGCCGGCCCGGAACGCGTCCTTCAGCTGCGGCACGTCGGCCATGTGCGCCGCCAGCCTCAGCTCGATCTGGCTGTAGTCGGCGCTTATCAGCACATGGCCCGGCTCGGCGACGAACGCGTCGCGGATCTGGCGGCCGAGCTGGGTTCGGATCGGGATGTTCTGCAGGTTGGGCTCGGTCGAGCTCAGCCGCCCGGTCTGCGCGCCCGACAGCGAATAGCTGGTGTGCACACGCCCCGTGTCGGGATTGATCTGCGCCTGGAGCGCGTCGGTGTAGGTGTTCTTGAGCTTGGTCAGCTGGCGCCATTCGAGCACCAGCCGGGCGCACTCGACGCCCTCGCCGGCAAGCCGCTCGAGCTCGGTCACGTCGGTCGAATATTGTCCGCTCTTGCCCTTGCGCCCGCCCTTCAGCCCCAGGCGCTCGAACAGCACCTGGCCCAATTGCTGCGGCGAGCCGATGGTGAACGGCCCGCACGCCGCTTCGTAAACCTGCTCCTCTAGGCGCGCGATCTCTTCGGAAAAGGTCTTCGACAATTGCGCCAGATAGTCGCGGTCGACCTTGACTCCCTCGCGCTCCATCCCGCCGATCGTCGCTACCAGCGGCCGGTCGACCGTCTCGTAAACCTGGGTCGTGCCCTCGGCCGCCAGCCGCGGCTTCAGCCGCTGCCACAGGCGCAAACAGATGTCGGCATCCTCGGCGGCATATTCGGTCGCTTGCGGCAGCGGCACCTTGTCGAAGGTGATCTGCTTCTGGCCCGTCCCGCACACGCTCTTGAACGCGATGCACTCATGCTCGAACCAGGTCTTGGCGAGCTCGTCGAGCCCGTGCCCCGATCGCCCGGCATCAAGGTCGAAGCTCATCACCAGCGTGTCGTCATAGGGCCCGAGGCGGATCCCCGCCTTGGCGAACATCACCCAGTCGTATTTGAGGTTGTGCCCGATCTTGAGCACGCTCGGGTCCTCGAGCAGCGGCTTCAGCCGCTCCAGCACCAGCGCCTTCGCCAGCTGCTTCGGCGCCTCGCTCAGCAAGTCCGCCCCGCTGTGCCCGACCGGGATGTAGCAGGCGCGGCCCGGCTCCACCGCCAGGCTGATCCCGGCGAGGTTGGCGACGACGCAATCGATGCAGTCGGTCTCGGTGTCGATCGCAACGAAGCCCTTGTGCCGCGCCTCCGCGATCCACCGCTCCAGCGCGTCCTCGTCGACCACCGTCTCATAGGCCGACCGGTCGACTTCGATCTTCTCCGGTACGGGCGGCTGGGGAGCGGCGGCCGGCGTCATGACGCCAACCGGCCGCGCTCCGCCGCTCGACGCCCCGCCCCCCGTCAGCCGGTTCAAGAGCGATTTGAAGCCCTGGTCCTCGAGGAATTCGCGCAGCGGCTCGGGCGGGATCCCGGTGAGCTTCAATTCCTCGATCGGCTGCGGCAGCGGCGCATCGCACACCAGCCGCACCAGCTCGCGCGACAGCCGCGCATTGTCGGCATGTTCGGCGAGGTTCTGCTTGAGCTTGGGCTTGGTGATCTGGTCGAGGTTCGCGAGCACGCTCTCGACGTCGCCATATTGCTGGATCAGCTGGCTCGCGGTCTTCGGCCCGACGCCCGGCACGCCCGGCACATTGTCGACGCTGTCGCCCATCAGCGCGAGCACCTCGCCGACCTTGTCCGGCCCGACCCCGAACTTCTCGACCACTTCGGCCACCCCGATCCGGCGGTCGTTCATCGTGTCCAGCATGTCGACGGCGCCGTCCTCGACCAATTGCATCAGGTCCTTGTCTGAGCTGACGATGGTCACCTTCCACCCTGCCCGCCGCGCCGCGCCGACGTAGCAGGCAATGATGTCGTCGGCCTCCAGCCCGTTCTCCTCGATGCACGGGATCGAAAAGGCGCGGGTGGCGACGCGGATCAGCGGGAATTGCGGGACGAGGTCCTCGGGCGGCGGCGGGCGGTTGGCCTTGTACTGGCCGTACATCTCGTTGCGGTGGGTCGATTCCGACGCGTCGAGAATCACCGCCATATGCGTCGGCCCGTCCGACGCGTTGAGGCTCGCCGCCAGCTTCCACAACATGGTCGTATAGCCATAGACCGCGCCCGACGGCTGGCCGTGGCGGTTGGTCAGCGGCGGCAGCCGGTGATAGGCGCGGAAGATGTAGCTCGATCCGTCGACGAGATAGAGGTGGGGCTGGGGGTCCGGCATGCCGCCCCGCTCTAGCAAAGCTGGCATTTTAGGGAAGCGCGGGCGGATTTGACTCATATCAAGGCGCGGCCGTGCGCCGCCCGATAGTCGCCCTGGGCATCGACCCAGGAGACGAAACATGTCCGTACGCCTCGACCCTCGCCAACTCGCCGCAGCGCGCGAAATCGTCGCCGCGCCCGAGCTCGTCCCCAACGCGCCGCGCGCCTGCACCGATCGCAGCTTCAACCTGCCGACCGCGCTCCACGCCGGCTTTTTCGGCCTATTCCTCGCCTATCTCGGCGTCATGGCGATCGGCTTCCCGCACCCGGAGATGGTGCTGCCGATGGCGATCTTCGTCATCTTCACCGTCGCCTTCTACGTCGTGCCGATGCTGTGGGCCACGATGGGCCCGGCGAATGAGAGCCGCGCGATGAGCCTCGGCGCGCTGTTCGAGCGCGGGGTCGAGACCCACACCGGCCTCACCAGCGGCGGCAGCGCGGTGGCGCAGGTGCTGGTCCTGCCGGTGCTGATCCTGCTGTGGGGCGTCGCCGTGGTTGCGATCGCGGCCCTCGTCTAGGCCGCAGCCGCAGCCTCCAGCTTCACCGGGTCGCGCAGCAATATGCCGCGCGACCCTTCGCGCGCGATCGCCCCGTCGCGCTCGAGCGCGGTGACCTGCCGGCTGACCGTTTCGATGGTCAGCCCGAGCAGCCCCGCCACTTCCTCGCGCGACAATGGCAAATCGAACCGCCGCGCCGGGTGACAGGGCGAACTGCTCGCGGCGTCGGCGAAGGCGCGCAGCAGCCCCGCCACCTTCTGCCGCGCCGTCCGCCGGCTCATCAAATCGATCAGCTGGCGACTCGCGTAGAGGTCCTCGGCGGAGCGGCGCAGCAACGCCCGGCCAAGCGCCGGAAAGCGCTCGATCGCTTCCGCGTATTGCCGCGCCGGGAACAGGCACACCTCGCTTTCGGTCAGCGCGACCACGTCGTGATGCGCGACCGGCGCGAACAATTCGCCGACGAAGCCGGCCGGGTGAACCAGGCTCAGGATCCGCTCGGTCCCGCTTTCGTCGCTGCTGGCGATCTTCAGCGCGCCGCTGATCAGCGTGGCGCAGGCCGGCACCTCTTCGCCCGCCGCGAACAGCGTCTCGCCGCGCTTGAGCCGCCGATGCCGCCCGAGCGCCGCCAGCTCGCCGCGCTGGTCGCCCGACAAGGCCGAGCAGGCGGCACGGTCGCGCACCGGGCAGGATTCGCAGGCAATCGGAGCGCTGGCGGCCATGACGCGCTTGCCCTACCAGCGTGGGGACAAGATTTCACCCCGCGAGGAGCAGCCGATGGCCGAGCGTTTCCAGCGTCACAAGCAGCCGTGGACCGCCGACGAAATGCAAAAGCTCCACGCGCTCGCCACCAAGGGCATCGGCCTCAAGGCACTGTCCAAGGCCCTCACCCGAAGCGAGGAATCGATCCAGGCCCAGGCCAAGGCGATGAAGCTGAAGATCGCGAAACTGCGCTAGAGCCGCCGAGCGCAGCGACGCCGACGCGCGCAGCGCGACGCCGGAGCAGCGCGAAGAGACGGCGATAGCCGGCCAGCGGGTCGCTTCAGCGAACCCGACTGACGTCACGGATTCATTCCGTGACGGCCCTCTCGATCAGAGACGATCCACCCGCAGCCACCGCGGATCGCCCGCCCAGTTGCGCTTCAGCGCCGCGCTCGCCGCCGCCGCCTCGGCCCGCCGCCCCTGCATCCGCTCCGCCGCCGCCAGCCCGTACAGCGCCCAGCCGTTGTTCGGGGTCTGCGCCAGCGCCGCGGTGAACGCCTCCGCCGCCGCGCGATTCTTGCCCTGCTTGAGCAGCGCCGCGCCAAGCGACTGGCTGACCGGATAATACCAATAGGGCGGCTCCATGTACGGAATCCGCGCCTCCACCGCCGCCGCTTCGCGATACAACCGTTCCGCCCCGGCATAGTCGCCCGCGGCGAACGCCCAGCGCCCGCGCGCCACCGTCTCGGCGAGCAGCAGCAATTCTCCCGCCGGGACGCCCTGCGCCGTCATGCCGGAGAAATCGTGGCCGGTGCGCATCCGCCGCAGCGCACCCAGTTCGCGCTCGAAGCCGGCGCGGTCGTGCCGCAGCGCCTGCGCCACCGCCCGCGCGTAGAACCGCATCGCGGTCGGGTAGGCGAGTCGCGCATCGGGCGCCGGCATCGCCAGGATCTGCGCCGGGCTGGCGAATTGCGCGGCGGTGAAGAACGGCGCGGCGTTGACCGCCTCGACCCACGCGATCTTGGCCGAGGTCGCCGGGTCGAGGATTGCCGCCAGCCGCCGCGATTCGCGCAGCGCGGTGCCCATGTCCCCCGCCATCTGCGCCGAGGTGACGATGAAGTGGACGTTGTGCGGATAGTATCCGTAGCGGACCATCCCCCGGTCGCCGCTCATCCGGATCCAGCGCTCGTCGGCGCGCGCGGCGTTGACGTTGACCCGGATCGAATCGCGCCACCGCCCGAGCCGGTAATAGATGTGCGCCGGCATGTGCACCATGTGGCCGGCGGCCGGCGCCAGCGGCACCAGCGTATCGGCTGCCGCCTCGGCGCGCTTGGGGTCGGGCCCGTTCTCCATCAGGTGAATGTAAAGGTGCGCGGCCTGCGCGTGTTTCGGGCTGCGCGCCATCACCGCCTCGACCAGCCGAACCGCCTCGCCAAGCCGGGGCTGCGGCTGCTTGTCGGCGGTCCAATAATCCCACGGCCGCGTATTCATCGCCGCTTCGGCCGCCAGCACCGCGACATGGTCGTTGCCCGGGTGCGCCGCGGCGACCCCCAGCATCGCGTCGGCATAGGCCGCGTCGAGCGCCGCGCGGTCGGCCTTGGGGTCGAGCGTATAGCGCTTCAGCATCGCCCCGGTCAGCGCCTGCTCCTCGGCCGATCCATCGCGCGCCAGCCAGTGCGCGTAGGACGCGAGCGCGACCGCCCGTGCAATCGTCGCCGGGTCCATCGGCGCGTTGATGTTGGGGCCGTGCGCCAGCGCCTCGCCCCAATAGCACATCGCGCACTTGGGATCGGCCTTCTGCCCCTCGCGGAACGAGGCGATCGCCGCGGCGTGGTTGAAGCCGTAGGCGAACCCCAGCCCCTGGTCGAAATAGCGCTGCGCCAGCGGATTCGACGTCGTGATCGGCAGATGCGCTCCGCCGAGCCCGTCGATCAGCCCGATCCGCGGCCGCTCCGCCGCCTGCACCGCCGCCGCCGCGACCATCAGCCTGGACCGCATCGACCCGGCCCGGTCCTCGCCCCCGCACAAGCTCGCCAGCCGTTTGGTCGGGTCGAGATACTCCAGCAGCGCGGCGCTGTAGCGTGGTTCCTGAGCCGGGCTCGCGCTGCCCAGCACGAGGGCGGCAACGGTCAAAGCCATTGGACGGACAATGTTGATCATGACGCCTTCCCCCGAAGGTCTCGCACCCGAGTCGCTATAGCAGATTTGACCCGATCGGTCTGCCGATCCCCGAACGCTCCGAATTGGACTTGCCGTTTGTCGATAATTCCTATATCGATAAACAATAAGTGATTCGGAGACAGCCCATGGTCCGTTCCGCCCTGCCGATCGCCTGGATCGCGCTTCGACTGCTGATCCTGCTCAACATTCTCTACGGCGTCGCGATCGCGCTGCTGATCGCGATGACCATCATCGATACCGATTGGGCAATGCGCGGCCTCGGCGTCGCCGACCGTCCCGACGCCCCGCGCGTGCTGATGTGGATGCGCCTGGCCGCCATCCTCGGCCTCGCCGCGGTGCCGCTCAACCATGCCGTCCTCGCCCGCCTCCTGGCGATGGTCGAAACGGTCCGCTCGGGCAGTCCCTTCGTCCGCGCCAATGCCTATCGGCTGCACGCCATCGCCTGGGCGCTCGCCGGGCTGCAATTGCTCAGCATGGCGATCGCCGGCGCCGCGCGCATGGCGTCCAGCCCCGAGCATCCGTTCCGCCTCGACGCCGGCTTCTCCGCCGCGGGCTGGCTCGCGGTGCTGATGGCGTTCGTCCTCGCCCGGGTGTTCGCCGAAGGCACGCTGATGCGTGAAGACCTCGACGGGACGATCTGACGATGGCGATCATCGTCCGGCTCGACGAGATGCTCCACCAGCGGCGGATGAGCCTGACCCAGCTTGCCGAGGCGATCGACATCACCCTCGCCAATCTGTCGATCCTCAAGACCGGCAAGGCGCGCGCGATGCGCTTCACCACGCTCGAGGCGATCTGCCGGGTGCTCGAATGCCAGCCCGGCGACCTCCTCCGCTTCGATTCGACCATGACGGGAGGCGACGATGACGACGATTGACCGGCTGCTGCCGCGCCAGATCGACAACAGCTATGACGGGCGCAAGGCGGCGCTGTGGATTCTCGGCGCTTATCTCGCGCTCAAGCTGGTGATGAGCGTCAACATGATCGCCAATGGCGCGACCGTTGCTCAGAACGCCGACGGCATTCCGCTCGACCGTTTCTCGCCCGCCGCCGTGCGCGAGGTGCTGATGCTGTTCGCGCTGGTCGCGCTCGGCCAGCTCGCGCTGGTCGCGGTCGGCCTGGTCGCGCTGCTGCGCTACCGCGCGATGGTCCCCCTGCTGTTCGCCCTGCTCATCGCCGAAAGCGTCGTCCGCCGCTTCGTCGTCGGCGCCTTCGCGGTCGAGCGCAGCGCGGCCGGCGGTATCGGCACGATCATCAACCTGGCGCTGATCGGCGCGCTCATTCTCGGCCTGGCCCTGTCGCTGTGGCCGCGGCCGGCCCGGTGACCGCCGAGCCGGCGACCGACATCGCCCCGTGGCGGCTCAACCTGTTGCGCACCAATTATCTTTTGTGGGCTCTGGCCGGCCTGTTCTTCGCCCTCCCGCCGCTGTTCGATCATCCGCCGGATGCGCGCGGCATGGTCGATTCAATGTTGGCCGGCCTCTGGGTGATGGGCCTGCTCGGCCTTCGCCATCCTTTGCGCATGCTGCCGATCTTCCTGTTCGAATTCGTGTGGAAGACGGCGTGGCTGGCCTGCTTCGGAATTCCGCAATGGCTGTCCGGCAACGGCTCGCCGAGCCTCGCCGGCGATCTCCTCTCAATCGGCAACGGCCCTTTGCTGTTCGGGCTGATCATCCCGTGGGACCATGTCTGGCGCCACTATCTACGCGGCCCGGCGGAACCGTGGCGAAAGGGTCTGACCGACTAGCCTACACTCAGCCGAACAGCAGGTAGAGCGTCACGCCGGCGATGACGACGACCACAAGGCAGCCCAGCTGGACCTGCCACGGCACGATCCGCTCAACCAGATAGCCGACCGGATCGAGCGGATCGATCGGCGCGGTCACGGCACCAGCACCGTGTCGACCGCCTCCGCCGCCGCCTCCGGATAATCGAGCGTGTAGTGCAGCCCGCGGCTTTCGTGGCGGCTCAGCGCGCTGCGCACGGTGAGGTCGGCGACCTCGACCAGATTGCGCAGTTCGATGAGGTCGGGAGTGACCCGGAAGTTGCGATAATAGTCGCCGACTTCCTGGCGCAGCAGGTCGATTCGGTGCTTGGCGCGCTCGAGCCGCTTGGTGGTGCGCACGATGCCGACGAAATTCCACATGAAGCGGCGGATTTCGCCCCAGCATTGCTGGATCACCACCTCCTCGTCGCTGTCGGTCACTCGGCTCTCGTCCCACGCGCGGATCGCAGGCACCTGCGGCAGTTCGTCCCAATGCGCGGCGATGTGCCGCGCCGCCGCTTCGCCGAACACCAGGCACTCGAGCAGCGAGTTCGACGCCAGCCGGTTGGCGCCGTGGAGGCCCGACTGGGTCACCTCGCCCGCCGCGTACAGGCCGGGCGCATCGGTCCGCCCGTCGAGATCGACCAGCACGCCGCCGCAGGTGTAATGCTGCGCCGGCACGACCGGGATCGGCTGGCGGGTGATGTCGATGCCGAGCGCGAGCAACTTGTCGTAGATCGTCGGGAAGTGCGCACGGACGAACTCGGGCTCGCGGTGCGATATGTCGAGGTGGACGAAGTCGAGCCCGTCGCGCTTGATCTCGCTGTCGATCGCCCGCGCCACGATGTCGCGCGGCGCGAGCTCGGCGCGCGCGTCGTAATCGGGCATGAAGCGGTGGCCGGTCTCGGGGTGCTTGAGCAGACCGCCCTCGCCGCGCACCGCCTCGGTGATCAGGAAGTTCTTGACCGTGAGGTTGTACAGGCAGGTCGGGTGGAATTGCATGAATTCCATGTTCGAGATGCGGCATCCGGCGCGCCACGCCATGGCGATCCCGTCGCCGGTCGCGCCGCGCGGAGCGGTTGAATAGAGGTAGGCGCGGCCGGCCCCGCCGGTGGCGAGGATGGTGGCCCGCGCGGTCAGCGTCTCGACGCTGCCGGTCTGGCGGTTGAACGCGTACAGCCCGTGCACCGCGCCGGAGGTCGAGAAGTCGGCGCTGTGGCGGCCGGTAGCGAGGTCGATCGCCACCCGGTCGGTCAGCAAAGTGATGTTGGGGTGCGCCGCCGCCGCCTTCTCAAGCGCGTGGGCGATCGCCCAGCCGGTGGCGTCGGCGACATGGACGATCCGCCGGTGGCTGTGCCCGCCTTCCCGCGTCAAATGCCAGCCGGCGCCGTCGTCATCGATGTTGAACGGCACGCCCAGTTCGGCCAGCCGGGCGATCGCCGCCGGCGCTCCGGCGACGACATGCTCGACCACCGCCCGGTCGTTCAGGCCCGCGCCCGCCTCGATCGTATCCGCGACATGCGCGTCGAAGCTGTCGCCTTCCTCGAGCACCGCGGCGATCCCGCCCTGCGCCCATTCGGTTGCCCCGCCGCCGAGCGCGCCCTTGGCCAGCACCGCCACCCGCCGCTCGCCCGCCAGGTTGAGCGCCGCGGTCAGCCCCGCCGCCCCCGACCCGACGATCAGGACGTCGAAGCTCCCCTCCCGCTCGCGGGAGGGGCCGGGGGTGGGCAGCGGCGCGCTCACGCGCTCGCCCGGGTCAGCGCCAGGAACACGTCCTCGAGGTCCGGGTCCTTGGTCGAGATTTCGACGATGTCATAACCTTCGCGCGCCAGCGCGGTCAGCACCTCGCCGGCGTTGACCCGGTCCTTGCGGTACTGGATCTCGACCGTCCGCTCGCCGGTCTGCTCGACCCGATCGAAGCAGCTTGCGTCGGGCAGGCTGGTGATGGCGCGGTCGAACTCCACCGCCACGACCTTGTCCTGCGCCTTGGCGATCAGCTCGCGCGTCGGCTCGTTGGCGATCAACCGGCCGTGGTTGATGATCGCGATGCGGTCGCACAATTGCTCGGCTTCCTCGAGATAATGCGTGGTCAGCACCACCGTCACGCCGTCGTCGTTCAGCCGCTTGACGAACTCCCACAGCAATTGCCTCAGCTCGATGTCGACCCCCGCCGTCGGCTCGTCGAGCACCAGGATCGGTGGGCTGTGGACCATCGCCTTGGCGACCAGCAGCCGCCGCTTCATCCCCCCCGACAACGTCCGCGCATAGGCGCCCGCCTTGTCGCTCAGATGCACTTCCGCGAGCAGCCGGTCAGTGATCCGCTCGCCCTTCGGCACGCCGTACAGCCCGGCCTGGATCTCGAGCGCCTCGCGCGGGGTGAAGAACGGGTCGAACAGCAATTCCTGCGGAACGATGCCGATCGAGCGCTTGGCGTTGCGCGGATTCTTGTCGATGTCGAACCCCCACACCCGCGCGCTCCCGCCGCTCTTGGTGACCAGCCCGGCGAGAATGTTGATCAGCGTCGACTTGCCCGCGCCATTGGGCCCCAGCAGTCCGAAGATCTGCCCCTGCGGAACGTCGAAGCTGACCTCGTCGAGCGCCCGCTTGCCGCCGGCATAGGTCTTGCTCAACCGGTCGATGGCGATGGCGGCTTCGGTCATGGTGCGCGGCATAGCGAGGCCGTGCGATAAAGCACAATGGCTTCAAACCGCGGTTAATGCCGCGTTGACCCTGCGCTTCGCCGCGACGGCCGTTCGTCGGCCACGCCGCCACACATGCTCAACAACCCTGGTTAACCCGCCGCTCACCCCCTTCGTCGACCCTTTGCTCTAACCTTCACCGCATAATCGCTCGACGATTTCGTGGGGAGTATCACCAGTGGACATTCGCATTCTCGGCGCGGCCCTTGCCGCCGCCACTTTGTGCTGCGCGCCGGCCGCCGCGGCCGACGGCAATCCAGCCAGCGAGACCGGCGAGGGCAAGGTCATCGTATTGAGCCCGCTCTCGTTCATCACCATCGAGGACCTCGACTTCGGCTCGGTCATCGTCCCCGCCTCGGGTAACGGCCTGGTCACCGTCGACGCGCTCACCGGCGCCGCCACCTACAGCAACATCGATTATGTCGGCGGCCTCACCAACGCGCCGCAGCGCGGCCGCTTCATCGGTTCGGGCAGCGCCAACCAGGTGGTCTATGTCACCACCGTCCTCCCGACCAAGCTCGAGAAGACCCCCGGCGGCCCGTCCGTCCCGGTCAATCTCAAGCTCGACCGCGGCACCAATTCCCTGGGCGCCCACGTCTATGTCGTCGATCCGCTGTGGCTGACCTACGAGATCGGGGTCGGCGGAACGCTTACCGTCCCGACCGGCACCGAGCCCGGCATCTACAGCGCCACCTTCGACGTCACCGCCACCTATCAGTGATTGTCAAAGCCGGCGGCGCGCGGGTAAGGCTCCTGGCCATGCTCCCGCCGCCCGAAACCCTTCGCACCAAGTCGCTGCGCGTAATGTGCGACGGCTCGGGCGCCGTCCCCGCCGCGCTCGGCCACCCGCGCGTCTATCTGCACATCGACGACAGCGGCTTCGTCGATTGCGGCTATTGCGACCGCCGCTTCATCCTCGAGGGCGGCCCGGCCGACCTCCCGGAACCGCCTGAAGCCTCATGAGCGCCGATCCGCGCGCCTTCCTCTACCGCGATCTCGATCCCGACGCCGCGCAGCGGCTCGCCACCCGCCACCTCGCCGCCCACGACGACGGCGAGCTCTACCTCCAATATGCCATCAGCGAGGCGTTCGGCTTCGACGATGGCCGCCTCAAGACCGCCGACTACAATGTCAGCTCGGGCTTCGGCCTGCGCGGGGTGAGCGGCGAGCGCACCGGCTTCGCCCACGCCAGCGAGATCAGCGCCGCGGCGATCGACCGCGCCGCCGCCACCCTCCAACTGCTCGATCCCAAGGGCGCCCACGCGCCCGATCCGCCGCGCACCAACCGCGCGATGTATGCCGGCGACGACCCGCTCTCGGCCGTCCCGTTCGCGCAGAAGGTCGCGCTGTGCGAGGCGATCGACGCCGCCGCCCGGAAACGCGATCCGCGGGTCGAGCAGGTCAGCGTCAACCTCGCCGCCAGCTGGAGCGTGATCGACATCGTCCGCGCCGGCGGCTTCGTCGCCAGCGACGTCCGCCCTTTGGTCCGCCTCGGTATCCAGATCGTGGCGAAAGAGGGCGACCGCCGCGAGACCGGCTACCACGGCCTCGGCGGCCGCTACCTCTACGACGATTTGCTCAACCCTGAGACGTGGAACCGGGCGATCGACCTCGCGCTCGCCCAGGCGCTCACCAACCTGCGCTCGGTCGACGCCCCCGCCGGCGAGATGCCCGTCGTGTGCGGCCCCGGCTGGCCCGGAGTCCTGCTCCACGAGGCGGTCGGCCACGGGCTCGAGGGCGATTTCAACCGCAAGCGCACCTCGGCCTTCTCCGGGCGAATCGGCGACACCGTCGCAGCGCCCGGCGTGACGGTGATCGACGACGGCACGCTCGAGCGCCGCCGCGGCAGCCTGACCATCGACGACGAGGGCACGCCGACTGCGCGCAATGTGCTGATCGAGGACGGCCGGCTGGTGGGCTACATGCAGGACCGCCTCAACGCCCGCCTGATGGGCGTTCCCGCCACCGGCAACGGCCGCCGCGAAAGCTACGCCCACGCGCCGATGCCGCGCATGACCAATACCTTCATGCTCGCCGGCACCGACGATCCGGACGAGCTCGTGACCCGGGTCAAGGACGGCATCTACGCCAAGAGCTTCGGCGGCGGCCAGGTCGACATCACCAGCGGCAAATTCGTCTTTTCCTGCACCGAGGCCTACCGCATCCGCGGCGGCAAGATCGCCGAACCGGTCAAGGGCGCAACCCTCATCGGCGACGGCCCGACCGTCCTCACCCGGGTCACCGGGATCGGCCACGACCTCCAGCTCGACGAAGGCATCGGCGTCTGCGGCAAAGCGGGCCAGTCGATCCCCGCCGGAGTCGGCCAGCCCACCCTGTTGGTCGACGGCCTCACCGTCGGCGGAACCGCGGCAGCAAGCTGATCCAAACCCCGTCGCCCCAGCGAAGGCTGGGGCCTATGCCCCACGACAACGCGCAAATGGCGAGGCATGGATGCCAGCCTTCACCCGTCATCGGGTGAAGTTTATCCTGAGCGACGCCGCAGGCGACGTCGAAGGAATGGCATGACGGCAAAAAAATCCCCTAATCCCGCAGCAGATGCCTTACCGGATCGAGCGAAAACCCCGCCCCCTCGGCGCACCGTTCGAGCTCGTCGCGGTCGACCCCGTCCTCGCTCTTCGCGACTGCCCAGGCCAGCGCCGAGCGGTTGCCGGATCGGCAGAAGGCCAGCATCCGGCCGTCGCCGCAGGCGTGCATCGCCTCGCGCATCGCCTCGATGTCGCTCGGCCCCATGCCGCGCGCGATCGGCACGTGGCGATAGTCGAGCCCGGCGGCCCGCGCCGCGGCCTCGATGTCGGCTCCGGCCGGCTGGCCCTCGTCCTCGCCGTCGGGGCGGTTGTTGACCACCAGGGTTACGCCCAGCGCCTTCAGTTCGGCGATATCCTCGGGCGAAATCTGCCCGCCGATCAGCGTCTTCTCGTCAAGCTGGCGATGCATCGGCGTGTCCTTCCATGGCCTCGGCCAGCGCGGCGAGCAGCGATTCGCCGTGGCGTTCCAGCTTGATATCGCCAATCCCCTCGACGCGCGACAGTTCCGCCGCGTTTCCCGGGCGCGCCGCAGCGACCGCGCGAAGCGTCGAATCGTGGAAGATCACATAAGGCGGCACGCCCTGCGCCTTCGCCCGCTCGCGCCGCCACGCGCGCAACGCCTCGAACAACGGGTCGTGCGGCAAATCGTCCCCGCCGCGCCGGTTGCGCCGCTTGCGCACCGGGGGGACCGCGATCACCACCGCTTCCTCGCCCTTCAGGATCGGCCGCGCGCCGGGCCCGAAGCTCAGCCCGCCGAAATCGTCGCTGCGCAGCGCGTCGCGCGCCATCAGCGTCCGCGCCACCGGCCGCACCAGCGCCAGCTCGTCGGCCCCCATGATCCCGAACACGCTCAGGCGATGATGGCCGAAGCCGCGCACCCGCTCATTGTCGTCGCCGCCGAGCACCGCCGCCAGATGGGCGATGCCGAAGCGCATTTCCGTCCGGAACGCCGCCGACAGCAGCTTGCGCGCCACCTCGCTGACGTCGATCGTCGCCGGCGGCTCCAGGCAATTGTCGCAATTGCCGCACTGCTCCGGCGGCTCCTCGCCGAAATGGCGCAGCAGGATCGCCCGCCGGCAGGTCGCGGATTCGACCAGCGCCGCCAGCGCGTTGAGCCGCTCGCGCTCTCCCGCCCGCCGCTCTGGCTCGACCTCGGTCTCGATCCGCCGCCGCGCCCGCGCGAAATCGTCGGCGCCCCAGAACAGCCACGCCTCGGCCGGCTCGCCGTCGCGCCCGGCACGCCCGGTCTCCTGGTAAAAGGCCTCGATCGACTTGGGGATTCCGGCATGGGCGACGAACCGCACGTCGGGCTTGTCGATGCCCATGCCGAAGGCGACCGTCGCCGCCATCACCATCTCCTCGGAGCGCACGAACGCGTCCTGGTTGCGGCGGCGGATCGCGGGCTCGAGGCCCGCGTGATAGGCCAGCACCGGCCGCTTGCCGCTCAATTGCTCGGCCAGTTTCTCGGTCGCCGCGCGGCTGGTGGCATAGACGATGCCCGGCCCCGGCTGGTCGGCGAGCAGCGCCTTCAACTGCCGGCCGATGCCGTCGCGCGGCCGCACGTGATAGCGGATGTTGGGCCGGTCGAAGCCGGCGACGATCAGCCCGTCGCTTGGAATCCCGAGCTGGGCGAGGATGTCGGCTCGGGTGCGCTGGTCGGCGGTCGCGGTCAGCGCCAGCCGCGGCACGTCGGCGTGGCGGTCGAGCAGCGGTCGAAGTAGGCGATAGTCGGGGCGGAAGTCGTGGCCCCATTCGCTGACGCAATGCGCCTCGTCGATCGCGAACAGGGCGATCGGCACCTCGTCGATCAGGCTTGCGAAACCCGGCGTCGTCGCCCGCTCCGGCGCGACATAGAGCAAATCGAGTTTGCCCGAGCGCAGCGCGGACTGGATCGCGGCAGGGTCGTCGCTGGCGCTGGTCAGCGCCGCGGCGCGAATGCCGAAGCCCTCGGCGCTGCGCACCTGGTCGTGCATCAGCGCGATCAGCGGCGACACCACGATCCCGGTCCCCGGCCGCGCCAGCGCGGCGAGCTGGTAGGTCAGGCTTTTGCCCGCCCCGGTCGGCATCACCGCCAGCGTGTGCCGTCCCGCCACCGCCCGCTCGACCACATCCCGCTGCACCCCGCGAAAGGCGGAAAAGCCGAAGCGCTGGTGGAGGAGGGCGGCAAGGTCGGACAAGGCGCCGCGATCCTTGGCCAAACCATGCCCGGCGCACAAGGCGGGCCGGCGCAGCGATCGCGATTGCGCGTGCCGCCCGATGCGCCATATGGTCGATCGGGGACATTGTGGGGGCAAGAGATGACCGTAAACGCCGAACAGACCAGTCTGGGCGAATTGCGCCGCGGCTTTCGCGAGGGCAGCACCAATTCCATGCCGATTGCCGGCATGCTCGTCTGGGCCGGGCTCGGCATCGCCGCGCTGTTCCTGTCCGAACGGACCGCCAGCACCCTCGCGCTCTACGTGATGGCCGCGATCATGCCCTTGGCCTACGTTCTCGACCGGCTTCGCGGCCGAAATCTGTTCTCCGGCGGCGACGATCCGCTGACCAAGCTGTTCCTGCTCAATATCCTGATGATCGGGCTGACCATCCCGCTGATCGTGATCGGCGCGGCCGGCGGCCAGCCTTTGCTCGTCCTTCTCGGCATGGCGGTGCTCGCCGGGATCATCTGGATTCCCTACGGCTGGGCGGCGGACGACCCCACCGGGCTGGTCCACGGCATTGCCCGGGCGGTGGGCTGCTATCTCGCCTACGCCTTCGTCCCCGCGCCATGGACCGCCTCGGCGATCTGCGCGGTTGTCGTCCTCGCCTATATCTACTCGCTGGCCGCGATGCGCCCGACCGGGCCGCAGCCGTCTGCCGCCTGAGCGGTCAGTCCGCCGCCTGCTCCAGTTCGCGCTCGGCCTGCTGGCGTTTCCACAGTTCGGCGTAGAGCCCGCCCTTGCCAAGCAGTTCGCCATGGGTGCCGCGTTCGGCGATCGCGCCATTATCGAGCACGACGATCTGGTCGGCGCCGACGATGGTCGACAGGCGGTGGGCGATGATGATCGTCGTCCGCCCGCTGGCGGCGGCGGCGAGCGTGTCCTGGATCGCTTCCTCGGTGCGGCTGTCGAGCGCGCTGGTGGCCTCGTCGAGGATCAGGATCGGCGGGTCCTTGAGCAGCGTCCGGGCGATCGCCACGCGCTGTTTCTCGCCGCCGCTGAGCTTCAATCCGCGCTCGCCGACCATCGAATCGTAACCGTTCGGAAGCGCCGCGATGAAGCGGTCGATGGCGGCCCCCGCGGCGGCCTGTTCGATCTCCGCCTGGCTCGCTCCGGCACGGCCGTAGCCGATGTTGTAACCTATTGAATCATTGAACAAAACCGTGTCCTGTGGGACGATCCCAATGGCCTCCCGCAAGCTCGTCTGCGAAACCACTGCAATGTCCACTCCATCGATCGTAATGCGCCCCGCGGTGGGGTCGTAGAAGCGGTACATCAGCCGCGCCAAAGTCGACTTCCCCGCCCCCGACGGGCCGACGATGGCGACGCTGGTCCCGGCCGGCACCTCGAAGCTGACGCCCTTCAGGATAATCCGCTCGGGCTCGTAACCGAACGCCACCTCCTCGAACCGGATCGCCCCCGCCTTGACCTCGAGCGGCGGGGCGCCTGGCACATCGACGATCTCGGCCGGCGTATCGAGCAGGCTGAACATCTGCTCCATGTCGATCAGCCCCTGCTTGATCGAGCGATAGACCCAGCCGAGCATGTCGAGCGGCCGGAACAGCTGGAGCAGCAGGCCATTGACCAACACCACGTCGCCGGCGGTGAAGCGGCCCTCGCTCCACCCCCACACCGTATAAGCCATCGCCCCGGCCAGCATCGCCGCGGTGATCAGGCTCTGGCCGATGTTGAGCCAGGCGAGGCTGGTCTCGTTCTTGACCGCCGCCTTGGCATAGGCACCGATCGCTTGGTCGTAGCGCGCCGCCTCGCGCTCCTCGGCGCCGAAATATTTGACCGTCTCGTAGTTCAGCAGGCTGTCGACCGCCCGGCCGATGGCGAGGTTGTCGACCTCATTCATGTCGCGCCGAAGCTGGTTGCGCCAGTCGGTCACCCAGCGCGTGAAGGCAATGTAAGCGACGACCATCGCCAGCGTCGCGGCGACCATGCCGATGCCGAACTTGAAGTAGAAGATGACGCAAATCGCGATCAGTTCGATCGCCGTCGGCGCGATGTTGAACAGGATGAAGTACAGCATCATGTCGATGCTCTTCGTCCCGCGCTCGACGATCTTGGTCAGGCTCCCGGTGCGCCGCTCGAGGTGAAAGCGCAGGCTCAGCGAATGGACGTGGCGGAACACCTGGGCCGCGAGCCGCCGCGCCGCATCCTGCCCGACCTTCTCGAACAGCGCATTGCGCAAATTGTCGAACAGCACGCTGCCAAGCCGCGCCCCGGCATAAGCCAGGACCAGCAACACGACCGCACCCGCCGCCCCCGGGTTGATGGGCGGCACTGCCATCGAATCGACCACCCACTTGAGTGCGTAGGGGACGGTCAGCCCGATCGCCTTGCCGGCCAGCACCAGCAGGATCGCGACCACCACCCGGATGCGAAGCTCGACCGCGTCCTTCGGCCACAGCATCGGCAGAAAGCGCAGAAGGACTGCGAAGCTGCCCCCTGGCTTATCGGTCGAAGGGGCGTCGTCCATCGCTGTTGCAATTAGGCATCGCCGCCCTCCGCTTCAATTGGATGCGACGAACCGTTTGGAACTCAACATTAATTCCCGGGTTCAATGGGCAAGTCATCGGCGGAGTGAGCGTTATGGGCCCGGTTGGTTATGTGATTGCGATCCTCGGTTGCTCCGACGGCGGCAGCTCATGCCAGGTCGCCGCCACGCTGGCTCCGCGTTACGAGAGCGCCGCGCAATGCCATGCGGCCCGCGAGTCCGCGCTCGACGCCAATACCGATCTCGACTTCCCGACGCTGGTGGCCGAATGCCGCCGCTCGTCGGGTACCCCGGCCGCCGCCAATGGCAAGCGCGTCCCGGCACGCGCCGTCGGGACCGCCGCCTAGAGCCGCCAGGGCTGGACAGCCCCTCGCCCCGGGTTCATCCCCGGAGGTGGTTTGACCTCTCCCGCCGCTTCTTACCGCCTCGGACCGTTGTCGTGGCTCGCGCTCAACGCGATCCTCGCGTGGTACAAACTGTCGGGCTGGCGTCCGCATTGTCCGCTTCCGGATATCCCGAAGATGGTCATCGTCGGAGCGTCGCACACCAGCAATTGGGATTTCCTAGTGTTCCTAGGAACGGTCCACGCGGTAGGCCGACGGGTCCGTTTCATCGGCAAGCACAGCCTGTTCCGCTGGCCGATGGGCGGTTTCATGCGCGCGCTCGGCGGGGTTCCGGTCGACCGCGGCAAATCGCAGGACCTGGTGGCCCAGATCGTCGAGCAGTTCGCGGCGGATGAGGATTTCGTCCTGATCGTCGCTGCCGAGGGCACGCGTTCGCGCACGACGCGCTGGCGCACCGGCTTTTACCAGATCGCTCTGCGGGCCGGGGTGCCGATCGTCTGCGCCGGTCCGGACTATCCAGCTAAGCGCGGGATCTTTGGACCGGTCATCCATCCGACCGGCGACTATGAGGCGGACATGGCGCCGGCCTTCGCCTTTTTCCGATCCCTAAAGCCGCGCCATCCCGAGCGGGCCGCCTTCCCTGGGGATCCGGAATAGCAAATTTTCCCAAACGATAGGCCACGACGCGGCGATAATCTTCGCCGCGTTTCTTGGCACCATTGAGAACATTCAATAATTTTCAATTGGCACGCTCCCTGCATTGTCTGGTCATCCCCGATTGTCGGGGTCAACCAAGGAGCAAGACCAATGACCTACTCTTCGATCCGCGAAACCGCCGTCACTTTCGCCGGCGCCTTCCTTACCGCCATGCTGTTCGTCAGCGCCGCTGTCGGCCCGCTGCCGATCGCCTGACCCGAGCCTTCAATAGGACCTTCGAGCGATGAACGGACGTTTTGTGATCAACCGCCAGCACGGCAAGGTGATGGGCGTCGCCGCCGGCCTTGCCGACTGGACGGGCATCGATGCCCTTCTCATCCGGCTCGGCCTCTTCGCCCTGCTGCTGATGACCGGGCCCATCGTCATCCTGTTCTACCTCCTGACCGGCTGGCTCGCTGCGGCACGCTGAGGCACTGTGGCCGGCATGCCACGCAAACATGGTTACTTTCCGGTAACGAACATTAACGCATTCCTTTAACGACGCGGTCCACCCAGTTTCGCCGCCGCAACGAACGGCGAGGCTGGCAATGGCAAACTGGCGACTGGCGATCCTGGTTTTTGCGGGCTGCTGCGCGGCATCTACCGCCCCGGCCCAGACGGTGGTCGGACCCGACTCCAAGCCCGGGCGCTACAATCGCCTTCACGACATGGCCGCCAGACCGACGCCCACCATCGCACCCGCCAAGCCCGACGTGTTCGGAACCGCGGCGATCGGCGCTGGCGTCACTTTCTACGACGCCCGCTTTCGCCGAGTTTCCGTGGCCGATCGCGATCATCCCGAGATCCGCGCTCTTGCCGAACCGCTCCGCGGCCTCCCCCCGGAACAACAGCTTGCCGCGGCGCAATCGGCGGTCGCCAAGCGGGTGCGCTGGACCCATGACCTGGACAACATGCGCGTCGCCGACTTCTGGTCGAACGCCGCGGAGACGCTCCAGCGGGGCACCGGCGACAGCGAGGATATTGCGATCGTGGTCATGCAGGTGCTCAAGGCCGCCGGCTTCAGTCCGCGGGATCTTTACCTGTCGATCGGCCGTCATCGCCAGGCCGGGACCCATGTGGTCCTGCTGGCGCGCACGCCGTCGGGCTTCATGATGATCGACGACCGTGCCGGACGGCCGCTTCCGGCCACTGCCGAAGCGCTCTTCTCTCCGGTGATGACGGTGGGCCTCGGCAAGAGTTGGCTTCACGGACGCCGACTCAGCGGGGCATCCGCCCACGCCAGCGCACGCTAGCTTCCGCCGCCCCGGCACGGTACGCTTCCCGCCTGCCAGCTTAAGGGAGTCGCGCTATGCGCCAGTTCGTTTTCGCCACCATCGTGGCCCTGCTCGCCGCCGCTCCGTCGACCGCCGCGCTGGAGAAGGGCGTCCGGGCGCCGGATTTCGCCACCACCGGATCGCTTGGCGGCAAGGAGTTCAAGCTGCAGTTGAAGCAGCAACTCAAGCGCGGGCCGGTCGTGCTCTACTTCTTTCCCAAGGCATTTACCGAGGGCTGCACGCTGGAATCGCGGGCGTTCAGCCAAGCGATGCCGGAATTCAAAAAAGCCGGAGCGCAAGTGATCGGCATGAGCAGTGACGACCTTGCCACGCTTAAGCGCTTCTCCAAGGAGGAATGCCGCGACGCCTTTCCGGTCGCCAGCGCCACCCCGACGATCGTCAAAGCCTATGACGTCACGCTCAAGGCGAAACCGGAGCTGACCAAGCGCACCAGCTACGTGATCGACCGCAGCGGCCGGATCGTCATGGTTCATGACGACATGAAGTGGAGCGAGCACGTCACCAAGAGCCTTGCCGCAGTGCGGGCGCTGAAACGCTAGGGCGGGCGGCGATGGCGGACCGGATGACAAGCTTCGCCGACTTCTGGCCCTATTATCTGCGCGAGCACAGCAAGCCCGAAACCCGGGCGCTGCATTATGTGGGGACCAGCCTGGCAGTGGCGTTCCTGGTGACTGCGCTGGTGCTCGGGAGATGGTGGATGCTCCTGCTGTTCCCGGTCGCCGGCTATCTGTTCGCCTGGATCGGCCATTTCGGGATCGAGAAGAACCGGCCGGCGACGTTCACCTATCCCGGCTGGTCGCTCGCCGCCGACTTTAAGATGTGGTGGCTGTGGCTGACCGGGCGGCTCGGGCCCGAACTGCGCCGCGCCGGGGTCGAGCCGCAATGAAGCCTTTGGCCGCGATGGCCGGTCTGCTGCTCGCCGGTTGCGCCACCATCGCGCCGCCGGCGCCGGCTGATTCGTTCATGGCTGCGATCGCCCAGCATTGCGGCAAGGCGTACGAGGGGCGGGTCGTCAGCAACGACCCGGCCGACGCCGACTTCGCCGGCAAGCGTTTGGTGATGCACGTCCGCGACTGCCGGGCGGACGAAGTGCGCATCCCGTTTCACGTCGGCGACGACCGGTCGCGGACCTGGGTGGTGACGCGCACCGCCAATGGAGTGCGGCTGAAGCACGACCACCGCCACGCCGACGGGACCAGCGACGTGCTGACGATGTATGGCGGCGAGACGGCGGACACAGGTAGCGCCAGCCGCCAGGCCTTTCCGGTCGACGCCGAATCGATCGCGCTGTTCCGCCGCGAGAAGCGCGAGGTGTCGGTGACAAATGTGTGGGCGATGGAAATCCATCCGCGGATGTTCGCGTACGAGCTGCGCCGGCCACCGATGCTGGGCGGGCGCTTCTTCCGGGTAGAGTTCGACCTCGTCCGTCCGGTGCCGCCGCCACCGCCGCCCTGGGGCAGCTGAGCGCTGATCCCTTGCAACCGGCTGCGGCGACCATAGGTTGGATGCGGACCCCTTTTTGAGGAGCACAGACATGGCCCACGGCCCAATGGCCTGCCCGATCGACGGAACGACGCTGGTGATGAGTGAGCGGCAGGGCATCGAGATCGACTATTGCCCAAGCTGCCGCGGCGTGTGGCTCGACCGGGGCGAGCTCGACAAGATCATCGAGAAGAGCGCCGGCGACATGGCGCCTCCTCCTCCACCGCAGCAGCAGCAGCAGGCCGCTCCGCCGCCTCCGCCGCAGGGAAGCGCGCCGTGGGGTGCGCCGCCGCCCCCTCCGCCGGGCTATGGCTATGACCCGCGCTATGGGCACAAGCCGTACAAGCGGCGGAAGAGCTTCCTTGAGGAACTATTCGATTAGGCGACCCTAGCGCCGGAGAGCTAGCCGAGCCGCTTCCGGTTGGCCCGCACGTGGCGACGGTAAACGCTCAAGGCCTTGCGCGCGGCGGAGTCAGGGGTGTGCGGGCGGCCGCGCGCGGCTGCGGCGGAAAGCGCACCCGCAAGTTCGAAGCCCGCCGCAACCTTCTCGCCAACCATGCGCTCGGCTTCGCGGCTAGCCGCGGCCCCGCCGGCCATCAGCTTGAACGTGCGCAGCAGCATCACCGCGCCCGCCTCGGCCGAAAGGATGGCGGCATCGGTCATCAGGCCGGGCCAGAAGTGGGTGGGATTGCGGGGCAATGGCTTTCCTTTGTCGGTGGGCAGGAGCCCAACGCGCGGGGTAGAGCGATGGGGCCGACTACTAGTCCGCTTTGACGTAAAGGTCTCCGGCGGCGCGGTAGCGCTCGGACATTCGGGCCATGCCCGCTTCGGTCTCTTCTCCGAGGGCCTCTCCACCGTCCCGCATCTGTAGCTCCGGCTCGTTCCCCTCCCCGTTCCGGGGAGGATTCAAGCGGGCAAACTCCCTCACTTCCTGGCTGATCTTCATAGAGCAGAATTTGGGGCCACACATCGAGCAGAAATGGGCGGTCTTGGCACCCTCAGCGGGGAGGGTCTGGTCGTGATAGTTCTCAGCGGTGTCGGGATCGAGGCTGAGATTGAACTGATCGCGCCAGCGAAACTCGAAGCGCGCGCGGGAGAGCGCGTCGTCGCGCAGGCGGGTGGCGGGGTGGCCCTTAGCGAGATCGGCGGCGTGGGCGGCGAGCTTGTAGGTGACGACCCCGACCTTGACGTCGTCGCGGTCGGGCAGGCCGAGATGCTCCTTGGGCGTGACGTAGCAAAGCATCGCCGTGCCGTACCAGCCGATCATCGCCGCGCCGATGCCGCTGGTGATGTGGTCGTAGCCCGGCGCGATGTCGGTGGTCAGCGGGCCGAGCGTATAGAAGGGCGCCTCGCCGCAGACCTCGAGCTGCTTGTCCATGTTCTCCTTGATCTTGTGCATCGGCACGTGGCCAGGGCCTTCGATCATCACCTGGACGTCCATCGCCCAGGCGCGCTTGGTCAGCTCGCCCAAAGTGTAGAGCTCGGCGAACTGTGCCTCGTCATTGGCGTCGGCAATGCTGCCAGGGCGGAGGCCGTCGCCGAGGCTGTAGGCGATGTCGTAGGCGCGGCAGATCTCGCTGATCTCGTCGAAATGCTCGTAGAGGAAGCTCTCACGGTGATGGGCGAGGCACCATTTGGCCATGATCGAGCCGCCGCGGCTGACGATCCCGGTGACCCTTTTGGCGGCGAGCGGGACGTAGGGCAGGCGCACCCCGGCGTGGATGGTGAAATAGTCGACGCCCTGCTCGGCCTGCTCGATCAGCGTGTCGCGGAAGATCTCCCAGGTCAGATCCTCGGCAATTCCGCCGACCTTTTCGAGCGCCTGGTAGATGGGCACGGTGCCGATCGGGACCGGCGAGTTGCGGATGATCCACTCGCGAGTATCGTGGATGTTGCGGCCGGTGCTGAGATCCATGACCGTGTCAGCGCCCCAGCGGATCGACCACACCATCTTGTCGACTTCGGCGGCGACGTCGGACGCGACCGCGCTGTTGCCGATGTTGGCGTTGATCTTGACCAGGAAATTGCGGCCGATCGCCATCGGCTCGGATTCCGGGTGGTTGATGTTGCTGGGAATGATGGCACGGCCGCGGGCGACCTCGTCGCGGACAAACTCGGGGGTGATCTGGTCGGGGATGGCGGCGCCGAAGCTCTCGCCGTCGCGCGGCCCGGCCTCACGGGCGTTGGCTCGCAGCAGGTTCTCGCGGATGGCGACATATTCCATCTCGGGCGTGACGATGCCGCGGCGCGCGTAATGCATCTGGGTGACGTTGGCACCGGCTTTGGCGCGGAGCACTCGGCGGCGGACGTTGGGGAAGGGGGCGACGCCGCCCGATCGGTTGGGCCCGAGCTGGCCGTTGTCTTCGGGGCGGACCTCGCGCTGAGTCACTTCCTCGACATCGCCGCGGTCGCGAATCCACTCGCGGCGCAGTTCCGGCAAGCCAGCCATGATGTCGATCCGCGCATCGGGATCGGTGTAGGGACCGCTGGTGTCGTAGAGCGTCACCGGCGGCTCTCCGGAAGAAGGCTCGAGCGCGACCTGGCGCATCGCGACGCGAAGGCCGCCGGGCCCCTCGACGTAAACCTTGCGCGAGCCCCGGATCGGGCCGGTGGTGACGGTCAGTTCAGTGCGTGCCGGTACGTCGGCCATATCGTTCGTCCTCTTCCTCCGCCGGGGTCAGCCGGATCAGGTTCACGGGTCGGGCGGTGCGCGTGGCTCGCGGATCGCCCCTCTCAGGCCTGGGCCTCCCCGGGGGGTCCCGTCGTCTTAGGGGCTTGCGCGGCACGGCGCCAGCGGCTTGCTTTACGGCGCCATGCACCTCGTCACCATCCTGCTCCCGATCACTCGCAGCGACGGCTCGCCGCAACCGCGTACGCTGTTCGCCAAGCTTCGCACCGAATTGATCGAAAGGTTCGGCGGCGTGACCTTCTTCTCCCGCGCTCCGGCCGAAGGGCTGTGGGAGGACGAGGGCAAGGTCGAGCACGACCAGATCGTGCTGGTCGAGGTGCTCGTCCAATCGCTGGAGCGCCACTATTGGACCGAGTTGCGGACGCGCCTCGAGCGAGATTTTGCGCAGGATGAGATTTTGATCCGGGCGAGCGCCGTCGAACGATTGTGAGTGCCGCTTCGGCCGCCGGTCGCATCGCCGCCGCCGTTGGTCGAACTTGCCTTCAAACTGTATCATGGCTGCAATACAGCGCGGCAAATCAAGGAGCCTGTCATGTCCAAGCTTGCCGCGTTCATTCTCGCCCTAACGTCCGCCACAGCGCTCGCCGGTCCGGCCAATGCTCAAATCAACATGCGCGGCTCGACGTCCGCCCAAGCCACGGACGAGACGATCGTCGTCACCGGAGCGAAGAAAAAGAAAGAAATCGCTCAAGCACTGAAAAAGCTGATCGAGCCGACCGGCCGGGGGCAGCTCGCCCGGTTCGAGGACAGGGTCTGCCCAATGGTCATCGGAATGCCGCGCGACTGGACGGCGCGGATGAGCCGAATGATCCGCGAGAATATCGCCGCAGTTGGCGGCAAGCTGGAGCCGGTGGGCTGCAAGCCCAATGCGCTGGCGATCTTTATCGATCAGCCGCGTGAGTTGGTCGATGCGCTGCACGACGCAGAGCCGCACTTATTCAACATGACCCCGCGCGAGTATAAACAGTTTGCCGCGCTGCCCGGGCCGATCTGGAGCTGGCACGTGACCGACATGCGCGACCGTGACGGCAATCAGGTCGCACAGGGATCGATGGGCGGAAATGATTTCGCGGTCATCAAGAATGCCGCCGCGACCCGCCTTTACAGCAACATCCGCGAGGACATGCTGGCCGGGTTCGTAGTGATCGATCGCCAGCAAACCGTCGGCCGGACGCTGCGCCAGCTGGCGGACATCACGACCATGCATCTGCTGCTTGACGTCAAGCCGGGCGCGGAACAGCAGGACATGAGTTCAATCCTCTCGCTGTTCCAGCCGCGCGAGAGTGGCGGTTTGGTTCCGGCGCGCTTCTCGTCATTCGACCGTGGGATGCTGACCGGCTTCTACACCCAGCGCGAGAACAATCGGACGGCCGTCCAGCAGCGCGAGAATATCGCTGCCGCCATCAAGAATGGAGCAGGCGAGAAGGCCACCGAGCCGAAGAAGCGCTGACAGCAAAAGGCCGGACGATCGCTCGCCCGGCCGATTGTTCGGCATGAACCGAAGACGTTAGCGGCCGCCGCGCTGCGTTGCTGCGAGCGTCCGCTGCTCAGCGACCGACAGGGTGCCGTCCTTGTTGGTGTCGGCGCGATCGAACTGGGCAGCGGCAGGATTGCGGTGCTCGGCCACGCTCACCTTACCATCCTTGTTCGAGTCGAACCGCTGCAGGAACGCGGCCGGATTGGCCTTGGGCAAGGCCTGGGCAGCGACCACGGCATTGAACTCCGCCAACGAAAGTTGGCCGTTATTATCCTTGTCGAGCTGCTTGAACGCGGCCTCGCGCCCCTTGATCACCTGGGTTTTCCGAGCCGCAAGGGCGCGGTTCTCGGCGGCCTCGATCTCGGATCGGTCGGTGAAGCCGTCCTTGTTGGCGTCGACATTGCCAAACGCCGCATCCAGTTGCTGAAGGACCGTTGTCTTGGCCAGCGGCTGCGGCTGCTGAGCGGCCGGAGCCGTCTGTGCCAGCGCCGGCGTCGCGACGGCCGACATGAGCGCGACAAACATCAATCGATAGGTCAATTCACTCTCCATCTTTGGTCTACTTGATCACGCCCGCGGCGCGCATTTCGGCGATGGTCACGATGCCGTCCTTGTCAGCGTCAATCCCGTCGAAGCTGCGAAGTTTTCCCGCGCGATGCTCGACGAGGCTCACCCGTCCATCCTTATTGGCATCGAACTGTGTCACGAACGGCTGACCGTTCACGGCCGTGGCAGGACGCTGGATCTTGGCGAACTCAACAAAGCTCAACTGGCCGTTTCGATCGCTGTCCAGCTCGGAAAAGGCGGCCCTTGCACGCTGCCCGGCCTGGGCAACGGCGGCGGCACGCAAGAACGCCTCGCTCTCGGCGCGAGTAACCTGACCGTCCTTGTCGGCATCCATTTTAGCGAACTCGCGATCCTGAACCTGGATGTAGGTCGCCCGCGGCACGTCCGAGCCGGCTGTCTGGGCGAGCAGCGGCGCAGCGATTGCAGTCGATAACAGCGCCAGTCCCGGTCGAAACACTCGAAGTTCCCATCGTCGTAAAGCCGTCCGCGCTTAGCGGACGCGGCTGCCTATTCCAAATATCCCGAGGGTCTTGGCGAAGACGGACTTGCGCTGCGCTGAACAGCAGACTGTGGCGCTTTGGCAACAAAACGAAGAAATTGGATTCGGAGCCTTTCAATGCGGATAGGAATCGAAAAGAGAGCGTTGCCAGTTTGAGTCAAGCGGAGAGCGTAGTCATGCATAGTAATCCGAAGCGCGGTGGGGAGTTCGGAGAAGTCACCGGCAAGTCTCGTAAACTTTGGGTTAAACCCACCGTTTCGGAAATTGTCGCCGGTTCTGCGGAAGCAGTCAGCCGGGACGGTAATCCCGATGGCGGGCCGATCGGCCAGTCGCGGTCCTGACAATGCGGCGGCTCACTGCCGCCCTTCAATTCTATCATGCTCCTGGCGCCGTGAAGCGGTCGGCGCCCGCAGAGGCGATTGGCGTATGACTGCGATTGCCGGTGTCGTCGATTTTCGCGCTCCTGACGGATCGGCCGAGCTATGCGACGCGCTGCTTGTCGCCCAGCGCGATATCGGACCGCATGACATGAACTCGGAAGGCGACGGGGTGGCGCATCTCGGCCGTTGCCTGTTCCGCCGCTTCCCTGAGGACGCGTTCGACTGCCAGCCGGTGCAGAGTGAGCGATATCTGCTCGCGGGCGACATTCGCCTCGACAATCGTGCGGAGCTGATTGCTGCGCTGGGCATTGATCGCTCGTCTGCACGGCAATGGGCCGACTCGCAGATCGTGATGGCTGCTTGGCGGCGGTGGGGCGATGCGCTGTTCGACCGGCTCGCGGGGAATTACGCGATCGCCCTGTGGGACGGCGCAGAACGCCGTCTGGTGCTCGCCCGCGACCCCTTCGGCCAATGCCCGCTGCATCTTGCCTTCGTCGGCGACAGGGTCGTTTTCGCATCGATGCCGCAGGCGCTTCGCCTGGTGCCGGGAGTCGATGGATCGCCGGATCTCGAAATGCTTGCGAGCTTCGTTGCCGACCAGCCGCCGAGTGGCCCGCGCAGTTTTTTTCGGGGGATTGAGCGGATCGAGCCTGGCCAAGCGATCAGCGTGTCGCCATTGGGAGTGCGCCGCTGGAGCCATTGGGCGCCGCGCAGTGCAACGCTCAAGCTTAAGCGCCCCAAGGACTACGTCGAAGCGTATCGGTTTTACCTGGATCAAGCGGTGGAAAGTTGCCTGCGCGGCGCAGGCCCGACCGTCGCGGCGCACCTGAGCGGCGGCTGGGACAGCGCCGCGGTCACCGCCACCGCCGCGATACAGCTCGCCCCGTCGCGCCGAGTGATCGGATTCACCGCCGCTCCGCCGACGACCTACACCGGGACCCTTTCGCGCGGCTGGACGTCCGACGAGAGCGGCCGCGCCGGACAGGTTGCTGCTGTTTTTGCCAATCTCGATCACCGGGTCGTGCGCGACAGAGGTGGTGGGCCGCTCACATTGCTCGCCGGAAACGACCGCGCCGCTGGTCGCCCGACCGGTCATGTGTGCAACAATCAATGGTGGACCGCGATCAATCAGGCGGCCTCTGCAAGCGGTGCAACGATTCTGCTTACCGCGGAAATGGGCAACCACACGCTCAGCGCCGGGGGAGCGATGCAACTTGCTGACCTGGTCCGGTCGGGCTCCCCGGCGCGCTGGCTCAGCGAGGCGCGTGCATTGGCCGCTGCGCGCCGCCTGAGGTGGAGCGGAATCCTCGACCAAAGCTTTGGCCCGTTCGCGCCATTCTACGCCAAGGTTCGCCCATTCCTCATTGGCGCTCGACGCTCCAGCGCCGCGGCCGATCTTCTCGCGCCGCCGCTCCGCGGAGCAATCGAGCCCGGTGCTTGCGGCCAATTCGCCCCGCCGCGTGACAGCCGAGCACACCGGCTCGCGATGCTCGGCGAGCAGGATTGCGGGACGTTCCGCAAGGCCGCACTGGCGCGGTGGGGGGTGGACGAGCGGGATCCGACCACAGAGCGCCGATTTGTCGAATTTTGCCTGTCGCTTCCGATCGAGGCGCTGCTCGCGGAGGGGGTTGCCCGCCCGCTTGCGCGCACGGCCCTGTCGGATCGGCTACCGGCCGAGATCCTCGATAACCACACCCGAGGCCTTCAGTTTGCCGACTGGCACGAACATATCGCACCTCAGGAAGTGGCCGCCCTGCTGGACGGATCCGGCGCCGAGGCGCTGTTGGATCGCGGCGCGGTGGACCGGCTGATTGCTGAGTGGCCGTCCGACAACTTCAACCAGCCAGCGACAAGCCGGATCTACCGCCGCGACCTGCTGCGTGCAGTGAGCGCTGCGTCGTTCCTCAACAGTTTTTCGGCCCCCGCTGGCCTGCCGCCATCCGATGTCGCGTCGAGTGCGCCATCGAGCCTGGTTCAATAGAAGGAAAGCCGGTCCGTTTCCGTCCGGCGCAACGAGGAGTAGAGTGATGACAAGCAGAATGAAAAAGCTTTCCGTGCTGCTGGCAGGTTCGGTCGCGCTGGCGTTGCCGGGCGTAGCGTCGGCTGACGCCACCCCTGAGTGTAACAATGGCGTCTCCGCGGTGTCGACCGAGTGCGGCGCGGCTTCGTTGGCCACCGGTGTCGGCGCCACGGCCATCGGCGCCTTGTCGCGAGCGATCGCCGATGAAGCGGTAGCAGTCGGTGCGGACGCCCTCGCCAACGGCGTGAGCTCGACGGCAGTGGGCACCATTGCCACCGCCAGCGGCGTCGCGTCGACCGCGGTTGGTCAGCGCTCGCTGGCCGATGTCGCGGGCGCGACTGCCCTTGGCGGCGATGCCCGCGCTGTCGGCATCGACTCGATCGCTGTTGGCCGCGGCACGGATGCAACGGCAGCCGACTCGATCGCCATTGGTCCCGATGCGCAGGCGACTGCAATCGGCGCGATCGCGATCGGCGATGCGGCGATTGCCAACTCCCTCGGCGGGGTGGCGCTCGGTGACGGCGCGACCACGGCCGGGTTTGCCAACTCGGTGGCGATCGGCGCAGGCACCGCGGCGACCGCGGCGAACCAGGTCAATGTCGGCGGACGCACCGTTTCCGGCGTGACTGCCGGCGCGCTAACTTCCACTTCGACCGAGGCAGTGAACGGATCTCAGCTGTTCGCGACTAACTCGGCCGTGGCCGCCAACACGACTGCGATCGGCGCGCTCGATTCGCGCGTCGACGTGCTCGAAGCGTTTGCCCTCGATCTCGACGACCGCCTCGACCGCCTCGACCGCCTCGATGATCGCGCATCGGGCGGCACGGCGGTGGCGATCGCGCTTGGCGGAAATGCGTTCATCCCCGGCAAGCGATTCAACGTCACCGGCAACCTCGGCACCTATCGCGGCGCCAATGCGGCGGCGCTGCAGATCGGCGCGATGGTCGGCGAGAATGCGGCGATCAACGCTGGCGTCGCCACCGGTTTCAACAAGGGCGGCAAGCTCGGCGCCCGGGTTGGCTTCACCTTCGGCTGGTAAATGGCCTGCCTTGAAAATGGGAAGGGCGGCGCCGCGAGGCGTCGCCCTTTTCCTTACCAGCTGTAAGCGACACCGAGTGCTCCAAGCCATTGGCTCGGGCTGCCGCGATCCTCGACGATCGGCGAGTCCTTAAAATCGCCGACTAGGCGCGAGTGATTCGCAAGGCCGAAGATCGACCAGCCGCGCCGCAAGTCGCCAGATAGCGACAGGTTGGCGAGCAAGCCGACTTTCCAGCTCTTCATGCCGCCGTCTGCGTCATAGACGGGGAGGCCGGAAGCGAGTGCGTCGGCCGCGGGAATCGAGAAATAACAGTCGGCATACCCATTGCCGACAAAGTCGAGCCCGCCGTTGACCGAAACGAAGAAGGTCCGCGACAGCGGGGTCGAGAAGTCGATGTTCGGCGACCAGATGGTCGAGCCATGCGCGCCACCGATGTCGTGGGTGACGTCGAGCCGAAAGCCCAGGGAGTCGTAGGGATTGGTCACGCCCTTGAAGCTCACTCCGGCAAAGCCGCCGACCTCGATCGCCGCGTCGCGCTCGGGCAGGGCGTCGACGAAATCGTCCTTGATCTTGCCGGTGCGGTTGAGCCGCAGCGCCACGATCGGGCCGAGGTCGAAATCGACGTTGGACTCGGAGCTCAGGAAATCGACGTAGAGCCCGAGACCGCGGGTCGTGAAGCTGATGTTGCCGACCTTCCCCCGGATGAAGGCGGCCGGAATGAAGCGATAGTCGTCGGAGCCTTCATATTGCGAGTTCACCGCCGCCCCGAGCCCGACCGTGAACGAATTGCCGCCGACTTCCGGATCCGGCAGCGGCGCCTCGGCGCTTTGCGAATAGGCTGGTGCGGCGGCCGCCAACAAGACGGCGAAAAGCGATTCACGAACCATGGTGCCCCCCATCGTTGAGGCGCCCAGTCTTAACCTAAATCAACGATCCCGCAAATAGACTCAGTAGCTCTGGCGGTTCCAGCGCGTGACCGTGCCGTCGAGGTCGGTGATCGTTACAAACCCGCCCGGCCCGTCGGGCGGCAGGACGAACGCGTAGCGAACGCCGCAGCCGTCGCGAAAATTCCAGCTTTGCGGCGCTTCGGCGCGCAGCTCGCGCACACCGTATCTAACGCGATGAAGCAGGAAACGGTGATCCTGGCGGGTGACGGTGACACTCTCGCGGCCGCGGCGGTAAACCCCGGCGAATTTGTCGACCGACCAGCCGGCCACCGATGTATCGGTCGGAAAGATGGTCGATGCGCAATCGGGGATTCCAGCGAGCTCTGCCGGGGTCGGCGGCGGGGGCGGAGCCGGCCCGACGCAGGCGGCGAGTGCGGCGGCGGTGCACAAGGGCGGAAGGAATTTCATCGCCGAACCAACGCTCGGCGCGGGCGGCGGTTGCTCAGTCGCCGGCGCCGGGATCGGGCGAGAAGTATTTGTCGTACTTGCCCTCTTCGCCCTTGTGCGCGTCGGCGTCGGCCGGGCTGTCCTTCTTGCGCGTAATGTTAGGCCATTGCGCCGAGAAGGTCGAGTTGAGCTCGAGCCATTTCTCGAGCCCATTCTCGGTGTCGGGCAGGATTGCCTCGGCCGGACATTCGGGCTCGCAAACACCGCAATCGATGCATTCATTGGGGTTGATGACGAGCATGTTGTCGCCTTCGTAAAAGCAGTCGACCGGGCAGACCTCGACGCAGTCCATATATTTGCAGCGGATGCAGGCGTCGGTGACGACATAGGTCATTGGTCGGGTGCTCCCTTTGCACGCTCGCTAGGTCGCGGGCCGGGCCTCGTCAATCACCTCGTAGCAGGCGCGTGCCTCCGTTGGCGGGCCGCGGCGGTGGGGCAGCGCGAGCACCTTCAGCACGCGGATCTCGCCGCGTGCAGGGAAGGTGATCGCCGATCCGACGCGCACTTCCTCGCTCGGCTTGGCGACGCGCTTGCCGTCCAGGCGAACCCGCCCCTCGGCAACGATTGCCTGCGCCAGCGTGCGCGACCTGGCGAGGCGGACAAAGAACAGGAAGCGGTCGATCCGCACGCCGCCGCGTTACTTCTTCAGCTCTGCCAGCGCGCTGAAGGCGTTGCCGGGACGTGGTGGCTGTTCGGCCCGGCGCGGCGGGCGGCGGGCACCGCGCCACGCCCAAGCTTCGCCTTTCTGGATAAACCCGACCTCGGCCATCAGCCGCTCGACCGTGGCGGCATCGAGCCCGAGGCTGGTCACCAGAGTCGAATCGACGATCGTCGCGCTCCCGGCCTGGCGCGCGGCATGTGCATGCGAGGCGAGCCGATCCGCGAGGTCGACCCGCAACCACGCCGGGCCGAAGCGGCGAAAGGCGAGGGTCGCGCCGCGTGGATCGGCGCTTCCATCGAGCGTCGCCGCGCCGGCATCGGGCAGGCGCGGCATCGGCTGGCCGGATCGGATCGCGAGCAGCGCCGCCCGCCACCGCTGCGCGCCAGGCTTGAGCAGCAAGGGCACGAACAGGTCGAGGGCTCCGAGCCGAACGCGCAGCCGGTGGAGCGCATGGCGGTCGGCCTTGTCGAGCGCTGCCACCTGCGCCGCGATCGAGCGGCGTGGGAGCAGCCCGCCGGAATCGGCCAGCATCGCGCTCAACGCCCGAACGCCAGGCGCGACCTTGGGGTCGGCCGCCGCGGCCGCAAGCTGGCGCAGCGGGCGGAGGTGGCGCTCAAGCTCGCCGTCGATCCAGCGTTCGATCCGTGCTCGAAGCTCGGCCCGCCGCGACGCGGACAGCCGGTCGAGCGGACGCGCCGTCCGCACCGCGGGCTCGGTCAGCGTACGGCCAGCGGCAAGCCGCGCGAGAATATGCCCCTCCCAACTCACCGCCAGCCCGCCGCTCTCCTCCACGGCTAGCGAAAACGCGCTGTCGGGTGCCGCCACCAGCTCGCGTGCGCGCCGGTCGAGCTCGTCGCCCAACCGGCGCTCGGCGGCGGCCAGCAGCAGGCGCTTGTCGGCGTGGCGCGCGGCGGGATCGACCTTGAAGTCGAAGCCGGCAAGATGACCGATCGGCTCGGGCCCGACGCTGACCTCGCCGTCGGCGGCGACAGTGACCGGCAGCGCGTCCGCGCCGCGCGCGCCGATGTCGCGCACCAGCACCGCGGTGCGGCGGTCGACGAAGCGCTGGGTCAGCGCCATGTGCAACGCATCGCTCAAGCGGGCCTCGACCCCGCGCGTACGCTCGGCCCATTTGGCGGGATCAGCCAGCCAGTCGGCGCGCTGGGCGATATAAGCCCAGCTGCGAATGCCCGCGAGGCGATCGGCAAGCGCCTCGATATCGCCGGCGACATTGTCGAGCCGGGCGACTTCGGCGGCGAACCATTCGTGCGCGACGTGGCCGCCGTCCTGGATGTAACTGAACAGCCGCCGTACCATCCGCGCATGGTGCATCGGCCCCACCTTGCGGAAATCGGGCAGGCCGCATGCCGCCCACAGCCGCCGCGCCGCCGGTCCGCGGACGTGGGCGATGGCGGGATCCTCGGCGAGTTGCTTCAGAACGACTAAATCGATCGCCACCGGGGCGGGACGAAGCAGCGGATCGTCGCTTTTCGCTTCGAGACTCCGGATGAGTGCGGTGACGTCGGTGAAGTCGAGTTCGCTCGAGCGCCAATAGAGATGTTCGAGGGCGCGGAAGCGATGCTCCTCGATCGCTTCGACCTCGTCCTCGCTGAATTCGGGCCCGCTGTCGCCGCCGAGGCCCAAGGTGCCGAAGCTGCCGTCTTTCTGGTGGCGCCCGGCGCGGCCGGCGATCTGAGCCATCTCGCTCACCGTCAGCCGGCGGTCGCGGCGGCCATCGAATTTTTCGAGCCCGGCGAAGGCGACATGGGTGACATCCATGTTGAGGCCCATGCCGATGGCATCAGTGGCGACGAGGTAATCGACCTCGCCGCGCTGGAACATCGCAACCTGAGCGTTGCGGGTGGAGGGGGAAAGCGCGCCCATCACCACCGCAGCCCCGCCCTTAAAGCGGCGCAGCATCTCGGCCAGCGCATAGACCTGCTCGGCGCTGAACGCGACGATCGCTGAGCGCGGCGGAAGCCGGCTCAATTTGACCGCGCCGGCATGGCGCAGCGTCGAGAAGCGCGGCCGGCTGACGATATCGGCCTTGGGCAACAATTCGCGGATCAGCGGGCGAAGCGTGTCGCTACCGAGGATCAGCGTCTCCTCGCGGCCGCGGGCGCGCAGCATCCGGTCGGTGAATACGTGACCGCGCTCGGGGTCGCTTCCCAATTGCGCCTCGTCGATCGCGGCGAAGGCAAATTGATCGGGAAAGACGCTCTCGGCCTGGCGGTCCTCGCGGCCGGTCCGGACCGGCATCGATTCGGCGGTGCACAGCACGTAGCGGGCGTGGCGCGGGACGATCCTTTCCTCGCCGGTCAGCAGCGCGACCTGGCTCTCGCCCTTGATCGCCACCACCCGGTCATAGACCTCGCGCGCCAGCAGGCGCAGCGGAAAGCCGATCACGCCCGACGAGTGGGCGCACATCCGCTCGATCGCCAAGTGGGTCTTGCCGGTATTGGTGGGGCCGAGGATCGCCCGCAAGATGCCGTCGTGACGGGCGGCCATGAAGCGAATGTGGCAAAGCCCGGGCGGGGCTTCAAGCGCCTACCGGCTTAAAGCGGTCTTAACCTTGTTTCGCCACACCAACCGGCAAGGAGGCGGCGATGCGCGAAGCTTGGCTGGGACGGCAGCGTGTTGGTGCGGCGGCAATGGCCGCGCCGGCGCACTTCGTGTCGTTCGGCCATAAGCCCGCGCCATTGTCGCTGGTCGTCGATCTCGCCGAGGACATCGGCTCGCGCAAGTGGTGGCGCGGGGCGGCGACGCTTAGCGCGCTGGCGTTGGTGCTCGGCTGGCTCGCGCCCGGAATCGAGCCCTTGCCCGGCCAACATGGCGAGGCGCTGCCCGGATCAATCGACGAACAATGGCGCGCGATCGGGGTCGGGACGCGCGTCGACGGATCGCGCAGCGGTCTGCGCATGGCGCCTGGCGGACGGGTCGAGCCGATCGCTGCGGCACCCGAGCGCGCCCGAGTAGCGACTCGGCTGAGCGTTGGCGGCGATGGCTTGGGCCCGGCGTTAGTCCGTGCCGGCGCGTCCTATGCCGACGCCGTGCGCGCCACCGCGCTCGCCGGGCGGGTGCCCGAGGGGACGTTAGTCGAACTCGTGCTTGGCCGCCGCGAAGCCGGGCGGCGGGCGATCGATTCGCTGGGCTATCGGGCTACAATCGATACGCGGATCGCGATTGAACGCCGTGACGGAACGCTCACCTTGCGCCGGATCGCGCTCAATATCGACCAACGGCCGCTTCGTCTGCGCGGCGCAGCGGGCGACGGAATCTATTGGGCGTTGCGCAACGCCGGCGCGTCGGCCGCCACCGCGACGGAGTATCTCAAGGCCCTGGCCAGCGAAATCGATGTCGGCGAGATTGGCCCGCAAGACCGCTTCGACCTGGTGTTCGCCAACCGCCGCTCTGCCGACGGCAGCGCCGCGCCGGGCATGCTCCTCTACGCTGCGATCGACCGCCAACTTGGCAGCGACCTGCAACTCGTACGATGGACGGCAGGCGGCAAGCCGATCTGGATCAATGCAGCGACCGTCGGCGATGTGCGCCGCGACGATTCAGCGATGGCCTGGCCGGTCGATGCGCCGATCACTTCGCGCTTCGGGCTTCGAGTCCACCCCATATTGCGCTTCGCCCGGATGCACCGCGGAATCGATTTCGGCGCCCGTTCGGGCACTCCGATCCGGGCCGCCGCAGACGGCCAAGTGGCCCGCGCCGGCTGGGCCGGGGGCTATGGCCGCCAGGTCCGTCTGGCCCACGCCGGCGGGCTGGCCACCAGCTACAGCCACATGTCGGCGATGGTCGTGGAGCCCGGCAGTTTCGTAAGCCGCGGGCAAGTGATCGGCTATGTCGGCACGTCCGGCCTGTCGACCGGCCCGCACCTCCATTATGAGGTTCACTCCAGTGGCCGGGCGATCGACCCCATGAGCGTGCGCTTCGTCACCAGCCGCGCAATCGATCCGGGCGTGGTCGCCGCGATCAGAGCGCGGGTCAAGGAACTGGCGCCCTAGCCATAGCCGCGAAGCATTCTAACGCGGACGTGCCTGGTGAGGTACCAGCATCGCCAAGAGGCACTACGGCCAGCACGTTTGACCGAAAATTTTCTGTCATACCGGCCCGCCCGACGCAATTCACGTCGTCACTGTTTGCTTCGTTCGGGCTTACCGCCCGTGCCCCCGCCACCGTTTAATGGTGCGCGAGATGATGCCGGCTTCATCACCGGTCTGGCGCCACATCTCAGCGAAGCTCGGATCGGACGAGGCCGGGCGTTTCTCCGGCTCGAGGTCGTCGAAGCGGACCCGAATCGGGATCGCCACGCCCTCGCCGCAGACGATGCATTCGCGATTGCGGAGCGCCGGGATGGCGTCGAGGAAGCCGCGCGCCCCCTCCGGCATGGCAGCGCGCACGCAGGCCTGGTCGCGGTCGTTGTTGAGGCGCATCGAAATGATGGTGCCGCACTGCGACAGAACGCCTTCCGCAAGGTCGGACGGCCGCTGCGTGATGAGGCCCAACGACACGCCGTATTTCCGGCCTTCCTTGGCGATCCGCTCGAGGATCTTGCGCACCGCTTGGCCTTGCGCATTCTCGTCCTTGGGAACGTAGCGGTGGGCCTCTTCGCACACCAGCAGGATCGGCCGCTGCGCCTCAGTCCGGCTCCAGATCGCGTAATCGAATACCATTCGGGCCAGCACCGAGACGACGACGCTGGTGATCTCGCTCGGCACGCCCGAGACGTCGACGATGCTGATCGGCTTGCCGTTGGCAGGCAGTCGGAACAGCTTGCCGACGAAGCTGCCCATCGTGTCGCTGACCAGCATGCCCGAGAACATGAAGGTGAAGCGCGGATCGGCGCGCAGCTCGTCGAGCTTGTTCTTTATCCTCTGGTAGGGCGTCGAATCGCCGGCGCGGTCGAGCTTGCCCATTTCCGCAACCAGGATCTGGTTGAGGTCGGTCAACAGATAGGGAATCGGCGAATCGACCGTCACCTTGCCGTACTGCTCGACGTTCTTGCCCTTGGTCCGCGCAGCCAGAATGCACTTGCCGAGGATGTCGGCATCGCGCTGGCGCTCGGCGCCGTCGGTGGTGAGGAACACTTCGCAATGTTCCTCGAAGTTCATCAGCCAATAGGGCAGCGCCAGATTGTCGACGTTAAACAGCTCGCCGCAATCCTTGAACGCCGCCGAATATTCGCCGTGCGGATCGATCATCACGATGTGACCCTCGGGCGACAGTTGCGAGATGCGGTGGAGGATCAGCGCGACCGAGGTCGACTTGCCGGTGCCGGTCGAGCCGAGGATCGCGAAATGCTTGGACAGCATCGGGTCGACGTAGAGCGCGCCGCGGATGTCGTCGGTCGGATAGACGGTGCCGATCTCGACGTGGGCCGAGCCGTCGGCGGCGAAGATCGCGCGCATGTCCTCGGTATTGACCGGATAAACCTCGCTGCCGGGGATCGGATAGCGCGTCACCCCGCGGCGGAAGTTTGTCATCCGCCCGCCGCCGCCGGTCTGGCCCTCGCCGAGAAAGTCGATGTTGCCGACAACTGCCCCGTCCTCGCCGCGAAGGGTGCGGACGTTGGCGATCAGCCACGACGAGCCGACCTTCATCTTGACCTGGCTGCCGACCTGGCCGGCCATGGCGACCGACGGATCGGCGTGATCGGCCAGCTGATGCAACCGCGCGACGTCCATTCGGACCTGGCTTCCCGAGCCGGCGATATCCAATACTTCGCCAATCGTCGGGAGCGGTTCCGACGGCGCCATCGGCACGGTCCGGCCCTGCGGCTGTTCTTCGTCGCTGAAGCTCGACAAATGGTCGGCGAACTGCTGCACATTGGGTTGGTCGGTCATCGTCACTCGCGTCGTTACTGGCGGGAGCGACCGAGGTAAGCGAAACGGGTTAAGATTTGGCTTAGGCGCGGCGGGCGAACACCCACGCCGCAACCCAGCCCATGGCGACCGACAGCAGTACCGCCGCAAGACCGTAGAAGAAGCCGTGGCGGCTTGCGGCGAGCGCAACAAACCGCTCGAACCCCGACTTGCCGATGGCGATGTCCTTGGTCGCGGCGGCGATCACCCGGCCGTTGTCGATCAGGAAAGTCTCGGCGGTGTAGGTCCCGACCGGCACCTGGCTGGGGATTGCGATACGCGCGCGGTAGAGCACCCCCTCGCTGATTTCGACTCCGCCGGCATTTTCCGAGTAGAGTCCCTGCCGCTGGCGCAGTTCGAGCAGCCCGGCCTCGAACCGCCGCTCCTTGTCGGGCAGAGCGCCGCCGCCGGACGAGAGCTGCAAGTCCTTGAGCCCGAGCTCGTAGATTGCCGCGGTGCGCTCGTCGACCAGCTCCCGGATCGGGCGCGACGAGGCGATTGCGTAGAAACCGGGAGCCGACTGGAAGCGGTGCTTGTCGGCGTTCATCCAGATTCCGGCGATCTTCTGCTTCTCTCGCACCAGGATCGGCTCGACCGGCCCTTTCAGCACGATCGCGATGTCGGGCGGCTGGGTCGGTTCGCGCCCGCCGGGGTAGAGGATCGCTCCGAACAACAGCAACTGCGCGCCGGTAAAGCTGTAGCGGATCGAGATCGAGCGTGCCGAAATGTCGGGCACCAGCCGCGGGCTGGCGGCTCCGACCAGCAGCGGCGCGAGGCCGAGCATAATGAGCGGACGCCACCTCACAAGAAGGTCACCGTGTAGATTTCGTCCGGCCGCCAGGCGAGGCCGAGCGCCATCCGGAACGCCACCAGCAGGATGATCACCGCGAGCGCGAAGCGCAGCAGGTCGGGCTTCAGCCGCGTCGCCAGCCGGGCGCCATATTGCGCGCCGATCACGCCGCCGATGAGCAGCAGCGCAGCCAGCACGATATCGACCGCCTGGGTCGTCATCGAATGGACCATGGTAGCGACTGCGCTGACCGCCAGGATCATCACCAGGCTGGTGCCGATCACCACCCGCGGCGCCATCCCGAGCAGATAGATCATCGCCGGCACCAGGATGAACCCGCCGCCGACTCCGAGCAGCATGGTCAGCATCCCGGCGGCGAAGCCGAGCGCGAGCGGCGCGAGCGGCGAGATGTAGAGGCCCGAGGCATAGAAGCGCCAGCGCAGAGGCAGGCCCGCGACCCAGCGGTTGTGGCGCTTGGGCGGAGCCGGCGGCTTGCCCGTTTCGGCCCAGCCGAGCGCAACCATGGCGTCCTTGAGCATCAGCCCGCCGATTCCGCCGAGCAGCAGCACGTAGAGAAAGCCGATGATGAGATCGATCTGGCCGCTCGCCTGGAGCCAGCGGAACAGCAAGGCGCCGATCAGCGCGCCGATGCTCCCGCCGGCGATCATCACCAGCCCCATCTTGAGGTCGACCCCGCCGCGCCGCCAGTGGGCGTGTACCCCGCTGACGCTGGCGCCGGTGATCTGGGTCGTCGCCGAGGCCACCGCGACGGTCGGCGGGATGCCGTAGAAGATCAGAAGCGGCGTGGTAAGGAAGCCGCCGCCGACCCCGAACATCCCGGACAGCAGGCCGACGATTCCCCCCAGCGCGACAATCAGCAGCGCGTTGACCGACATTCCGGCGATCGGGAGGTAGATGTCCATTGGCGCGCAACACTAGCGCCAAAGCCGAGCCCTGCTAACCCCTGCGCTTAGAAGTCCCCGGCCACCGTCAGGGCGGGCCCCGAGCGGGGAAGGGCGTCGCCGGCGATCCGCTGGCGGTAGTCGAGATGGAGGCGAACGTTGCGGCGTACCGCATAGGTCAGGCGCGGCCCGGCATCGACCCGAAAGAGCGTGTCCGCGCCGCTGCTCTGGCCGCCGGCCCACACGCCGAGCCCGCCCGACAAATTGCGCCACAGCGGCCGGGTGAGCGCAGCGGACCCGTCGGCGAACCAGTCACCGTGTTTGATCCCGACCCAACCGCCTTGCGCGTAGGCGTCGAGATTGAAGCCGAGCGCCACCGGACGCTGGTAGACCCCGCCCTCCACAAACGCCGCGAAGTCGGACCGGCCGCCCCATCGCCCAAGCCGCTGGCGGCGCTCGACGTTGAGCGCAACAGGAACCGTCCGGAACGGCTGCCATCGCACCCCAGCCGCGGCCTCGGCGCCGCGCACTCCGCCGGCCGACGAGCTGAATCGAAGCGAAGCGGCGATCGCCGGCGTGAACTTGTAGGTCAGACGGGCCCCGACCTGGCTTCCGCCGAGCGTTCCGCCCTGCGCCAGCGCGCTGTTGCCGAGGCCGTTGCGAAGCAGCGCCCAGCTCGACAGTTGCAGCCGGTCGAGCTTGGGCGACGGCGGGGGCGCGGCGGGTTGAGTCGGCGGGCTTGCCGCCCTTGGAACGAACGTCGCTGCAGCCGGATACGGCCACGGCTCGAGCTCGGCGAACCGCTCGGCGGCGGCCGGGGTGGGCACCACCAGCTCCCACGCGCTCGGGCGCGATGCGGCGAGGCGCACGATGGGCGCCCCCCAACTGGCGGGGAGCACGACTGTGGGCCCCGGTGCGCGCGGGCCGATGGCATAGGGGGGATAGGGCGCCGGCGGCGGATAGGGGTAGGGCGGCGAGTACGGGTAGGCCGCATAAGGCTGCTGTGCGAAGGCCTCGGGCGGCGCCGGGGGCGACACCATCGCGCGGTTTTGCACAGGCGGCGCGGTCGGTTTCGCTGCGGCCGGTACGACCAGCGCCGTGGATCCTGGGAACATGCCCAGACTCGCCGCGCGCACCCCGACCCAAGCGACCAGCGCGAAGCCGATGAAGCGCACCGAGGCGCTCACTGCGCCGGCTCCGCGGCGGGGAAGATGTGCGCCGTCTTCTCCCACTGCGCCGCTCGTCCGCTGACATGGTGCGCGATGGCGCGGCGCACGGCGAGAATGGCGATGACATTGCCGACCACCGTGCGCGGCAACGATCTCAGGCCTTCGCCGATTCCGTAGGCGGCGGTGACGAAGCACAGCCGGACGAACAGCCGCCACGCGAGGAGCGCCAGGTTGAGCTTGAGCAGGAAGGCGAGCAGCGGCGAGACCTGCATCACCACCGGCGCGCCGAGCGCATGGGCCAGCGCCATCTGCAGCCACAATAGCGCTGCGCCATAGCCGGCGACCAGCAGCAGCGCGGCGAGCGGCCCGCGGCGGTCGCGCATCCGCATCCACCTTTCGCCGAGCCCGCCGCGCCAGCCGAGCCGATCCCAGCCGGCCAGTGCGATCCCGCCGATCCATCGCGCCTTCTGGCGCACCGCGGCGTCAAGTGTTTCCGGGAAATGGCCGCGCGACGCGACCAGCGCGCGGCTCCCTGGATGCGCGGGAATGCGCACGAACATCGCGCCTTCGTTGATCTCGCCGAGCCGCAGGCCGAGCTCATAATCTTCGGTCAGGCAATCGGCGGCGAACGGTTGGCCGCCGCGGCGCTCGGCCAACCGGGTCAGCGCCTTGCGCTCGATCGCGCAGCCGACCCCGGCCAGCGGGATCGACGCGCCGATCGCCTCGCGCACCACCATCTCCTTGCCATGGCTCTCGGCGAACTCGTCGCAATAATGGCCGGAAACCCACCGGCTGCCGCGGCTTTGCAATGGAAGTACCGGCAACTGAACTAACGCGGCGCGCTCGACGAGCGTGTCGAACAGCGCGATCTCCAGCGGATGAACCAGGTCCTCGCTATCGTGCAGCACCACGGCCTTGGCGCTCCAGCCCTCGCGCGCCTCGTCAGCGGCCAGCGCGGCGTAGAGGTGATTGAGGCAATCGGCCTTGGTGGTCGGGCCGGCGTGGGGCAGCTGCACCGGCCGCACCCGCGGGTCGTGCATCTTGCCGAGTGCCGCAGCCGTCGCCGGGTCGTTTGGGTAGAAACCGACGTACAGTAAATAATCGGCGGCGCCCCACCGCTCGAGCGTTGCGCGCAGCATTGCTCCGATTACTGCGCCCTCATCCCAGGCGGGGATGAAAACGGCCATTCGTCCCGGCCGTGCCGGCCGCGCCAGCGTTCCCGCGAACGCGCGCGGATAGCGGGTGTAGACGGTCGTCGCCCGCCACGCCCGGCGCACCAGATAGACGATGTCCACCGCCAGATCGTCGAGCGCGAACAGCAGGAAGCCGGCGGCCGCGAACAGCGCCAGCTCCGACGCGATGTCGGCGACGACGAACGACAGGCTCACCGCCGCAAGCGCCGCGCTGACGGATGGAATTTCGTGACGACTCGCATGCCGACCCCCAATCGGGCGAGGACACCGAGCGCGCAGAACAAATCACATGGCGCAATGATTCACAAGCCACGTTCGTTTCGGACGCGATTCACTCCGAGGCGGATTACATGCTAAAATGTCGCGGAACGGGACTCGATGTTTAACTTCAGTTAACGTCAAATCTTGACTTTCCGTTCATCGAGCGGCAGTCGGGCCTTCTGGCGATGCGCGTTGCGACTCGCCCGGTGGGGATACGAAATGCGTCATCTTTTACGATTAATGACCAATCGTTCCGGCGCCGCCGTGGCCGAATATGCCCTGGTGTTCGCGATCCTCGGCGCGGCGCTGACGTTCGGCGCGCTGGCGCTTGGCACGGCGGTCACCGATTCGGTCGACCGGCCGGTTGAATGCGCCGCCGCCACCGCCTCGACCAACGTCGACTGCTGATCTAGACCTTCTTCATGCTCGTCTCCTTCGCGCTGGCGCTCGCAGCCGCGCCCGCGCCGCGGTTGCTCGCTGCGCGCGACGGCTGGGCCGCGTTCGATCGTGGTGCGCGATGCGAAGCGGTGGGCCGGGCGCTCCTGCCCCATTCGCTCGATAAGCCCGCCGCCGTACTCGCCATCAGTTTCGACCGCGCCGGGCGCCGCAGCGGCGAATTGTCGGTGCGCCTGCGTAGACCGCTGCGCCCGGGCAGCAGCGTCATGCTGGTCGTCGGCGAGCAGCCGTTCGACCTCGTCGCGCGCGGGGTTGCGGCGTGGAGCCGTGGCCCGGCGCAGGAGGCTGCGATCCTCGGTGCCATCCGCCGTTCGGGTGGGGCACGGGTCGTCGCGCGCGACCTTGCCGGCCGGCGGATGACCGAGCGATTCTTGCTGGCCGGGGCGCCAACCGCGATCGACGCCGCCGCGGCCGCCTGCGCGCGCTAGAAATCCGCCGCATCTTCCACTACATGGCGGCCCTTCCATGAGCGCCGACACTGCCTTGATGCCGATCCCCGGCACCGTCGACCCCGTGCCCGTGCGGCGCGACGCGCAGCCGCGCGCCGACGGCCGGGTCGAGCTGGTTGGCATGCCACGCGAGGCGATCCGCGACGCGCTCGAGAAAGCTGGGCTGGACCAGCGACAGGCCCGGCTACGCGCCAAGCAGATCTGGCACTGGATCTACAATCGCGGCGCGACCGACTTCGCGATGATGACGGACATCGCCAAGGCCCAGCAGCCGTGGCTTGCCGAGCGCTTCGCCATCACCCGCCCCGAGGTGGTCGAGGCGCAGGTGTCGGCGGACGGGACTCGCAAATGGCTGCTGCGCACCCACGACGGCCACGATTTCGAGATGGTGTTCATCCCTGACGCCGACCGCGGCACCCTGTGCGTGTCGAGCCAGGTCGGCTGCACCCTTAATTGCCGCTTCTGCCATACCGGCACGATGGCGCTGGTGCGCAACCTCGATCCGGCCGAAATCGTTGGCCAGGTCATGCTCGCCCGCGACTCGCTCGGCGAATGGCCAAGTGCGCCCGAAGGCCGGATGCTGACCAACATCGTGATGATGGGGATGGGCGAGCCGCTCTATAATTTCGACAACGTCCGCGACGCGCTGAGAATCGTCATGGACGGCGATGGCCTCGGCCTATCCAAGCGCCGGATCACGCTGTCGACCTCCGGCGTTGTGCCGATGATGGAGCGCGCGGGCGAGGAGATCGGGGTTAATCTCGCGGTCTCGCTGCACGCGGTTACCAAGGAGGTGCGCGACGAGATCGTGCCCCTCAACCGCAAGTATGGCATCGACCAGTTGCTCGCCGCCTGCGCCGCCTATCCCGGCGCCAACAACGCGCGGCGGATCACGTTCGAATATGTCATGCTCAAAGACAAGAACGACAGCGACGAGGACGCGCGCGAACTGGTCCGCCTGATCAAGGCCTACCAGCTTCCTGCCAAGGTTAATCTGATTCCGTTCAACCCATGGGCCGGCGCCGCCTACGAATGCTCTAGTCCCGAGCGCATCCGCGCCTTCTCGAACATCATTTTTGAAGCCGGCATTTCGGCTCCGGTCCGCACGCCCCGCGGTCGCGATATCGACGCCGCCTGCGGCCAGCTCAAGACCGCCGCCGAGCGCAAGCGCCGCAGCGCCGCCGCCTAGTTCGGGTAGCGCCGCGCCATCGTTCGCCAGCTGAGGCGCGCGAGCTCTTCCAGAACGCCCTCATCGACCTGCTCCAGTCGCCGGACATAGAGGCAGCATTTGCCTTTGCGGTGCTTGCCGAGCCGAGCCAGAAGAGCGTCCTCCTCGGCCTGATCGGCGGGATCGACGCCGAGCACATACAACACCAGCTCCGCCTTGCGTGGAGCGAAGCCGATGCGCATCGCCTCGCCCTCGTGGCCGCTGTCGTAGCGATAATGATAGCGGCCGTAGCCGATCATCGAAGGCCCCCACATCCGCGGCTCCTGGCCGGTCACGCGGCGCAGTATGGCATCGATCCGCTGCGCCTCTTCCGCGCGCGAAGGATCGATCGTCGCCAGATAATCGTCCAGCGCCAGCTCGCCTGGCTTGGTCTTCACCTCATATTTGCCCATGCGCGCCTCCGTCGTCCCGTCATAGCTTGAATGGCGCGGGGGGCGGAGTCACAAGTTCTCGCGAACTCGAAGAAGGGCGCATGGCGATGATCGACGGATTGCTCGGCAAGCTCGTGACCCGCGGCCGGCTGACGGTCGTCCTACCATCGGGTGAAACCCACGCCTTCGGGCCCGGCCGGGGACCGGAGATGCGCGTTCGAGTCGCGGACAACGCTACCGTGCTCGCGATCGTCCGTGATCCGCGGCTCGGCATCGGCGAGGCCTATATGGATGGCCGCCTCATCATCGAGCAGGGCAGCCTGCTCGACCTGATGGAGCTGGTTGTCGGCGGCAATCCGTGGGAATCGAGGAGTCCCGGACGCAAGGCGCTCAATCGCGGCAAGAAATGGTGGAAGGCGCTCGTTCGCCGCAACCCGGCCACGGCCGCACGGCGCAACGTCGCCCACCATTACGACATCGGTAACGACCTCTATCGCCTGTTTCTCGACGACGACCTGCAATATAGCTGCGCCTATTACACCGACCCAACGAACACCCTCGAGCAGGCGCAGCTCGACAAGAAGGCGCACATCGCCGCCAAGCTCCACCTGAACCCGGGCCAACGCGTGCTCGACATCGGCTGCGGCTGGGGCGGCACGGCGCTGTTCCTCAACCGCGTCGCCGATGTCGACGTGCTTGGCGTGACGCTATCGGAGGAGCAGCTCAAGGTCGCCCGCGAGCGCGCCGTCGCTGCCGGGGTCGCCGACCGCGTGAAATTCGAGCTGATCGATTATCGCTCGGTCGCGGGCCGCTTCGACCGGATCGTCTCGATTGGAATGTTCGAACATGTCGGCGCGGCGCACTACGACGAGTTTTTCGCCCAGTGCCGCCGCTTGCTCGCCGATGACGGGGTGATGCTGCTTCACACCATCGGCAAGTACGGCAAGGCCGGGAAGCCCGATCCGTTCACCGACAAATACATCTTCCCCGGCTATCATTTGCCGTCGCTCGAGCAGATCGTCGCCGCCAGCGCCAAAAACCGGCTAATTACCTGCGACGTCGAGACGCTGAGGGTGCACTACGCCTACACGCTGCGCGAATGGCTGCGGCGGACGCTCGCCAACCGCGACGCGATCGTCGCGCTCCACGACGAACGCTTCCTCAGGATGTGGGAATATTATCTCGCCGGCGGAGTCGTCGGGTTCGAGAACGGCACGATGTGCAATTACCAGCTCCAATATGTCCGAAACCGCCGCGCACTGCCGATAGTCCGCGACTATATGATCGCGGACGAGCAGCGGTATCGCGCGGCGGGTGCGGCCGCCGCCTAGCCGGCGCGTTGGCCGCGGCGCTGGAGCATTTGCTGGCGGCGCTGCTGGCGCTCCTGCGGGGTAATCCGGCCGTCGCGGTCGAGGTCGACCCGGTCGAACCGCTGCAGCGCCGCGGCCTGCGCTTCTGCCAGCGAGACGCGGCCGTCACGATCAGCGTCGGCACGGCGCATCATCCCGCCATGGCGCATGCCCATGCGCTTGCCGTGCATCGCGCCGCGCTGTGCCTTGCGCCCGGCGCGCATCGCGTGGTGACGCTGGAATTCGTCGCGGCTGATCATATTGTCGCGATTGGCATCGAGCCGGTCGAACATTGCGCCGGGGTTGCCGCGCATGCCCTTGTTCCGGTGCATTCCGCGCATCGCCATGCGCCGCTCCGCACGGCCGCCGTGCATTGCCCGCATCGAGCGCATTTCGTCGCGCGCCAGGAAGCCGTCGCGGTTGGCGTCAGCGCGCGCGAAGTGGTCGCGCACCATCGCCACGACGCCATCGCGCGTGTCCGGCATCGCTATCCGCTGCGGCGGCGCCATCGGCGCGACACCGGGGACCTGCGCGGCGGCGGCGCCGGCGCCTGCCACGATCAGCGCGGCAATCATCACAGCCTTGTTCATCCTCACCTCCTGGGAAATTCCGGGTTGACGCTACGCCTGCCTCGCTTGCTGGCAGTTGAACGGCCCGCCGCCGACGAATAAAGCCGCGCCAGCCGATCCGGAGACGACGATTGACCGAACCCGTGCGCCGAATCGTCCTCGCATTCTCAGGCGGGCTCGACACCAGCGTGATCCTGAAATGGCTTCAGCAGACCTACGGCTGTGAGGTCGTCACCTTCACCGCCGACCTCGGTCAGGGCGAGGAACTGGAACCCGCCCGCCGCACCGCCGAGCTGCTAGGCGTTCGCCCCGGGCATATCTTCGTCGATGACCTGCGCGAGGAGTTCGTCGCCGACTTCGTCTTTCCGATGATGCGCATGAACGCGCTGTACGAAGGGCAGTATCTGCTCGGCACGGCGATCGCCCGGCCGCTCGTTGCCAAGCGCCAGGTCGAGATAGCGCAAGCGGTCGGCGCCGATGCGGTGGCCCATGGCGCGACCGGCAAGGGCAACGACCAGGTCCGCTTCGAGCTCGGCTATTATGCACTTGCACCCGACATTCGGGTAATCGCCCCGTGGCGTGAATGGGATCTTGCCAGCCGCGCCGCCCTGATCGCCTTTGCCGAGCGCAACCAGATCCCCGTGCCGAGCGACAAGCGCGGAGAAAGCCCGTTCTCGACCGACGCTAATCTGCTCCACACCTCGAGCGAGGGGAAGGTGCTCGAGGACCCGTGGAGCGAGGTTCCGGACTACGTCTTCTCGCGCACCGATGATCCGGTCACGGCGCCCAACTCGCCCGAGGACATCACCATCGAGTTCAAGCGCGGGGATCCGGTCGCGGTGAATGGCGAATCCTTGTCTCCGGCTGCGTTGCTCGCCAAGCTCAACGCGCTCGGCAAGCGCCACGGCATCGGCCGTCTCGACCTGGTCGAGAATCGCTTTGTCGGCATGAAGAGTCGCGGCATCTACGAGACCCCGGGCGGCACCATCCTTCACGCCGCCCACCGCGCGATCGAGCAGCTGACGCTGGATCGCGGCGCGATGCACCTCAAGGACGAGCTGATGCCGCGTTATGCCGAGCTGGTCTACAATGGCCTGTGGTTCTCGCCCGAGCGCGCCATGCTGCAGGCATTATGCGATCATAGCCAGGCGCGGGTCGAGGGCGAAGTGCGCCTCACGCTCTTCAAGGGCGGCGTCCACGTTACCGGACGCCGCTCGCCGCAGAGCCTGTACAGCGAGCGAATGGTGACGTTCGAGGACGATTACGGTGCCTACGACCAGCGCGACGCCGAGGGCTTCATCAAATTGAACGCACTGCGGCTGCGCCTGCTCGGGCGCCGGGACCGCCGCGACGGAGCCTAGCGCGGGCGGTGGATGGTGAGGTTGGCGACGATTTCGTCGCGCCGGTAGTTGCGCTCGATGGCGCTAGCCACCGCTGGGCTGAAGCGCGGGCTGAAGACAGTTTCGCCGCGGCCCTGGTAGATGATGAACAAGGCGAACTTCCGCTGCTCAATCATCCGCACGAAGGGCCGCTCGTCATAGGCCCCGGTCGCCGCCAGCTCGGTGAAGATCGCGGGCTCCCACAGCACCGGCCGACCGGCGCGCATCACCGCCACCATATCGTCCGAAATGACCGGTCCCGGGGCGGAGCGGATCATCGCCGCCAGCTTCTGCAGCCCCGCTTCGCGCGCGTCAAACCAGCGCTTGGAATAGGGATTATGGTCGATCAGCACCGCCTGAACGCCAATCAGAACCAACGCCAGCTTGCCGAGCAGCGAGGCGTCGCCGGCCGATGACGGCTCGAGGGCGCGTTCAACCGTACAGCGCGCCGCCAGCCCAGCGAAAATCGCCACTGCGCACAGCCACTCGACAAAGTAATTGGCGCTCGAACCAAGCTTGAGCACCAGCAATAGCATCAGGCTGGTCAGCACCAGGTAGAGCAGGAGCATCACAAGCGCCGCGTCGTCGGTTTCCGCATCGCGCCGCTGGGCTGCGAACCGCCGTACCGCCGGCCACGCCGCGGCAACCCCGATCAGCGCCGCGCCGATCAGGAAGATGTGGCTCGATGCGATGATCCAGATCTGCTCAGTCCGCGCCAAATCGAAGCGATTGACGTTGTAGAGAAACACGTGCCGCGCGAAGCCGCCGCCGGTCGTCCAGGTCAGGGCCGCGAGAACGATCGCACCGACCGCGACACACAGCGCGATCCCGGCCCAGGCGGTACGCGGCCGGTGGACCAGCATCACCGCGAACACCGCCGCCGGGGCCGCGACCATGGTCTGCTTGGTGTAGACCGCGGCGACGAACAGCAGCGCGGCGGCGACGATCCAGCGCGGCCGTTCGAGCGCTCGAATGGCGGCGAGAATTCCGATCAGGGCCAGCGCGAAGGCGAGCATGTCTACCCGCATCAGCGGCGCCCAGATCTTGACCGGAAAAGCGATCAGCAGCGCCAGCCCGCCGATCGCGCCGCACAGCGCCGCGACGCGCTTCGCGCCGCCGGCTCGCCGGATCACGCCAGCGACGATCGCCCCGATCGCAACCATCACGGCGAGGGTCGACAGCGCCGATACCAGCCGCCCGGCAGCCAGACCGTCCACGCCCGTGACCGCGATGAGCCCGCTCACGAAATGGAACAACGGCGTGTAGTGGAACACTACGGATGGGAAGCGGTCGATCGGGCCATAGGCGCTGCCGTCGAACAGCTGCGTCGCTTGGTACCAGACGATGCCTTCGCCATAATCGAGCTCGTGCGGGTAGAGGATCGCGCGCACCGCGCTGACGCCAAACGGCATCAGGTGCCATGCCAGCAACGCCGCCACCGCCATGAGCGCGGCCCGCGCGGCAAGCGTCGTCAGGCGGTCTTCGCGTTCCATCGGTTTCAACCGCGCGGGCGGGCGACGAGCAGCATCTGCTTGCCTAACGGCTTCATCGGCGAGGCGAGATAGGCGGCGATCAGCGGCGGCCACACCGGCAGCCGCGATTTCACCGTCAGCGGCAGGAAGCGCGGCCGAACCTCGATCACCTCAAAGCCATTGGCCTCAAGGAAATCGGCCAGGCTGACGTGGCTCCACACCGTGACATGGGTATAGTCGTCGAAATACTCCTGCGCGCAATAACGGTAGTTGGGCTGGAGCGTGGTCAGCGTCCCTCCCGGCGCGAGCTTGGCCTTCAGCTGCGCCAGGGTCGCCGCTAGCTCGTCTTTGGTGAGATGCTCGAACAGATTGCTCGAAAAGGCGTAGTCGACCGCGCCGTCGGCGATCGCCGACAGGTCGCTGACCGGCCCGACTATCGTCTCGACCCCAGGCGCGACATGGGCCGGCATGCCGTCCCACAGGTCGACCGCGATCCGCCGCCGCGCGCGCACCTGGTTGATGAATTCGCCATAGCCGCAGCCGAGGTCGAGCACCGTATCGTCCGGCGCGATCCGCCGCGAAAAGAAATAGCGCCACAGCGCACCCCACACCGTGGCGCGCTTGTCGTCCTTGGTCAGCCGCGATTGGTGATAGCTGCCATCGCTCACGCCGCCGCCTGCCTCTGCCAGCCGAACACCAGCCCGCGGATCATCCGCGTGCCGACCGTCAGGCCGCGCCAATTGTTGATGTTGCCGCCCTTCGACACGCCGACCCGCGGATGGAAGGTGATCGGGCATTCCAGCAGCACTAGGTCGCTGGCCAGCGCGGTGTCGAGCAAATGCGCGTTGAATTCCAAGTTGACCGCCGGATTGAGCCTCGGCAGCAGCCGCAGCAGGGCGTCGCGGCGGCACAATTTGTAAGTCGTCCCGACATCGGTGATCGTGCCCCGCCCGAGGTGCTTGAACTCAAGCAGCTTCCCGACGAACAGATTGCCATAATACATGAAGGTCGACAGCTGCGTCTGGTATTGGCGCAGCGGCTCAACGATCCGCGTTCCGTTGACGATGTCGGCATGCGGCGCATAGGCGATCAATTTCTCGATGTCGTACGCCAAGAAGGTGCAGTCGCCCTCGCTCAGCACGACGAAGTCGGTGTCGGTGAACCGCGCCGCCTCACTCAGGCAGCGGTGGACGCAACGGCCATAGCCGGGCTTCATCTCGTTGAACGTGATCGCCCCCGCCGCACTGGCCCGCGCGAAGGTCGCGTCGCTGCTGTTGTTGCTGACGACGATCACCCGCGCCACCATCGGATGCGCCAGGAAGTCGCGCACTGCCGGGCCGATCGCTTCTTCGTCATTGTAGGCGGTGAGCGCGACCGTCACTCGCGCCTCGCGCACCGGCGTGTAGCGTACCGGCACGTCGGGCTTCTTGCGCGGGTGGAAGATCAGCAGGTCGGTCAGCGCCATCGCGATCCCGGCGACGATCGGAACGCCTGAATACCACACCAGCCATTCGGCGACCGGATCGAGCTCGGCGCGCAGGTCGAGCAGATAGCGCGGGAACACCAGCAGCACGCCGGCGAGGTACATCGCGATGCCGGTGCAGAAGGCGAGCACGCCATAAAGCAGGATCGGCATGCCCGAACCGCCGCCGCCAGTTACAACCTTACCCATCGTCGCGCCCTCTTCGCCTCGAGCGGACACCTAAGCGCAAAAAGGTTAACGAAATCGCCGCAGCGGCGATGCGTGGCGGCTTAAGCGTCACGGTTAACGGGCCATCCGCCAAACCGCCGTTTACAGTCGGCGGCGAACGGCTAAACGCGATAGGCTCACGAAGGGGCGACATGGCGGAGGACGGCAGGCCGGCGGGGCACCGCCCATGGTGGGAGACGCGCGGCTTCGTCGCCGCGATGATTCTGCTCGCCTTCGTGCCCTTGCTTTATCCGCCCGTCCCGCCGCTGGTCGACTTGCTCGGCCATATGGGCCGCTATCGGGTCGAGCTCGACCTCGCGACCTCGCCCGAACTCCAGCGCTATTTTGATTTCCGATGGCAGCCGATTGGCAATCTCGGAGTCGACCTGCTGATCCTGCCGCTGGCCAAATTGTTCGGCCTTGAATTGGCGGTCAAGCTGATCGCGCTCGCCATCCCGCCGCTGACTGTTGCCGGCCTGCTGTGGGTCGCGCGCGAGGTCCACCACCGCTTGCCCCCGACCGCCGCTTTGGCGCTGCCATTCGCCTTCTCGCACCCATTCCTGTTCGGCTTTCTCAATTTCACTTTGTCGATGGCGCTTGCGCTGCTTGCTTTCGGCTTGTGGCTGCGCCTCGCGCGATTGAACCGCGACCGCCTGCGGCTGCTGCTGTTCGTCCCGATCAGCTTCGTGGTCTTCATCTGCCACACCTTCGGCTGGGGCACGCTCGGCCTGCTGTGCTTCTCGGCCGAGGCGGTGCGCCAGCACGATCGCGGGATCGGCTGGTTCAAGGCCGGGCTAAAGGCAGCGCTGCACGCGCTGGCGCTGGCCGGGCCGGCGCTGATTATGCTCGCCTGGCGAAGCGATATTACCGGCGCGCCCACCTTCGGCTGGTTCAATTGGCAGGTGAAGGCGCTGTGGCTGGTGTGGGCGCTGCGCGACCAGTGGCAGTCGATCGACACCGCAATCCTGACCCTGATCGGGATCGCCGTGCTGCTCGCCCTCGCGACCCGAGCCTACACCCTGTCCCGCAACCTAGCTTTCTCGGCGCTGGCGCTGACCCTCGCCTTCGTCCTGTTGCCGTGGACCGTGTTCGGTTCGGCTTATGCCGACATGCGCCTCGCGCCTTACGCAATGGCGGTGTTCGCCCTCGCCATCCGCGAGCGAAAAGTGCCGCCGGAAGGTCTCGCCGGGATGCTCGCTGTGGTGTCGGTCAGCCTGTTCGTCGCCAAGGTTGCGGTTACCACCGCCAGTCTCGCCATCGCCTCCGACCGCCAGCAGCGTCAGCTTAAGGCGCTCGACCATGTCCGCCGCGGCTCAGCGCTGGTCTATCTCGTCGGCCAGGGCTGCAACGCCCCGTGGCCCTTATTCCGGACCTCGCATCTCGGCGCGATGGCGATCGTCCGCCGCCATGCCTTCGCCAACGAGCAATGGGCGATCGAGGGCGCCAATCTGCTGACGGTGCGCTACGACGCCGCTGGCCGCTTCCGCGCCGATCCGTCGCAAATGGTCAGCGATCCCGCGTGCCCGACCCGCCGCTCGCCGACTCCCGACCAGGCGATGCGCGCGATCCCTCGCGACGCGTTCGACTATGTCTGGCTGGTTGACGTCCCGCCGTTCGACCCGGCCTCCCTTGACGGCTATCGCCCGGTGTGGCGCGGGGAGGGCAGCGCGCTCTATGCAAGGGCACCCGCCCGCGCCAAGGAGGCGCCATGACCGCGCTGTCGATCGTCGTCCCCTGCTTCAACGAGCAGGAATGCCTTGCCGTCCTCCACCAGCGCCTGTCCGCCGCCGCGCGTTCCGCCGCGGGCGAGGATTACGAACTAGTGCTGGTCAATGATGGCTCGACCGACCGCAGCTGGCCCATCATGGCCGATCTCGCCGCGGCCGACCCGCGCCTCGTCGCCGTCGATTTATCGCGCAATCACGGACATCAGTTGGCGCTGACCGCCGGGCTGGACCTTGCCCGCGGCAATCGCATCCTGATCATCGACGCCGACCTTCAGGATCCGCCCGAGCTGCTCTCCGACATGCTCGCAGCAATGGACCGCGATGGCGCGGACGTGATCTATGGCGTGCGCACCGCCCGGCCCGGCGAAACCCGCTTTAAGCGCGCCACCGCGGCCGCCTTCTACCGGCTGCTGGCGCGCGCGACCGAGGTCGACATTCCGGTCGACGCCGGCGATTTCCGGCTGATGAGCCGGCGCGCGCTCGATGCGCTGCTGGCGATGCCCGAACAATCGCGCTTCATCCGCGGCATGGTGGCGTGGATCGGCTTCAAGCAGGTGCCGTTCGCCTACCAGCGCGACGAACGTTACGCCGGCGTGACCAAATATCCGCTGCGGAAAATGATCCGCTTCGCGCTCGACGCGCTGACCGGCTTTTCGTCTGCGCCGCTCAAGCTTGCCAGCCATGCCGGCCTGTGGCTCGCGCTCGGCTCGCTGGTGCTGATCGCCTACATCGGTTGGTCGTGGGCGACGGGCGAGACGATCCAGGGCTGGACCTCGCTGATGCTGGTCGTGGTGGTTCTCGGCGCGGTGCAGATGTTCGTGCTCGGCCTGCTCGGCGAATATATCGGGCGGCTCTACAGCCAAGCCAAGCAGCGGCCGCTGTACATCGTCCAAGACATCGTCGGGCGGCGCGTCGAGGGCGCGGCACAGCGGCCGCCGCTCGGCCTTATCGCCTCAGCGGAAGGTCCAGTGGCGGTGAAGCCAGAAGGTCATCAATGGAGTCAGAATGACGTTGGGCGGGATCGGCCACCAGTTGGGCCCACCGAGCCACTCGACGAGTAGCCACACCCAGAAGCTGTTGAGCGCATAACCAATCAAATTGACCGCGATGAAGCGGGTCGACATCGCGGCATGGTTCTCGCGCGCTCCGTGCCCGGCGAAGCTGACCCAGCCGTGCGCAAAATAGCCGACCGTCACCCCGACGACCCAGGCGATGGCAATCGCGACAAGCGGGGTGGTCGTACGCGTCTCGGCAAGCACGAAATAGATCGCCTGGCCGAGCAGGGTGATCGCCACTCCAACGATCCCGTAGCGGGCGAGCTGGACCAGCGCCGCACGCGCTTCCGGGTCGGCGGAGATCCGCTCGATGTGCTTTCTTACCACTGGCTCACCGCCGGGCCGCCGCCTCCAGCCTGGCCTTGGCCATGGCGATCGGCTTGACCAGGGCGGTGGGGATCAACCGCACCGCGGCTCGTCTAAGCGCCCACTTGAGGTCGCCGCCAATCTCAAGCGGCCGGTCGTCCGCAACTCGGCTCGCCAGGATCCGCTGTGACAGCCGCTTTTCGCCTGCCGAATTGGCGTAGAGGAAGGTGTTGAACCTATACCACGGCATCACCTCGTCGCGGCCGGCCAGCGCTGGTCGAACGAAGTCGAACACGCCATATCCGCGCGCCTTTAGCTTGGCCCGCCAATATTCCGGCGGCTGCTCGTTGACGTGATGCTCTCCACCCTGGTGCGGGACCGCGGCCGAGAACAGGATCACGTCGCCGTGGCGCACTAGGTTGTCGACGAATAGATCGGCCTTGGCCGCCGGCAAATGCTCGGCAACCTCGAGCGTCTGGACCAGGTCGAACTTGCGCTGCAGGTCGAGCGCGGTGGTGAGGTCGTGCGCCCGGAAGCGCTCCGCCGGAACGGCGAGCTGGTCGGCGCGGACATAGTCGCCGTCGACCGCGACCACGTCGGCGACACCGGCCTTCAGCCATTCCGCCGCCCACGCGCCGTGACCAGCACCGACATCGAGCAGGCTTTCAATCCGCATCTCGGGCAGAAGCAGCGCCGCTACCGCCCGCGCTGAGCGCCGCGATCCGGCGTCGATATAGGTGTAGAAGTCCTCGTTGTACGCGTGGTCGCTCATCGCTTTGCCTTGCCCTTCGCCTAATCGCCGCTAGAGCGCGAAACCCGGGGCAGTGCAAGGAATGGCAGCGTGGAAGAGCGGGTCAAGGCGTTCGTCGACAGGCATTGGCTGCCGCTGCTCTTCGCCGCCTACGCTCTGTTCTTCGCCTATCTGATCTGGTCGCGCTGGGCCAACATCCAGAATTTCGCGCTCAGCGACACCGACGACAATATGCGCATCGCCCAGGTGCGCGCCTGGCTCAACAATGGCCAGGATTGGTTCGACCTGAGGCAATATCGGCTTAACGCCCCCGACGGCGCCAACATGCACTGGAGCCGGTTGGTCGACCTGCCGCTGGCCGGTCTGATCCTCCTCGGCCGGCTGTTCCTCGGCGGCCCGCAGGCCGAGATGTTCGCCGTGGCGGTCGCTCCGATCCTGCCGCTGGCAGTACTGATGATCGCGCTGGCGCTGACCATCCGCCGCTTGGTCCATCCGTCGGCTTGGCCGCTGATGGTGGTCTGCCTGTTCTTCGCCGGCTCGTGCGTCGCGCAATTCGTGCCCACCCGGATCGACCATCACGGCTGGCAACTCGCCTTCCTCGCGATTGCCGTCGCCGGCCTCGCCGACCCGCGGCGCGCGCGCGGCGGAGTAACCGTCGGCCTGGCGTCCGCGCTGTCGCTGGCGATCGGGCTCGAGCTCATGATCTACCTCGCGCTGGCCGGTGTCGCGCAGGTGCTGATGTGGGTCGCCGACGCGGGTCAGCGCCGCCGTCTCGGGGCCTATGCCGCCAGCCTGTCGGGCGGCACCGCGCTCGCCTTCCTCCTCTTCGCTTCGAACGACAATCGCCTCGCGGTGTGCGACGCCCTGTCACCGGTCTGGCTCAGCGACGCGCTGGTCGGCGGCGCGCTGATGCTGGCCCTCGCCTGGTGGTCGCCTGCCAGCTGGAAGACGCGACTGGTCGTAGCGGTGGCGGCGGGCGCGATCATCGCCGGCTTTCACGCTTTGGTCTGGCCGCATTGCCTGTCGCGGCTCGAAGGCGTCAGCGACGAGGTCTATCAGTTGTGGCTCAGCCATGTGCGCGAGGCGCGGCCGTTCTACCGCCACCCGTGGAAGACCGCCGCGACGATCATCGCGCTCCCCGCCACCGGGCTGATCGGCTGGGCGGTCCTCGCCTGGTTTCGCCGCCGCGACCCGCGCCTGCCGCAAGTGCTCGCCGCCGGCGCCATTGCGCTCACCGCCACCGCCCTCTTGTTCTGGCAGTCGCGGACCGGCCCGGCGGCGCAGATGATGGCCATTCCCGGCGCGGTCGCGCTCGCCGTGCTGGTCGGGCCCAGGCTCTACAATTCGCGCCACATGCTGGTGCGCACGCTCGGCACGACCCTGCTCGTGCTGCTGGCGCTCGGCGGACTGGTCCCGCTGCTGCTTGACCAATTCGCCCCCAATCCGCCGCGCACCGAGCGCCAGTTGGCGGTCGCCCGCGCCAATGCCAGCTGCCCGACGCTCGCCGCGATGCGCCCGATCGCCAAGCTCCCGCCGGCGACCATGTTCACCTTCGGCGACCTCGCCCCGCGGCTGATCGCGATCACCCCGCACCGCGCGATCATCGGCCCCTATCACCGCAACGGTCCGCAGATCGTCGACGCGATGAAGTTCTTCCGCGGCACCCCCGACGAAGCCCGCGTGTTGGCCGACAAATACCGCGCCGACTACGTCCTCATCTGCCCGATGATGAGCCAGGCCACGGTCTACATGGCCGAGGCCCCGCGCGGCTTTTATGTCCAGCTCGCGTCCGGCCGTATCCCGGCCTGGCTCGATCCGGTGCCGCTGCCCGAAGGCTCGCCGCTCAAGCTGTGGCGCGTGAAGCGCCCCTAGCTCCCAGCCAGCCCCGGCAGGCTCCGCCCTAGTCCGTCGAGCACGAACTGGGTCGCCAGCGCGGCCAGGATCACGCCCAAAATCCGCGTGATCATCGCTTCGACCTTGGCCCCGACGAACCGCATCAGCGGCCCCGCCGCGAGCAGCGCAACCAGCGTCAGCACGATCACCAAGGTCATCGCGCCCAGCACCACCAGCGATTCCTGCATTCCCTCGGCCCGCGCATTCAAGAGCATCACCGAAGCGATCGAGCCCGGTCCGGCGATCATCGGGATCGCCATCGGGAAGATGCTGACGTCCTCGGCCTCGGGCGTCCCCTTGATCTCCTCGGCCCGCTCCTCGCGCCGTTCGGTGCGCCGCTCGAACACCATGTCGAGCGCGATCATGAACAGCATGATCCCGCCCGCCAGCCGAAACGCCGACAGCGACACACCGAGGTGGGTCAGCAGCGCCTCGCCGAACAAGGCGAAGAACATCAGGATGCACCAGGCGACGACGCAGCTCCTGACCGCCATCCGCCGCCGCTCGGCCGCGCTTGCACCGCCGGTCAGCGAGGCGAAAATTGGCGCGCAGCCCGGCGGGTCGACGATCACCGCGAGCGTGATGAAGGCGCTGGTGAACAGCTCGATCATGGCGCCGCCGCAACCTTGTCGTCGATCACCGGCTGCCACACCTTGCCGTCCCACAATTGCGCGACAAAGCGGCGCGCTCCGGTGGAATCCACCACCCAGCTCCACACCAGCGTGCGGTCGAGACTGGTGCCGCTGCCGCTCTTGACGGGCTTGCGGAAGCTCGCTGGCGCCGCCGGCACAGCTGGGGCGGGCGGCCGTTTGCCGCAGGCCGCGATCACCGGCTTGATGTCGCCGCCCTCGTCGCGCGCGAATTTCAGCTCGTCGCCGGCGTCATAGGTCCATTTCCACGACCCGTCCGGCTGACGCACCCACACTGTGGTGAAATAACCGACCGACTTGCCGAAGCCGCGCACCCACGGCCCGGTGTTGATCGCGACCCGCCCGTCGCACGACACATAGCTCCGCCCCGGCCACCACCACACTGCGTGCTCGGGGTCCTTGAGCTTGCCGACGAAGTCGTGCGCCCGCACCGGCTGCGGCGTGAACATCAGCGCGTCGGGCGTCGACCATTTCCTGAACGCGGTCCACTGGCCGATCTTCTGGGCATCGGCGGCGAACGCGCGCTCGGCGTCGATCGCCGACATCGGCGCGGGTTTCGGCGGCGGCGCGGCCGGCGCGGCGGCGACGACGAGCAAGGCGATGATCACAGGCGCGGTTCCTCCAGCCCCTCGCGGCGGTGCGCGGCGACGAGCGTGTTCCTGAGTAGCATGGCGATGGTCATCGGCCCCACCCCGCCCGGAACCGGCGTGATCGCGGCGGCCACTTCGGCCACCTCGTCAAAAGCGACGTCGCCGACCAGTCGGCCCTTGCCGTCCCCTCCGGCGATGCGGTTGATGCCCACATCGATCACCACCGCGCCCGGCTTCACCCACGCGCCCCGCACCATCTCCGCCCGGCCGACCGCGGCGACCAATATGTCCGCCCGCCGGCACAGCTCCGGCAGGTCGCGGGTCCGGCTGTGGGCGATCGTCACGGTGCAGCTTTCGGCCAGCAGCAGCAGCGCCATCGGCTTGCCGACGATGTTGGAACGCCCGATCACCACCGCATCCTTGCCGGTGAGGTCACCCAGCTCCGCCTTCAGCAGGTGCAGGCACCCCAGCGGCGTGCACGGCACCAGCGCCTCACCGCCGACCGCCAGCCTGCCGGCATTCTCGACATGGAAGCCGTCGACATCCTTGGCCGGGTCGATCGCCGCAATGACCCGTTGCTCATCGATCTGCCCGGGCAGCGGCAGCTGGACCAGGATCCCGTCGATGCCCGGATCGCGGTTCAATTCGCCGATCAGCGCCAGCAGTTCAGCCTCGCTGACGCTATCGGCCAGCCGATGCTCGACCGAGCGCATCCCGGCCGCCCCGGTCGCCTTGCCCTTGGACCGCACATAGACGCTGCTCGCCGGGTCCTCGCCGACCAGCACGACCGCCAGCCCGGGCGGCCGGCCGACCGTCTCGCGGAAGGCGGCGACCCCGTCGGCGATCCGCGCCCGAAGCGCCTCGGCGATCCCCTTGCCGTCGATCCGCCGCGCGCTCATGCGCTCACACCGGGGCGACGACGCTGGTCAGGATGATGCGCAGCACGCCGATCGTGACCAACAGCAGGAACGGCGACCAATCGATCCCGCCGGTCGCCGGAAGCACCTTGCGGAACGGCCGGTAGAGCGGCTCGAGCAGGCGGTCGAGTCCGTCCATGATCCCGCGCAGCCCGCTGTTCGAATGGTTGAGCACGTTGAACGCGAACAACAGGCTGAGGATCGCCGAGGCGATCACCAGCCAGCCGAGCACGTTGAGGAGAAACAGCAGGATCGCGATGAAGGTCGTCATGAAGCGGTCCTAGCGGGCGCCGCGCGTGGCATCAATCACGGCGCGAACCGCTCGCGCTGGGCCTCGGCCAGGATCACCGCAAAGTCGCCATTGTCCGCGACCCACTCCTTGAGCGGGGTCCACCCGCCCGCGAGCAGCAGCAGCCGCCCGCCGCGCGGCCCGTATTTATGGCTGTTCTCGCTGTGGATCGATTGCCCCGCGGCGAACTGGAACGGCCGCCCTGAGACCGAAAACGCCACGTCGCGCGCCGCCACCAGATGCATCTCGATCCGCGCCAGCATGTCGTTCCACCGCGCCTCGTGGCGGAACGCGTCGACCGGAACGTCGCCGTCCAGTTCGCGGTTGATCCGGTGCAGCAGGTTCAGGTTGAATTCGGCCGTCACCCCCTCCGGATCGTCATAGGCCGCGAGCAATCGCTCGACCGGCTTCAACCGGTCCATCCCGATCAACAGCAGCGCCCCGGTGCCGAGAATGGTCCGGAAATGGCGCAGCAAATCGGTCGCGCTGCGCGGAATGAAATTGCCGATCGTCGATCCAGGGAAGAAGCCGAGCCGCGCCAGCCCGTCGATTTCGCTCGGAAGCACCACCTCGCGCGTGAAGTCGGCGACCACCGGATAGACCGCGACCCGCTCATGGTCGGCGTCGACCTCCGCCGCGCTGTCCTTGAGATACTCGCCGCTGATGTCGATCGGAACGAACGCGCGCGGCCGGACTGCCGCGAGCAGGAGCGGGGTCTTGGTCTGCGATCCCGCGCCGAACTCGATCACGGCGCCGCCGCGCCCGCAAAGCTCAGCGACCTCCGGAACGATCCGCTCGAGCAAAGCGGTCTCGGTGCGCGTCGGATAATAGGACGGCAGGCGCGTGATGGCGTCGAACAACTCGCTTCCGCGCCGGTCGTAGAGCCAGCGCGCGGGGATCGCCGGAACCGGCTCGGCAAGGCCCTTCAGCACGTCGGCGCGAAACGCGGGATCGACCTCCTCAGATATCGCGCGCAAGCCGCACCCCCGTGAACTGCCAGCGCGCGCCCGCCGGGAAGAAGTTGCGATAGCTCACCCGGCTGTGGCCGCGCGGCGTGGCGCAGCTTGCGCCTTTCAGCACGAACTGCCCGCACATGAACTTGCCATTATACTCGCCGACCGTGCCCTCGGCGGGCACGAAACCGGGGTAGGGCAGGAACGCCGATCCGGTCCACTGCCACACCTCGCCGAACGGGCCTCCGCCCGATTTCGGCAACACCGCGCATGCCTCGTCCAGTTGATTCCCGATTGTCGGGTCGGCCGTGGCAAAGCAGCTTTCCCATTCGGCCTCGGTCGGAAGCCGCGCCCCGGCCCAACGCGCAAAGGCGTCAGCCTCGTAGAAGCTAACGTGCGCCACCGGCGCGGCGGGGTCGATGTCGCGCCGCCCCGCGAGCGTAAACGCCGACTGCCCGTCCTCGGCCCAGTACAGCGGCCGCTCGATGCCATTAGCCCGGCGCCAGTCCCAACCCTCGCTCAGCCACAGCCGCGGTTCGTCGTAGCCCCCCTCGGCCATGAACTCGCGCCACTCGCCGTTACTCACGCAGCGCCCAGCAATGGCGTGAGGATGGAGCAGCACCCGGTGCCGCGGAGTCTCGCAATCATAAGCGAATGTCTCCCCGGTCGCGCCAATCTCGACGATCCCGTCGAGCCCGGGCAGCCATCCACCCCCGTCATTGCGAGCCGCGAAGCGGCGCGGCAATCCAGCGGCGGAAGGCTGGATTGCTTCGCTGCGCTCGCAATGACGAAGCGGACCATAAGCTGGCTCCAATGGATTCTCGGCAAAGGTCGCGAGAATGTCGGTCAGGAACAATTCCTGGTGCTGCTGCTCGTGCTGGATGCCAAGCTCGACCAGCGCCCGCGCTCGATCCGGCAGTCCCGGCAGCGCCTCCTGCAGCGCGCTATCCACCGTCGCCCGCCATGCCCGCACCTCGTCCAGGCTCGGCCGGCTGATCATCCCGCGCCGCGCCCGCTCGTGGCGCTCGCCCTCGCCCTCGTAATAGCTGTTAAACAGATACGCCCACCGCTCGTCGTAAGCTTGGTAGCCGGGCGAATGGTCACGCAGCACGAAGGTCTCGAAGAACCAGGTCGAATGCGCCAGATGCCATTTCGCCGGGCTCGCATCGGGGTGCGGCTGGATCGTCGCGTCGGCGTCGCTCAGCGGCTCGGCCAGCGCCAGCGTCAGCGCGCGGGTCGCTGCCAGCCGGGTCGGCAGGTCGTCCGCTAGCTGGTCCTGGTGGCGCCGGGTTGCCACAGCACGTCGCCTCCCTCCTGAGCCGCCGTCCAACGCGCCGCGACGAACAAATGGTCCGACAGCCGATTGAGGTAGGCCAGCGCCTGGGCATTCACGGTGTCGATCGCCGCCAGCGCCACCGCCGCCCGCTCGGCGCGCCGGACGATCCCGCGCGCCAAATGCAATTGCGCCGCCGCCATCGACCCGCCGGGCAGGATGAAACTGGTCAGCGGATTCAGCTCGGCGTTGAGCACGTCGATCCGTTTCTCGAGCCGCTCGACCTGGTCGGCGACGATCCGCAACGCGCCTTCGACCTCGCCCGGCGTCGCAAGGTCGGCGCCGAGATCGAACAGCTCGTTCTGGACCAGCCGAAGGTCCGCCGCCAGCGGGCCGGGCTCGAGCGCGGCGATCGCCACGCCGAGCGCCGAATTGGCCTCGTCGACCTCGCCGATCGCTGCCATCCGCGCGCTCGCCTTGCTGACCCGGCTCCCGTCGACCAGCCCGGCCGATCCGTCGTCGCCGGTGCGCGTGTAAATCTTGTTGAGCTTGACCAGCTTACGCGCGCCCGCCGGCGAGCAGCAGGATCAGCACCACCAGCATGATCGCCACGCCCTGATACAGCACCCGTTTGCGCATATACATCTGCTGTTGCTGGCCGGAGATATCCTTGCCCGAGGCCATCGCCATGACCCCGCGTACCAGCACATAGGCGGTCGCGCCCATGGCGACCAGGAGGGCGATGATGAGCAGCGCGTTCATGGGTTGGATTTAGGCATTCGACAGCCGGAATCCTAGGGGCAGAAAGCCGGTAGCGAGCTCACCCGCGAGCGCTCGCCCGTCGACCCCTGCAGCCCGCATCGCGGCCAGCGTCGGCGCCTGGTCGCGCTTGGCCAGCCGCCGCCCGTCCTCGTGCAGCACTAGCGGATGGTGCAGATAGGTCGGCGCGGGCAGTCCCAGTAGCGCCTGCAGGAGCCGCTGCACCGTGGTCGAGGGCCGCAAGTCCTCGCCGCGCACCACCAGATCGACCCCGCTCGCCGCATCGTCCACGACGCACGCCAGATGGTAGGACGCCGGCGCGTCCTTTCGCGCCAGGATCGCATCGCCGACGTCTTTCGGATCGGCCGCAAACGCCGTGCCGTCGGCCTCGGTCCAGCCGCGCAGCCCAGCCCGCGCGATCGCCCGCGCCGAGTCGAGGCGCCAGCTATGCGGAACGGCTGATCGGCGATCGGGATCGTCCGGCAGGCCGCGGCAGGTGCCGGGATAATGCGCCCCGGCATCGCCGTGCGGCGCGGTCAGCGACGCGGCGATGTCGGCCCGCGTGCAGAAGCACGGGTAGACCAGCCCCGCCGCCCGCAGCTGCTCGAGCGCATCGGCATAGGCTGCGACGCGCTGCGACTGGACCAGCGGCTCGCCATCGACCTTGAGCCCCAGCCAGTCGAGGTCCTCCATAATCCCGTCGACGAACTCGGCGCGGCAGCGGCCCGGGTCGAGGTCCTCGATCCTCAGCAGCCATCGCTCCGCGCCCGATCGTCCGATCACCGCGGAGTAAGCATGGCCGAGATGCAGCCGCCCTGAGGGCGAGGGCGCGAAGCGGCTCGTGGTCACGCCCACGCAATCGCCTCTTGACGCGGATTCACCGTTCGATTCATCATGCTGTCATCGCGGGTTGGCATCCGCGGTGTGACAAGGGAAGACGGCCGCACCGGCCTCTCCTCCTTGCGTGCGACGGGGCCGGGGGAAGCTTGTGTTCGGCGGTGATCCGAACGGGAGCAACGCGCGCGTGTACCACCCCGATCTCCTCCGCCATCCCGACAGCTGCCCGGCGCTGGTGCTCAACGCCGACTACACGCCGCTGAGCTATTACCCGCTGAGCCTGTGGCCATGGCAGACCGCGGTCAAGGCGATGTTCCTCGAACGCGTCGACGTCGTCGCCCATTACGACCGCGAGGTCCATTCGCCGAGCCAGGCGCTCAAGCTGCCGAGCGTCATCGCGCTGCGCCAATTCGTCCGGCCCAACGAATATCCGGCGTTCACGCGCTTCAACCTGTTCCTGCGCGACCGCTTCCGCTGCGTCTATTGCGCAAGCCCGAAGGAACTCACCTTCGACCACGTCATCCCCCGCGCCCAGGGCGGTCGCACGACGTGGGAGAATGTCGCCACCGCCTGCGCTCCGTGCAATCTCAAGAAGGGTGGGCGGACCCCACGCCAGGCCGGCATGCACATCCACCGCGAACCGATCCGCCCGACCAGCTGGCAACTCCAGGACCACGGCAAGAGCTTCCCGCCCAATTACCTCCACGCCAGCTGGCGCGACTACCTCTACTGGGACATCGAACTGGAGGCGTAGTTGCGCAGGTCGGCGCCGATCTCCGCATCCGCGAGCCCGAGCGCGAGGTTGGCGGTCACGAATCCGAGCTTGGTCCCGCAATCATAGCGCACCGCGTCGACCGTAACCGCGTGGAACGGCTGGCGGCCGATCAGCCGCGCCATCGCGTCGGTGAGCTGGATTTCGCCGCCCGCGCCGGGTTCCTGCGCGTCGAGCACGCCCATCACCTCGGGTTGGAGGATGTAGCGGCCGATCACCGCCAGCGTCGACGGCGCCAATTCCGGCTTGGGCTTCTCGACCAGCCCTTTGACCTCGGTCCGGTTGCCGTCCCGCGCTCCGGGCGTGACGATGCCGTAGCTGGCGGTCTTGTCGCGCGGCACCTCGGCGGCGCAGACGATATTTCCGCCGACCTCATTGTATGCCGCGACCATCTGCTTGAGCGCGCCCGGCACCATCAAATCGTCGGGCAGCAGCACCGCGAACGGCTCGTCGCCGACCACATGCCGCGCGCACCATACCGCATGACCGAGCCCGAGCGGCCGTTGCTGGCGGACGGCGACGATCTCGCCATAATCGGTGCGCGAGGATTGCAGCGCGTCGAGGCTTTTGCCGGCCTTTTCCATCGTCGCCTCGAGCTCGAAGCTCATGTCGAAATAATCGACCAGCGATCCCTTGCCGCGGCCGGTGACGAAGATCAGCTGCTCGATCCCCGCCTCGCGCGCCTCGTCGACCGCATATTGGATCAGCGGCCGATCGACGATCGTCAGCATCTCCTTGGGCATGGTCTTGGTCGCTGGCAGCAGCCGGGTGCCGAGCCCGGCAACAGGAAACACCGCCTTGCGCACCGGCTTGACCGTCATTCGGGCTCTCCGACGCGGGTCGGCTGCTCGTCCTCGCCCTCGGCTTCCGCCGCCGGAGCCGGAGGCGACGCGCCGCCGTCGGGCGGGGGCAGGTCGAAGCGGTCGGCCTCGCGCGGTAGCGAACGGGTGACCAGCTCGTCGACCCGCTCGGGCGCGGCCATCACCGTCGGGCGAAGCAAATCCTCGGCGTCGGGCGTCACCTTGGCCAGCGCCGGCTTGACCGGAAGCGCCTGGCCGGCCGCCGGCTTGAGCGGCGCGACATCGCCGCACGCCGCAAGGAGCAGGGCAGGGACCAGTACAAGCGAACGCATCATCGTCTCCCGCGGGCTTCGCGTGCGGCCCGGACCGCTGCTGCTACAAGCTCCGGCGCAGTCCCGCCAGCCGATCGCCGCGCCGCGACCGACGATTCGACCGACAACAGGGGCAGCACGTCGGGGCCAATGCGCGGGTCGATCGCGCGCAGCTCGTCGATGGTCATCTCGTCGAGCGCCTTGCCCGCCGCGTCCGCCGCCGCAACCACGCGCCCGGCGATATGGTGCGCTTCGCGGAACGGCACGCCGGCCGCTACCGCCAGCCAGTCAGCAAGGTCGGTCGCCGTCGCATGACCGGCCGCCGCCGCCGCGCGCATCCGCTCGGGCACGAATTCCAGCTCGGCAACCATCCCGGCCATTGCCGCCAGGCTCAGCATCAGCAAATCGTGGGCGTCGAACAGCGGCGGCTTGTCGTCCTGCAAATCCTTGGCATAGGCCAGCGGCAGACCCTTCAGCAGCACCAGCAGCGCGACCAGATCGCCGACGATCCGCGCGCAATGCCCGCGCACCAGCTCGGCGGCGTCGGGATTGCGCTTGTTGGGCATGATTGAGCTTCCGGTCGACCAGCCGTCGGGCAGGTGGACGAAGCCGAATTGCGGTGACGCCCACAGCACGATCTCCTCCGCCAGCCGCGACAGATGGACCGAGGTCAGCGCCGCCGCATGAAGATAATCGACGACGAAATCGCGATCGCTGACGGAATCGATGCTGTTGGCGGTCGGCCGGTCGAAGCCGAGCGCCGCCGCGGTGGCGTCGCGGTCGATCGGGAAGCTGGTCCCGGCCAGTGCGGCGCTGCCCAGCGGGCATTCGTTAAGCCGCGCGCGGGCATCCCCGAAGCGGCTGCGGTCGCGCCCGAGCATCGCGACATAAGCCATCAGATGATGCCCGAGGGTCACCGGCTGGCCCGATTGAAGATGGGTAAAGCCGGGCATGATTGTCGCCGCATGCTCCTCGGCGCGGTCGAGCAGCGCGTCCTCCAGTGCGTCAATCGCGGCCAGCGCCTTGTCGATCGCCTCGCGCACGAACAGCTTGAAGTCGGTCGCAACCTGGTCGTTGCGCGAGCGCGCCGTATGCAGGCGCCCCGCTGCTTCGCCGATCAGCTCGCCGAGCCGGTGCTCGACATGCATGTGGATGTCCTCGAGTGCCTCGTCCTCGACCAACTGGCCGCCCGCGATCTCCGCCGCCACCGCATCGAGCCCGCGATCGATCGCCGCCGCGTCGTCCGCGCTTATGATCCCTTGCGCGCCGAGCATTGCGGCATGGGCCTTTGACGCGGCGATGTCCTGCCGCCATAGCCTCCGGTCGACGGCGATCGACGAATTGATCGCGCGCATCACCGCGGCCGGGCCGCCCGCAAAGCGCCCGCCCCACATCCGGTTGGAGTCGTTCGTGCGGCTGATCCTCGCTCTCCTCGCGCTCGGCGCGCTCACTGCCTGCGATAGGCAAAAGGCCGAGGCCCCTCAAGCCAATCAGGCCGCTCCGGCCGAGGCGGCGACGGGCGGGCCGGTCAAGGGCGTCGACCGGAGCAAGGCGGGCACGCCGGCACCCGCCGACGCCTTCCAGAATCCCGACGGCGGCCCGACCGATCTTGGCAAGTTCAAGGGCACGCCAGTGCTGGTCAATCTGTGGGCGACGTGGTGCGCGCCGTGCATCCGCGAGCTGCCGACATTGCAAAAGCTCGAGCAGCGCTACGCGGTCGATGGCGCGCTCGCGGTGATCGTCGTCAGCCAGGACATGTCGCCCAAGGCCAGCGTCGACGCCTTCCTCAAGAAGAAGGGCATCGCGCTGCGCTCCTATCTCGATCCGGAGATGAAGATGACCAGCGCGCTCGGCGTCGAAGTCATGCCGACCACCTTGCTCTACGACCGCGCGGGCAAGGAGGTGTGGCGCTACACCGGGGATCTCGACTGGAGCGGCCCCGAAGCGGCCAAGCTGCTGGCCGAGGCGAAATAGCGATCAGTCGCGCAGAAGCTCGTTGATCGAGGTCTTGCTGCGGGTGCGCTCGTCGACCCGCTTGACGATCACCGCGCAGGCCAGCCCCGGACCGCCGTTCTTGCCCGGAAGCGTGCCCGGCACGACCACCGAATAGGCCGGCACCCGGCCGAAGTGGACTTCCCCCGAAGCCCGATCGACGATCTTGGTCGACGCGCCGAGGAACACGCCCATCGAGATCACCGCGCCGCGCTCGACCACCACTCCTTCGGCGACCTCGCTGCGCGCGCCGATGAAGCAATCGTCCTCGATGATCACCGGCCCGGCCTGCAGCGGTTCGAGCACGCCGCCGATCCCCGTCCCGCCCGAGATGTGGACGTTGCGGCCGATCTGCGCGCAGCTGCCGACCGTCGCCCAGGTGTCGACCATCGTCCCCTCGCCGACATAAGCGCCGATGTTGACGAAGCTCGGCATCAGCACCGCGCCCGGCGCGATGTAGGCGCCGCGGCGGACGATTGCTCCGGGCACCGCCCGAAAGCCCGCCGCCTGGAACTGGCTCGAATCCCAGCCGAGGAACTTGCTGTCGACCTTGTCCCACCATTGCGCCCCGCCCGGCCCGCCGGAAATCGCCGCCATCGGATTGAGCCGGAAGCTCAGCAGCACTGCTTTCTTGAGCCACTGGTTGACCCGCCAGCCGTCCCCGTCGGGCTCGGCCACGCGAGCCGCGCCCGAATCGAGGCTGGCGATCGCCCGTTCGACCGCCGAGCGCACTTCCGAGTCAGCGCCCGTGAGCGAATCGCGTCGGTCCCACGCCGAATCGATGATGGTCTGCAGCTGCTCGCTCATGCCGGTTGTTCCTCGAGAATGTAGTGAAGCCATTCGGTCAGATCGCCGATGACATGGTCGATCGCGTCCGGATCGGCGTCATGATCGCCGTGATCCGATCCATTATCGAGCCATATCGTCGTCATCCCGAGCGCCTTGGCCGGTTTCAGATTCTTCGCCATGTCCTCGACCAGCGCCGCGCGCGTGGGATCGATCCCGAACCGCTCGATCAGCAGCCGATAGCCGTGGGCGTCGGGCTTGGGCAGGAAGTCGCACGCCGCGATGTCGACCAGCCCATGGAAATGGTCGCCGATGCCGATCGCCGCCAGCACCCGTGCCGCATAGGGCTCATGGCCGTTGGTGAACACGAACTTGCGCCCCGGCAGCCGCTCCAGCGCGGCGCCGAGCCGCTCGTCGCGCGCGATCCGCTCCAGCGGAACGTCGTGCACGTCGTCGAGGAAATCGTGCGGATCGACCCCGTGATGCTCCATCATTCCCTTGAGCGTCGTGCCGTGGTCGCGGAAATATTGCTTCTGCACGCGGCGCGCCTCGCTGGGATCGCAGCCCAGCGTCCGCGCCACGAACGCGCTCATTCGCTCGTCGATCAGATCGAACAGTCGCGCCGACGCGGGATAGAGCGTATTGTCGAGGTCGAAGATCCACTCGTCGACGTGGCGAAGGGATGCAAGCATTGCCGGCGCGCCTAGCCCAAATCCGTTCTTCATCAAAATGAAAGGATTTGTTAGGCATATTGAGGCCAAGAAAGCCATGTAATTTAAATGGCTTAGAGCGAGGGGTCCGAAAAGATGGGCAGATTGCTGGGCAGCGCGAGCGCGCTGGCGGTCATGATGACGCTGGCTGCGTGCGGCGGTGGCGGCGGGGGCGGCGGTGGCGGCTCGCCCATCAACTCGACTCCTGCGCCGCCTCCGGCACCGAGCCCCGCTCCCACGCCCACGCCTACGCCCACTCCGACCCCTACGCCCGCGCCGACTCCGCCGCCGCCGGTGCCGGGGCCGATCATCTTCACGAGCGAGTTCTACGCGTCGAACGCGGTCAACTCGTCGAAGGCGGTCGGGGCCTATCAGGCCGGTGCGACCGGCGCCGGAGTGAAGGTCGGCGTGGTCGATTCGGGGATCAATCCCAACCTTGCCGAATTTGCGGGCCGGATCGATCCCGGCTCGGCCGATGTCGCCGGAACCCGCGGCGTCAGCGATGTCGACGGACACGGCACGGCCGTTTCGGCGGTCATCGCCGCGGCGAAAAATGACGCCGGGATGCACGGCGTCGCTTATGGCGCGACCATCATCTCGGCCCGGACCGATGATCCCGGCTCGTGCGGGACCGAGGACGACTGTGCGTTCTACGAAAGCGATATCGCGGCGGGCATCGATCTCGCCCGGCTCAACGGGGCACGGGTCATCAATCTCTCGCTCGGCGGCAGCGCGCCGAGCAGCGGCCTGCTCGCGGCGATGGGCCGGGCGGTCAATGCCGGCATTGTGCTGGTGATCGCCGCCGGCAACGACGGGGACAAGCCCGAGGGCGTCAATCCCGACGGGTTCGGCCTCGTCCCGGCGCAGGCCTTCCCCGGCAAGGTGATCATCGCCGGCTCGACCGGAACCGCGGCCAACGCCGCGCTCATTTCCGATTTTTCCAACCGCGCCGGCAGCGGGTCGGCCTATTATCTAACCGCGCTGGGCTATCGCGTGCGCACCGTCAATCACAATGGCGACGCCGTGCTGTACAGCGGCACCAGCCTTGCGGCTCCGGTCATCAGCGGCGCCGTCGCGCTGCTCGCGCAAGCGTTCCCGAACCTTACCGGCCAGCAAATCATCGAGATCCTGTTCAAGTCGGCCGACGACCTCGGCGCACCCGGAATCGACTCGGTGTACGGCCGCGGCGGTCTCAACATCACGCGTGCCTTCCAGCCGATCGGGACGACCAGCCTGGCCGGGTCGGCGATCCCGGTCGGGGCGGATACCGGCGGCGATCTTCCTGCCGCCTCAGGCGACAGCGGCGACGATCCCGACGGCAAGCTCGGCGCGATCATTCTCGACGGCTATTCGCGCGCCTTCACCATGAACCTCGCTGCCGGCCTGCGCCGCGCCGAGGCCAGCCGGCCGCTCAACCGCGCGCTTTCCGGCGATGTTCGCACCAGCGCAGTCAGCGCCGGGCCGCTCAGCGTCGCGATGAGCGTCTCGGAGCGCAAGGACGTCGGCGGGGTGTTCGATGTCGCCGCGCTTGGCATCGGCCCCAACGACGCGGCCAGGGCCAAGCTCGTTGCCGCCAGCGCAATCGCCCGGCTCGACCGCAAGACTGCCGTCGCCTTCGGCTTCTCCGAGGGAGCCAAGGCGATCGAGCGGCGGCTGTCGGGCGCCGAGGCCGGTGCCTTCCTGATCGCGCGCGACGTCGCTGGGGAGCCCGGTTTCGCCGCCAAGCGCGGCGCGAGCATCGCCGTCCGCCGCAACCTCGGCCCGGTCAACCTCACCGTGTCCGGCGAGGAAGGCGAAGTCTGGCAGGATCGGCCGACCGCCGCCACCGGCGCGCCCTATCGCTGGGCGTCCGCCTCGGTCGACAAGCAGTTTGGCAACAGCTGGGCTTCGCTCAGCCTGTCGCGTCTCGACGAGAAGCACACCCTCCTCGGTGGCCAGCTCGGCCCGGCGCTCGGTGGAAGCGGCGGCTCGACCTCGACCTTCGTCGATCTCGAGCTCCGCCACCGCTTCGGCGCCGGCTTCTCGGCCGCTGCAAGCGCGCGGCGCGGCTGGACGAGCTTCGGCGGCGGCAGCTTCCAGAGCGCCGCTTATGCGCTCGATTTCGCCAAGGACGGGCTGTTCGGCCGTTCGGATCGGCTAGGCCTTCGCGTTTCTCAGCCGCTTCGGATCGACCAGGGCGGCTTCGCGCTGATGCTCCCGACCGCCTACGACTATGCGACCGGCAGCGCGACCAACTCGCTGAGCCGCTTCTCGCTGTCGCCAAGCGGTCGCGAGATCGACGGCGAGCTGAGCTACTCCGCCGCGCTCGGCATGGGCTGGCTCAGCGGCAACCTCTATTACCGCCACCAGCCGGACCACCGCGCCAATGCCGACGCCGATATCGGTGCCGCGCTGCGCTACTCGCTGCGGTTCTAGGACGCGCCCGAAGGGCTAGACGGTAAAGCTTTCGCCACACCCGCACGCGCCCTTGGCGTTGGGGTTGGCGAAGGTGAAGCCGGCGGCGAAGTCGTCCTCGACCCAGTCCATCGTCGACCCGATCAGATAGAGGATCGACCCGCCGTCGACGAAGAAGGTCCCGCCCGGAGTCTCGATCCGCTCGTCCATCGCGTTCGCTTCGGTGACATAGTCGACCGAATAGGCCAGCCCCGAACAGCCGCGCCGCGGAGTTGACAGCTTGACTCCGATCGCTCCCTCCGGCGCACGCGCCATCAGCGCCGCGATCCGGGCTTCAGCCGCGGGCGTCAGCGTAATTGCGGCGGGCCTCACTCGGGCTGGCTTGTTCATAGCATCCCCAACTCCAGGCGGGCTTCGTCGCTCATCTTCGACGGGTCCCACGGCGGGTCCCACACCAATTTAACCTCGGCGTCGCGAATGCCCGGAACGCTCAGCACGCGCATCTCGACCTCGGCCGGCATGCTCTCGGCGACCGGGCAATTGGGCGTCGTCAGGGTCATCGTCACCACCGCGTCGCCGTCGCCGTCGACTGCGACGTCATAGATCAGCCCGAGCTCGTAGATGTCGACCGGGATTTCGGGGTCGTAGATTGATTTCAGCGCCTCGATCACCGCCAGCTGCAACGCGCCGCCCGGCTCGCTCGGGTCGGGCGCGGGCTTCTGCTCGGCGAGGAAACCGGCGAGATAGTCGCGCTTGCGCTCCACTTCCGGGCTCAGCCGCGCGCGCGGCGGCGGCTCGACCGAATCGACGATTTCGACGCGAATGTCCTTTTCCTCGTTCATGCCGCGAAAATTCGCTTCACCTTGTCGATCCCGCGCACCAGCGCGTCGATGTCGCTTCTGTCGCTGTGCGCGGCGAAGCTCGCCCGCGCCGTGGCAGGAACGCCGAGATGGTCCATCAGCGGCTGCGCGCAATGGTGACCGGCGCGGATCGCGACTCCGGCGTCGTCGAGGATCGTGCCGATGTCGTGCGGATGCACGCCGTCGATTGCGAAGCTGACGATTCCGGCGCTGTCTTCCGGCCCGAACAGGGTCACGCCGTCGATCGCCCGCAACGCGTCGCGGCACTCGCGCACCAGCGCGGTCTCGTGCGCGTGGAGCGCGTCCAGTCCAATGCCGTTCACCCAGTCGATCGCCGCGTGAAGCCCGATCGCGCCGACGATGTGCGGCGTCCCCGCCTCGAACCGCGCCGGCGCCTCGAGAAAGGTCGAACCTTCGAACGTCACCCGGTCGACCATAGCCCCGCCGCCCTCATACGGCGGCATTTGCGCGAGCAATTCGCCCTTGCCCCACAGCACGCCGATCCCGGTCGGGCCGTACAATTTGTGTCCGCTGTACGCATAGAAATCGCAGTCGATCGCGGCGACGTCGACCTCCATCCGCGGCGCCGCCTGGCACCCGTCGAGCAGCAACTTCGCGCCCACCTTGTGCGCAATCTCCGCCGCCCGCCGCGCGTCGAGCACCGATCCGAGCACGTTCGAGACATGCGCGAAGGCGACGAACGCGTGGGTCTCGTCCGCCATGCGCTCGGCCGCATCGAGGTCGATCTCGCCGTCGCCGGTCAGCGGCACGACGTCGATGGCGTATCCCGCAAGCTGCCACGGCACGATATTGCTGTGATGCTCGAGCTGACTCAGCAGCACGCGATTCCGGCCGTCGCGCGGGGCGCAGTGCGCGACGAGGTTGATCGCCTCGGTCGCGCCGCGGGTGAAAATCGTTTCCTCGGCCGTGCCGCCGATCAGCGCCGCCGCCGCGCCGCGCGCCGCCTCGAAGCTGCGGGTCATCGTCGCCGAGCGCTCGTATACTCCGCGGTGCACCGTCGCATAGTCGCGGCCATAGGCGTTGGCGATCGCCTCGATCACCGCTCGCGGCTTCTGCGCCGTCGCCGCGCTGTCGAGATAATGCCACCCCGCAATCGCCGGAAACTGCTCGCGCACATTCAGCCCCTCCCCCCTGGGGGAGGTGGCGCGAAGCGCCGGAGGGGGCATGATGTTCAAGCCGCCACCTCGCGCAACGCATCCCGCGCCGCGACCGCGATCGCGCTGTCCGCGCCAAGCGCATCCCACAGCCCGCCGACGAACCCTTCGAGCAGCAACGCTTTCGCGACCGCCGGCGGCAATCCGCGCGCGGCGGCATAGAACAATTGCTCCGCATCCAACTCGCCGACTGTCGCACCGTGCGCGCACTTCACGTCGTCGGCGTAGATCTCGAGCTCGGGCTTAGCATTGGCGCTCGCCCCGCGATCGAGCAGCATCGCCTTGACCGATTGCACTGCGTCGGTGCGCTGCGCCCCGCGCGCCACCGCGATCTTGCCCTGGTAGCTGCCGGTCGCGCGTCCGCCGAGCACGCTGCGCACGCTCTGGCGCGACGTCGCGTCGGGCTCGGCGTGGCGCACGATGGTAACGATATCGAGCGTCGCCGAGCCGCCGCCGATCATCGCCGCATCCATCTGGAAATCCGCCCCCGCGCCGAGCGTCACGTCAAGCTCGAGCCGCGCGTAACGCGGCGCCGAGAGCAGTGCGAACACCCGCGCCGAAGCCTTATCGCCGACAACCATCGCGAGCCGCCGAACATCGATCTCGTCACCGCCCGGAAGCCAGATTTGCTGCAGCTTTTGCTGCGCAGCAATTTCGATATGTTCGGGCGCCGCAAGCGAGCTCCACACCTCGCCCAGAGCGTCGGTGTCGGCATAGCGATACGATTCCAGCTTGCGGGTCGGCAGAGCGGTCACGCGGCCACCTCGGCATAGCCTTCGCGCTCGAGTTCGTGCGCCAGTTCCGGCCCGCCCGAGCGCACGATCCGCCCCCTGCTCAGCACATGCACGCGGTCCGGCCGGACGTAATCGAGCAGCCGCTGATAGTGAGTGATCAGCAGCACCGACTTGTCGGGACTACGCATGATCGCGTTGATGCCCGCGCCGACGGCTTTCAGCGCATCGATGTCGAGCCCGCTGTCGGTTTCGTCGAGGATCGCGAGCTTAGGCGCCATGATCCCCATCTGCACCATTTCCGCGCGCTTCTTCTCGCCGCCCGAGAAGCCGACATTGACCGGCCGCTTGAGCATCTCGGCATCCATCCCCAGCACCGCCGCCTGCTCGCGCGCCAGCTTGATGAACGCCGCGCCCGAAAGCTCCGCCTCCCCCCGCGCCCGCTTCTGCGCATTCAGGCTCTCGCGCAGGAACTGCAGATACGACACGCCCGGAATCTCGACCGGATACTGGAACCCCAGGAACAGCCCCGCAGTCGCCCGCTCATGCGGCTCGAGTGAGAGCATGTCGGCGCCGTCGAACGCAGCCGATCCCTCGCTCACCTCATACCCCGGCCGCCCGCCGAGCACATACGCCAGCGTCGACTTGCCCGACCCGTTCGGCCCCATGATCGCATGCACCTCGCCCGCCGGCACGACGAGGTCGATGCCGCGCAGGATCGGCTTGTCCGCGACGGTCGCATGGAGGTTTTCAATGTTCAGCATTGTGATTTTCTAGTCCGGTGCGCCGTAACCTGCGGAAACGGAGTTCATCAATTACGAGCACAATTGGCGTGGCGTAGATAAATAGAATGATCCCGAACCACCCGATCACCTCTGCCACCCCCTTTTCGGTCTTCGGCAGATCAGGAACTGGAAGACCGTGTGATCGGAACCAGGCGGTTCCGACAAGGGTGGGCAGGCCCAGCGCCAGCCATGTGACAAGCATGATCCAGAATCGGCGCTCGCGCCTCACCCGACACTCCCCTCAAGGCTGATCCCCAGCAATTTCTGCGCTTCGACCGCGAACTCCATCGGCAGCTGCTTCAACACCTCGCGCGCGAAGCCGTTGACGATCAGCGCCACCGCGCCTTCCGCGTCCAGCCCGCGCTGCATCGCGTAGAACAATTGGTCGTCCGAAATCTTCGAGGTCGTCGCCTCGTGCTCGATCGTTGCGGTCGGGTTCTTGACCTCGATATAGGGCACGGTGTGCGCGCCGCAGTCCGATCCCAGCAGCAGCGAATCGCACTGGGTGAAATTGCGCACCCCGTCGGCGCCGGGCAGCACGCGCACCAGCCCGCGATAGGTGTTGTCGCTGCGCCCCGCCGAAATGCCCTTCGACACGATGGTCGAGCGCGAGCGCGGGCCGATGTGGACCATCTTCGTTCCGGTGTCGGCCTGCTGGCGGTTGTTGGTCAGCGCGACCGAATAGAATTCGCCGACGCTCTCCGCGCCCTTCAAGATGCAGCTCGGATATTTCCAGGTGATCGCGCTGCCGGTCTCGACCTGGGTCCAGCTGACCTTCGACCGGTCGCCGCTGCACAAGGCGCGCTTGGTGACGAAGTTGAAGATGCCCCCCTTGCCGTCCGCATCGCCCGGATACCAATTCTGGACGGTCGAGTATTTCACCTCGGCATCCGCGTGCGCGAAGATCTCGACCACCGCCGCGTGCAGCTGGTTCTCGTCGCGCATCGGCGCGGTGCAGCCTTCGAGGTAGGAGACGTAGCTGCCCTTGTCGGCGACGATCAAAGTCCGCTCGAACTGGCCGGTGTTCTGCGCATTGATGCGGAAATAGGTGCTCAATTCCATCGGGCAGCGCACGCCCTCGGGGATGTAGACGAACGTCCCGTCGGAGAAGACCGCGCTGTTGAGACACGCGAAATAATTGTCGCGCTGCGGCACCACGCTTCCGAGATATTTCCGAACGAGGTCCGGATATTCCCGCACCGCTTCGGAAATGGACAGGAAGATCACCCCGGCGCGCAACAGCTCCTCGCGGAAGGTCGTCGCCACGCTGACGCTGTCGAACACCGCGTCGACCGCCACCTTGCGCGCGCCCTCGACCCCGGCGAGCACCTTCTGCTCCTCGATCGGAATGCCGAGCTTCTCATAGGTCCGGCGGATCTCCGGATCGAGCTCGTCGAGAGACGCGATCGTCGGCTTGGCCTTGGGCTCGGCGTAATAATATGCGTCCTGGTAATCGATCTTCGGGATGTCGAGCTTGGCCCAGTCAACCTCCTCCATCTCGAGCCAGGCGCGGAACGCCTTGAGCCGCCACTCGAGCAGCCATTCCGGCTCGCCCTTCTTTGCCGAGATGAAGCGGACCGTGCTCTCGTTCAGCCCCTTGGGCGCGAACTCGCTCTCGACCTCGGAGACGAAGCCCCACTCATAGTCCTTGGCCAGCGCCTCGCGCGCCTCGGCATTGGGGAGAGGAAGCTGATCGTTCACTGCGCCAGCTCCATCAGCGACACCGCGCCGAGCGCGCCGCGCACCTTGGCGCCGACGATGCCCATGTGCGGCTTGACCCGGCAATGCGCGTCGAGCGCGCAGTCGGATACGGCTTCCGCGCCCTTGCACTGAGTCAGCGCGATCGGCCCTTCGACCGCCTCTACGATGTCGGCCAGGCTGATCTCGTTCGCCGGGCGCGCCAGCGCATAGCCGCCGCCCGCGCCGCGCTGGCCGGTCAGCAGGCCGTGCCGCGACAGCGACTGCATCAGCTTCTGCGCGGTCGGCAGCGGGACGCCGGTCTCGTCGGCGAGCTCGGTCGCCGACAGCCGAGCGCCGGCCTCGCGGCGCGCGGCCGCGGTCATCATCACGACCGCATAGTCGGCAAAATGGGTGAGTCGCATTTCGAAATCGGAGCTTTCCAGTCCGATTTAGGGCGCCGCCCTCCCAAAATCAATCGTCATTGCGAGCGAAGCGAAGCAATCCAGCTTCACGCATGCTGGATTGCTTCGTCGCTCGCGCTCCTCGCAATGACGGGCCTCAGGCCTTGGCGCCCGCCACCCACGCGTTCACATTCTCCTCGAGGATCGACAGCGGCACCGGGCCCGACTTCAGCACCACGTCGTGGAACGCCCGGATGTCGAACTTGTCGCCCAGCGCGGTTCGCGCCTTCTCGCGCAGCTCCATGATCTTCAACTTGCCGACCATGTAGGCGGTCGCCTGTCCGGGATAGACCACATAGCGCTCGACCTGGCTGACGATGTCGCCTTCCGCGACCGGCGTGTTGGCCTTGAACCAGTCGATCGCCTGCTGCCGGGTCCAGCGCTTGGAGTGAATGCCGGTGTCGACCACCAGCCGCCCGGCGCGCAGGATTTCCATGCTCAGCCGCCCGAAGTCCGCCATCGGGTCGGTGTAGAAGCCCATCTCCTTGCCCAATTCCTCGGTGTAGAGCCCCCAGCCTTCCGAATAGGCGGTGACCCCGCCGAAGCGGCGAAACGGCGGCACGTCGCCGAGCTGGGTCTGGATCGACAGCTGGAGGTGGTGGCCCGGGACGCCCTCGTGGAAGGCCAGCGCCTCGAGCTCGTTGAGGCTCATCGCCTTCAAATCGTAGAGATTGACGTAATAGACTCCCGGCCGCGACCCGTCCGGCGCCGGGCGCTGGTAGAACGCCTTGCCAGCGCTCTTCTCGCGGAACGGCTCGACCGGCTTCACCGTCAGCGGGTCCTTGGGCAAGGTCGCGAAGAATTCGGGCAGCTTGGCGGTCATCGCCTTCAGCGCCGCATCGGTCCGAGTCAGATATTCCTCGCGGGTCTTGGGAAAATAGTTCGGGTCGGTGCGGGCATGCTCGAAGAATTGCTGCATCGTGCCCTTGAAGCCGACCTTGCCCATGATGCTGCGCATCTCGTCCTGGATGCGCTTGGTTTCCCTCAGCCCGATGTCGTGGACCTGGTCGGCGGTGAGGTCGGTCGTGGTGTAGTTGGCGAGCAGCACATTGTAATAGTTCGCGCCGTCGGGAAGCCGCCAAATGCCGTCGTCGTTGCCGGCGATCGCCTGCTGGCGAACCATTTCGGCGCGCAGCCGGCGATAGGCCGGGGCGGCACTTCCGCGCCACGCCGCGGCGGCGTCGGCATTGAGCTTGGCCTTGTCCGCGGCGGGCAGGTCGAGCTTGGCGACCTTGCCCGCGAAGTCCTCCACGATCGGGTTCTTGGCCCCGCCCTTGAGCAGATTGTCGATGTCGGTGAGGACGTACGGATAGACCCATTTGGGCGGCATCACGCCCTTGTCGGCGCGCTCGCGCGAGATCGCGATCAGCTGGTCGAGCATCGGTGCAACCCGCCGGATGCGCGAGATATAGGCCTCCGCCTGGGCGCGGTCGGCGATCGAATGGATGTTGATCAGGAACGCCGGGATGTCGCTCTGCGCCCCGTTCATCTGGTCGAAGACATAGCCCAGGTGGCGATAGGGGAAGGACACCGCGCTGCGCTCGGCCATGCGGTCGAACAGGCGATAGGACAGCGCGTCCTGGCCCGACAATTGGTCCGGCTTGAACAGTCCGCGCATGGTCCGCGCTGCGGTCTGCAGCCGGTTCTGCGCGGCGACGTCGGCGGCGTCGCTGGCGTCGCTCCACAGCCCGTAATCCTCGTCGCGGATGCCGCGGTAGGATTTGCCCTCGGGCGAATATTCCAGGCCCGCCTTGTCATAGCCTTCGAACAAGGCGGCAAGCGCCGCATTCTTCTCAGATGCTGGCTGGGCCGCTTCGGGCGTCGCGGTCTGGGCGGCGGCAACGGCCGGCACGGCGGCGGCAAGCAGCAAGGCATAACGAAGCATGGTGATCCCCTCGGTCGAACGTGTTCGCGCGCGACCTTGCAGATTGCGTCGCGGCGGCTCAAGTGCTGCGCAGTGCAATTCGACGAACGGGGGCCGCATTGTATTCGCTGATCCGCCCGCTCGTCTTCCGGCTCGATGCCGAGGCCGCGCACCGGCTGACCATCGCGGCATTGAAGCGCACCCCGACCGGCCGCCCGCCGACCTTCCCGCCGTCGCTGACCACCAGCATCGCCGGGCTGGGCTTTCCGTCGCCGGTCGGGCTCGCCGCCGGCTTCGACAAGGACGCCGAGGCGTTCGCCCCTTTGCTCGGCCTCGGCTTCGGTTTCGTCGAGGTCGGCACGCTGACCCCGCTGCCCCAGACCGGCAATCCGCGCCCGCGCCTGTTCCGGCTCGCCGAGGACCGCGCGGTGATCAACCGCATGGGCTTCAACAATCGCGGCCAGGCCGATGCGTGTCGCCGCCTCGCCCGGCGCGACCGAAGCTGCGGCGTGGTCGGGGTCAACATCGGCGCCAACAAGGACTCGCCCGACCGCATCGCCGATTACGCCGCGGGCGTCCGGCGCATGGCCGGACACGCCGATTATCTCACCGTCAACATCTCCTCGCCCAACACGCCCGGCCTGCGCGACCTCCAGGCCGGCGGCGAACTCGCCGAGCTGCTCGCCGCGGTGCGCGACGCACGCGGGGCCGCCGGCCCGCCCGTCTTCCTCAAGGTCGCACCCGATCTGGAAATTGGCGATCACGAACGCATAGCCCGGGCCGCGCTCGACCATCGCATCGACGCCCTGATCGTCGCCAATACCACGCTCTCGCGCCCGCCGCTCCGCTCGCGCCACGCGCAGGAGACCGGCGGCCTGTCCGGCGCGCCGCTCGCTCCGATCGCGCTCGACCAGCTGCGCCGCTTCCGCGCCATCGTCGGCGGCGAGCTGCCGTTGATCTCGGCCGGCGGCATTGCCTCCGCCGGCGACGCGTGGCAACGCATTCGCGCCGGCGCCAGCCTGGTCCAGCTCTATTCGGCCCTGGTCTATGAAGGCCCCGGCCTTGCCCGCCGAATTGCCGCCGGACTCGCCGAAAGGCTTCAGCGCGAAGGCCTGTCGTCGATCGCCGACGCGGTCGGCGTCGACGCCTAGTCGCCGACCAGCACCACGCCCTCGCGGCGCGGGTCGAAGCCGCCGTCGATCCGCCCGCCCGACCGGATGATCACCCCGTGCACGCCGCTGTCCTCGCCCTGGCCCGGCTTCAGTTCGATGCCGCGCGCCCTCAGCCCCGCCAGCACCTCGGGCGAGAACTTGTCGATCTCGCCCTGGAACCGCTCACCGCGCGCGACAAGGTTGGGCAGCGCCAGCGCCGCTTGCATCGGCAGTCCCCAGTCGACCGCCGCGATCAGCGACTTGCCAACGAACGCCAGGATCGCATTGCCGCCCGCGCTCCCGATCGCCCCGGCGAACGCGCCGTCGCGGCCGACCAGGATCAGCGGCGTCATCGACGACCGCGGCCTTTTGCCCGGCGCCACCGCATTGGCTGCCGGCCGCCCGTCGGCGCCGACCGGGTCGAACGCGAAATCGGTCAGCTGGTTGTTGAGGAACATGCCGTCGACCATCCGCCCGCTGCCGAAGATCGACTCCACCGTCGCCGTCACTGACACCACGTCACCCGCCGCGTCACCCACGATGAAGTGAGTGGTGCCGACCGGCTCGCGGCTGCGGTCAGCGGGCAGGGCGGTCGCGCCCGCAGGCTGCCCGGCCGTGGGCACCGCCATCGCCCGCGGTCCGATCAAGCGGAAGCGCTGGTCGAGATAATTGTTCGCCAGCAGCCCCGCCACCGGCACGTCGACGAACGCCGGGTCGCCGACATATTGGTCGCGGTCGGCGTACATCAGCCGGCTTGCCTCGGCGAACAGGAACCACGCCTGCGGGTCGCCCGGGCCCAGCGCCGCAATGTCGCTGCGTTCGGTCAGGCCGAGCAGCATCAGCAGCCCGACCCCGCTCGACGGCGGCGGCGGAACGCACGCGCGATAGACCCGCCACGGCCGGCACAGCGCCGCGCGCTTGATCGCGCGATAGCCGGCCAGGTCGGCCATCGTCATGCTCCCGCCGAGCGGTCCGGCGCGGGTGCGCGCGACGATCCGCGCCGCCGTCTCCCCGCGATACATCGCCGCGATCCCGCCCCGCGCCAACCGGTCGAGGAACGCCGCATAGGCCGGGTTGCGCAGCCGGTCGCCGGCCTTGACCGCCGCCCCGCCGGGCCCTTGCGCGAAATAGGCGCGCACGTCGGGCGCCTCGTTCTGCGGGAATTTCCCGGCTACCATCCGCGCCAGCCGCGGGCTCACCACGAAGCCCTCCGCCGCGGTGCGCCGAGCATCGCCGAACAGCCCGCTCCACTCCAGCCGCCCATGCTCGCGGTGCGCCAGGTCGAGCGCGGCCAGCACGCCCGGCACCCCGGTCGCGCGCCCGCTGACCACCGCCGTGCCGAAGTCGAGCGGCTTGCCGTCGGGGCCGAGGAACATCGCCGCGCTGGCCTGTGCCGGCGCCGTCTCGCGCCCGTCGTAAACGCTGACCCGCCGGCTTTCACGGTCGTAATGGGTGATGAACGCGCCGCCCGCGAGCCCGCTCGATTGCGGCTCCACCAAACTCAGCATCGCCTCGACCGCGATCGCCGCGTCGACCGCGCTCCCGCCGCGCTTCAACACCGCCATCCCGGCCTCGGCGGCGAGCGGGTTGGCGGCGATCACGAACGGCTTGGCGCGCCCGCCCGGCGCCGGCGGCAACGTCGCGCAGGACGTCAGCAGCAGCAGCGGGATGAACAGGCCGATCAGGCGGCGAAGCGCGGTCATGCCTGCCGGTCTAGTCGGCCCCTTGCGCGCCTGTCCACCGCCCGCCCCGCTGGAAAGCCGCCGCGAACCTGCTTAACGAGGAACGACGCAAGCCAAGAGGATTGCCGTGGCCCGCACGCAGCTCGAACATTTCCCCAATCTCGTCACCATGTTCCTGACCCGCGCGCGCGAGCTCGGCGACAAGCCCTATCTGTGGGCGAAGAAGGACGGCGCCTGGCAATCCACCAGCTGGAGCGAGGCCGCGCGCCAGGTCGCCTCGCTCGCCGCCGGCCTCCAGCGCCTCGGCCTCAAGCCCGGCGACCGCGTCATGTTGGTCAGCGAGAACCGCCCCGAATGGCTGCTCGCCGATCTCGGCATCATGGCCGCCGGCTGCGTCACCGTCCCGACCTACACCACCAACACCACCCGCGATCACCAGCACGTGCTCGCCAATTCCGGCGCTTCGGCGGTGATCCTCTCGACCCAGAAGCTCGCCAGGGCTTTGCTCCCCGCGGTGCTGTTCGAAAGCGAATGCAAGCACGTCATCTCGATCGACGAGGTCATTTCCGGCCAGTCGTCCGAGATCGCCGAATTCCACTTCTGGAAGGATTTCGTCTCCGGCCCGGCCGACATCGGCGCGCTCGAAACCCGCATGGCCGGCGTCGGTCGCGGCGACCTCGCCTGCCTCATCTACACCAGCGGCACCGGCGGCGCGCCGCGCGGGGTGATGCAGCACCACGGCATGATCCTCCACAATTGCGAGGCATGCGTCGACGTCATCGCCAATGATTTCGGCTGGGACGAGGAGGTGTTCCTGTCCTTCCTCCCCGCCAGCCATGCCTACGAACATTCGGGCGGCCAGCATTTCCCGACCGCGCTGGGCGCGCAAATCTATTACGCCGAGAGCCTCGAAAAGCTCGCCGCCAACATCGAGGAAGTGCGGCCGACGATCATGGTCGTCGTCCCCCGCCTGTTCGAAATGCTGCGCGCGCGGATCATGAAGACCATCGAGAAGGAGGGCGGCCTCGCCGCCTATCTCCTGAAGCGCGCGCTGCAGATCGAGCACCGCCGCTATCTCGGCTCGTCGGTCGCCTGGGACGTGCCGATGGACGGCATCCTCTCCCTGACCCTGCGCAAGAAGGTCCGCGCCAAGTTCGGCGGCCGGACCAAGGCGATGGTCTCGGGCGGGGCACCGCTCAATCCCGAGGTCGGGCTGTTCTTCCAGGCGATGGGCATCACCCTGCTCCAGGGCTACGGCCAGACCGAGGCCGGGCCGGTGATCAGCTGCAACCGCCCGCGCGCCGGGGTGCGGATGGAAACGGTCGGCCCGCCGTTGCTCAACACCGAAGTCAGGATCGCCGAGGACGGTGAAATCCTCGTGCGCGGCGAGAACGTCATGCACGGCTATTGGCAGAACGAGGCGGAATCGCAGCGCGTCCTCAACGACGGCTGGCTCGCCACCGGCGACATCGGCCACCTCGACGCCAAGGGCCGGATCGTCATCACCGATCGCAAGAAGGACCTCATCGTCAACGACAAGGGCGACAATGTCTCCCCGCAGCGGGTCGAGGGCATGCTCACCCTCCAGCCCGAAATCCTCCAGGCGATGGTCTACGGCGACCGCCACCCCTATCTCGTCGGCCTGCTCGTGCCCGACCCCGACTATGCCCGCGGTCCCGATGTCGCCAAACAGCTCTCGGCGGCGGTCGACCGGGTCAACAAGGATTTGAGCGTGATCGAAAAGGTTCGCCGCTTCATCCTCGCCGACGAGCCGTTCAGCGTCGAGAACGAGATGCTGACGCCAAGCCTCAAGATCCGCCGCCACGTCATCCGCAAGGTCTACGGCGAGCGCCTCGACGGCCTCTACACGAAGTAAGCCTCCGCATTCTCGACTGGACGTCTCGACAAGCTCGACATCCGCTCGAACCGAACGGAATGGGTCAAACACTTAACCCGTTCGTGTCGAGCCAGCTTCGAGCGCAGTCGAGAAGCGCCGTCGAGACGCCCTACGGCGCCGAGCGGTACGGCACGAAGTCGCCCAGCGCGCAGCTGCCGATCGTGATTCCGCTGGTCATGTCGGTCACCGTCGCGATGTCGCCGCGGCACAATTGCGGGCCGATGTTGCGGGTCACCAGCGCATAGCTCTGGCTGCCCATGCCGTTGCACGCGCCCAGCGTGGTGTTGACGTAGGTCGTGCGCCCGTCGCGGAACAGCAGGGTCGTGTCGTCGATCTTTTCCATGTCGCGCGTGCGGTTGAGCGGAAGGCATTTCTCGGCCCGCCCGGCGGTCTTGCCGGCCAGCGCGCGCTCAAAGGTCGCCTGCGCCCGGTCGCTGCGCGCCGGCATCTCCCCGGCCGTCTCGCAGCCCGCCGCCACCAGCGCCGCCACTCCAACCATCGCGAGTCGCATCATCCGTCTCCTCGCCCCCTTATACGCCGGTCAGGCGAAATTGTCCTTGAGGCCGCGCAGCCGGGCGAACTCCGCGACGCTTGTCGCACGAACGAACGGATTGGTCGCGCGCTCCCGTTCGACCGTCGTCGGCAGCGTCATCTCGCCGCGCTCGCGCTGGCCGGCGACCCGCGCGAAGCGTTCGGCGATCGCCGCATCGTCGGGCAGGACGTGCGCCGCGAAGCGCGCATTGGCGAGCGTATATTCGTGCGCCGCGTAGAGCAAAGTGTGCTCCGGCAGCGCGGCGATCCGCTGAAGCGATCCGTGCATCTGCTCGGGCGTGCCCTCGAACAGGCGCCCGCAGCCCATCGCGAACATCGTGTCGCCGACGAACGCCAAGCCCTCGAACACGAACGCGATATGGCCCAGCGTATGGCCCGGCACCGCCCACACCGCCGCCTCATGCGCGCCGATGCGCACCGTATCCCCCTCGGCCAGCTCGACTTCGAGCCGGGGGATCCGCGCCCGCTCCGCGCCCGGGCCGTAGATCGTCGCCCCGGTCGCTTCCTTGACCATCAGATTGCCGCCGGTGTGGTCGGGGTGCCAATGGGTGTTGAGGATCGTGTCGATGGTCCAGCCCCGCGCCTCGGCCGCGCTCAAAACCGCCGCGCCGTCGCCCGGATCGACCACCGCCGTGCTGCCGCTGTCGGAATCGTGCGCCAGCCACAGATAATTGTCGGCGAACGCCGGGATCGCGACGATCTCCAGCGCCGTCACCAGCTGCCTTCGTTGGGCATCGACGCCCACGGCTCGGCCGGCGCCAGCGCGTCGCCCTTCTGGAGCAGTTCGATCGAGATCCCGTCTGGCGATTTGACGAACGCCATGCGACCGTCGCGCGGCGGCCGGTTGATGGTCACGCCGCCGTCCATCAGCCGTTGGCAATGGGCGTAAATGTCGTCGACCCGATAGGCGAGGTGGCCGAAATTGCGCCCGCCGCCATATTGCTCCGACGCACTGCCGTCCTCGGGCGGCCAATTATAGGTCAGCTCGACCTCGGCATCCTCGCCCGGCACGCCGAGAAAGATCAAGGTGAAGCGTCCGCCCGCATTGTCCATCCGCCGCCGCTCCTCGAGCCCGAGCAGCATGAAAAAGGCGACGCTCGCTTCCGGATCGTGCACTCGAAGCATGGCGTGGAGGAATTGCATTGCCGGCTCCTATTTCGCCGTTGGCGCCGCGAGCAGGTCGAGCGCCTTCTTGGCCGCGATCCCGCCCGGCCCCTTGGGATCGGCCGCGATGGCGCGCTGGAACAGGCCGCGCGCCCGCGGCTCGTCGCCATTCAGCTGCGCGATATGCCCGGCTTCGAACAGGATCGCCCCGTCGCCCGGCGCCAGCGTCAGCGCCTTCAGAATATCTGCCTCGGCGCGCTTCAGGTCGTTCTCGCGTACCGCCAGCGCGGCCGAAAAATACCAGGCGAACGGGTCCTCGCCGGCCGACGCCATCGCTTCGGTCAGCTTGGCCCGCGCGGTCTTGAGGTCGTTCCTCGCTTCCGCTGCCCGCGCCCGGTCGATCAGCGCCAGACCGCGCTGGTCGGCCAGCAGGCCGCTTCCGCCGAGCGCCTTGTCGAGCGCCAGTGCCGCCTTGCCGGGCTCGCCCGCCGCGATCCACATGTTGCCGGCCGCGGCCAGCATCCGGTCGGCCTTGGGGTCGCCGGGCTTGACCCGCCCCGCGCCGGTCTCGAACGCCGCCGCGGCCTCGGCGAACCGCCCGCCTTTCTGCGCCTCCAGCGCGACGCACACCGCCGCCTCGGCAGTGGCCGCACTCGGGCACGCCGCGCTCGCCAGCAATGCCGCGAGCAGCAGGCTCATCGGATCTTCTCAGCGAGGGTCAGGATGGTGCGGATGATGGTCTCGATCTCGTGTGGCTTCGACAGCCGGTGGTCGCCCCACTTGACGATATTCAGCTGAACATCGCCGGAATGGAGGTCCTCGAGCGTCTTGAACGCCACCCCGACCGGCACCTCGTCGTCCTTGTCGCCGTGGATCAGCCGCACCGGGCAGGTGATCTCGATCGGCTTGTAGAGCAGCCGCATCGCTTCGCCCGACTTCCAGAAGTCGCGATGGGTGACCTGCGGCTCGGGCCCGTAGGGCGTCGACTTCTCGAGCTTGCCCGAGTTCCAGATGGTCTCCTTCTCCTCGGGCGTGAAGCCCCAGTCGGTGAAGTTGGGCGCTGCCGCGATGCCGACCACGCCCTTGACCCGCTCGGGCCGCTTCAGCGCAACGTGCAGCGCCAGCCACCCGCCCATCGACGATCCGATCACCAGCAGCGGCCCCTCGGTCAGCATGTCGACCGCCGCCAGCACCTCGTCGAGCCAGCGGTCGAGCGTCCCGGCGCTGAATTCGCCGCCGCTCGATCCGGTCCCCGAATAGTCGAGCCGCAGGCACGCCAGCCCGGCCGCTCCGGCGAACTTGTCGATGTCGGTCGCCTTGGTCCCCTCCATGTCGCTGGCATAGCCGGGCAGGAACAGCAGCGTCGGCCCGCCAACGTCCGGCGCCTTGTCGCGCAGCCGGTAGGCGATTCGCCGCCCGTCGCCGGGATCGAAATAGGACAAAGGCGGCGGCGCAATCTGGTCGAGCGGGTTCATGGCTGCGCGCCCTAGCAAGCCCGCCCGCCGCGTTCACTATTTTCTTACTCTCCAGCTGTAGATCACCCCCTGCATTGGGGGGTTGGTGCGTATGCAGTGGGGCGCGTTTGCGGGGATGAGCGGAATCGCGGCGGTGACGGCGGTGGTCGTCGCCCAGCCGGAAACGCAGCGCTATGCGATCCCCGAGCGCACCGCCGCCGATCGCCTCGCCTCCGCGACCCTGCCCGAGCCGCTGCTCGGAATGGTCGGCCGCAATTTCTCGCTCGTCCGCGAGGACGGCGCCCTCGTCTGGCGGTTCGGCGATTCCGGCAACCGCAGCACCTTCCGGGTCACCCTCGCCGGCGACGGCGCCGCGACCGACGTCGGAATCACATTCGACATCGCCGCCAACGTGCTCGGCGACACGCCCTTGTCCGACACGAAGATGATCCGCTCGATGGCCGAGGGAATGTTCCGCGAGCATGTCGACGCGGTGCTCGTCGGCCGCTCATTCGATCCGCACCGCGCGATGACCGGAATGGCGCAGCAGCTCCAGTCCGATCCCGAGATGATGCGCGAATACGGCCAGGCGCTCGGCGACCAGTTCAATGAGGTCGCGACCATGCTCAACGAGGATTTCGACGTCGCCACCGGCGACCTGCCCGACGGCCGCGACGCGGTCGCGCCCAACCGCGACGCCACCCGGCCGACCACCACGCTCTAAGGGGAAGTGACCATGCGTAAGATGATCCTGCTTGCCGCCGCCGCGCTCGCGCTCTCGGCCTGCACCGAAAGCAGCGAGGATTATCAGATCGGCGCCAGCGAGGCCTGGTCGAAGCTGTCGAGCGCCGGCTTCGCGATCGGCACCTGGGCCACGCCGCAGGGCCTCATCGGGGTCGACGTCCGCCCGACCTTCGAGAGCTTCCCCGGCGAGCGCACCGCTTACTGGAAGTTCATGCGCAAGGGCGCCGAGCTCGGCCGGATCAACGTCGTGGTCGAGGGCGACGCCACCTCGAGCACCGTCAGCATGAGCTATGCCAAGGGCGACACCTCGGGCGAGAACGGCAAGCTCGAGCCCCTGATCCGCCAGTTCGCCCAGCCGTTGTTCGTCGATGCGGTCGACGCCGCGGTCGAGGGCCGCCCGCGCGAAGAAGACATGAAGGCGATGGCCGACATGCAAAGCGCGACCCAGACCTCGGGCCTGATGATGAACAACATGTGGGGCCAGATTCACGACGGCAAGGCCAAGGCCAAGGAGCGCCTGCGCCAGGCCGAGGGCGAAGTCGCCGTTGCCACCGCGCAGCACGCCAGCACCCGCCCGACCACCAGCCTCAGCAGCTATTAGGCCGGAGCCAGCCCATGCGCTTCCTCCTCGTCCCCCTCCTCGCCCTTGCTTTGGCCGGCTGCGGCGGCACGAAGCAGACCTATCAGGCGCCGGTCACCGACAGCTGGTCGAAGCTCACCGGGGCGGCCTATGCCGCCGCCGGCTTCGGTCTGCCCGTCGGCCTCGCCGGGGCCGACGTCCGCGCCACGTTCGAGAGCTTTCCGGGTGAGCGCACCGGCTATTGGAAGTTCACCCGCCGCGGCAAGGAATTGGGCCGGCTCAACGTCGCGGTCGAGGGCGACGGCGAGAGTTCCTCGGTCAGCTACGACTATGTCACCGGCGAGGTCGCGGAAGGCGACAAGAAGACCGAGGCACTGGTCCGCCAATATGCCCGGCCGCTGATCGTCGAGGCGGTCGATTCCGCGCTCGCCAACCGCCCGCGCGACGAGGCCATGCGCCGCCACGCCGATGCCCAGACCACCACCGCGATGATGGGCCAGCTTTTCCAGGACGTCGACTCCTCCCTCGAGGAGGCCGTCGAGCGGTTCGACGAGCAGGACCGCCAGCGCAAGCGTAGCGCCGCCAACCGCACCGTTCGCGAAGCCAGCACCAACGCCACCAAGCCGATGGTCACCCTCGGCGGCGGCTCGAACTAGGGACATAAGCCATGCGCACCACCGCCCTCCCGCTCATCGCCGCCGCCGCTCTCGCCCTCGCCGGCTGCGGCGGGACCAAGGAGAGCTACGCCATGCCGGTCGCGACGACCTTCGCCAAGCTGTCGAGCGCCGGCTATGCCGCCAGCAGCCAGGCGCTGCCCGGGACGCTGATGGCGATGGACGTCGCCGTCGCCTTTCAGGCCTTCCCCGACCGCACCGCCAATTGGAAGTTCACCCACAAGGGCAAGGAGCTGGCGCGGATCGAGGCGCTGGTCGAGGGCGACGAGGCGTCGAGCACCGTCACCTACACCTATTTGCCCGGCGAGGCCGCGGCCGAATTCCCCAAACATTCCGCGGCGATCGACGGCTTCAGCCGCAAGCTCCTGCTCGACGGCATGGACGCCCAGCTTGAAGGCCGTCCGATGGACCAGCAGGCCAAGGATCTCGCCAACGCCCAGCTCGCCCAGTCGATGATCGGCGACTTCATGGGCGAGGCCGCGCGCCGCATGGAAGTCACCCCCGAACAACGCGCCGAATGGGACCGGCAGGACGCCGAAAGCGACCAGCGGGTCGCCCGCGCCCACGACCAGCGAGTCCGCGACTACAGCGCCCGGACCACCCAACCCACCGTCGACCTCAGCCGCTGAATCCCCATCCCTTCAGGAGAGGGGTGCCGCGCAGCGGCGGGGTGGGCAGTTCTCGTCTCCCGCTCATCCTGAGTAGCCGCGCCAGCGGCGTATCGAAGGATCACCCCGAGCAGCGCCGCCAGGCGCGTACCTAGGGCGCAAGGTCTCCGGCAAAGGCCGGAGACCGATACAAACGTCAGTTCATAGAAGGTAATCCGGTCGGCCTGCAGCCCCGTGCCAGGCTAGGCACAAACTGGTCCATATCGGACTACCACTTGAAACTTTCCGGTCGCGAACCGCATAGGAAGGATGCTCGGCCCAAGCGCGATGATCAGCGCCTTTCGACTGCAATCAGCAATGACCAACGATAAGAGATCGAGTATTTCTGGAAAATCGAATTCGGAAGCGCCGCTGGTTCATCTTTGTGAAGACATCCCCGAGATGTCGTTGAAACTGGCCGAGCACATCATCAAGCAGCGGGCGAGGCGGGGCGAATTCTTTGGCCCCGAGATCTTCGGCGAAGCGGGTTGGGATATGTTGCTTGCGGTCTACATCTCGCACGGCCGCGGCTATCGTCTCAACGTCAGCCACGTCTGCTTTGAATCGGGGGCGCCCCAGACGACCGCCCTGCGATGGCTTGATCACATCGAGCGCGAGGGTCTTGTTGAGCGACGAAAGAGCTTGAACGACGGACGGACGGCGATCGTGACAATGACGCCACAAGGCATCGATCGCATGAACCGCTATCTGGAGGAGGTCCGGCGTCGCATGTCCTGAAACAGGACACGGCACAAAGGGGATTTGCGAAGACAGTTAACGACGAGTAAACAGGGTTTGCTCGGAGTGTTTGTAATGTCTAATCGCGTAGCTTCCGCGGAGCGTATCCGCGTGTTTGATCAACTTATCATGTCTCTCGAGGAGTCGATTGCTCGGCTCGATTCGATCGAAGCGCCGGCTGACGTCGGTGCGCAAATCGATGCGGTCCTCCATCGCCTGAAAGAAATTCGCAGCACTCTGGCACGCTGACGACTATCGGATCGGACCAAAATCAAATTGCCGGGCCAATGCGGCCTGTGTCATTCGGCGCGTCCTGAAGAACTGTTCGTTGGGATGTGTTATGCGCGTTTTCACGGCTATCGTGATGTCCTTCCAATGAGTTGGAAGTATCCTGCAGTCGAGCAATTCGCGATCAGCGAAGAGCAGATCGCAGCAATCATGCGCGCTCCATCGCCCGAATTGGCGCTTTCTCGATTCTACAGTGCGCGAAGGTCGATCGCGCGCACGGCAGTCCACGATCGAGGTCGGCGTGCCTAGGGGGTGGGTGTTTGTCCCACCCCCGGTTGGGCCGATGTTTGACTGCCGATGATGAAGTCTGCTGTCCAGCTAGCGTATTTCGGGCGGTACCAACTCTCCAGGGTCAACGTCGTCATCCGGGTCTTTGTGCTGACGATGCTTTTTGCTTTCGCAATGCTGGCGATCCTGAGCCTCTCCCCGCACGTCAGTGGTCGATGGGCTGCGGACCACGCTCAAAACTGAACGGGCATTCAAAGCTAGGTGGCGAACGGCGCGCGCAGTGAGCGAAGCATCCGTTTCTGCCTACTCCAAAAAAGCATCCAACGCCGCCACCAACTGGCACTCAGGTATATTCGCTATCTGCAGCAGCGGCAGCGCCGGGAGAATCATTCGCAGCCGACCCCATCGCCGTCGCGATCTAGATGTGAACCGTAGCCGGAATCACCAGCGCGCACTGGCGCCGCGCCGGCGGCTCGAGCCGCCGAGCAGTTGACGAATGCGCCCCGTCCGCCGCCGCCGCCGAATGCCCGCTGTGGCCCCGAAATGCTTGAAGCCTTCACCGACCTGCCGCCACCGTGGCAGTGATAGCCGCCGGTCTTCCGATTATTGTGACACCCTTCCGCGTTGAGGCCGCCACTATGCGCTGACGCTCGCGCGGAAGGGAGAAGGGTCGGTGCGGACGCCAGCACGCTGAGCGCGATCACAGATAAAATACGCACGTTACAAGTCTCCCGGACGAAGACAGCTTATCTAAATTCCCTAGGTAAAGGAAATACTTATCTTTTTTCGAGGCTGGGAACCCTACTTCAAAAACGCATCCGCCTCGCGCGCGAACGCCGCCGGCTGGTCCTGCATGATGAAGTGACGGCTGCCCTTGACCGGCACCAGCCGCGCCGACTTCAGCGGCGCATAGGCGTCCCCATAAATCCGCGCCGCCGCCTCGGCGCTGAGCAGGCGGTCGTCCTGCGGGTAGAGCAGGGTCAGCGGCGCCCGGATCCGCGCCAGCTCGGGCGTCAGGTCGGTTGTCATCACCTCGTGCATCACGCTCGCCACCACGCGCAGGTCGGAGCTTTTCGCGCCGGCCGCCACCAGGCACGCCCCTTGCGCGCTGTTGGTCATCGTGCCGGCCGGCGCCGCCGGAGCCGGGCCGGGGCGGCAGTCGGTCCTGAGCGCGAAATCGGGTTTCGCCGCGCCGGCATTCTTCAGCAGCATCGCGCGCATCATGTCGGCCTGCGGGCGCAGCGCCTCCACGCTGGCCGCGCCGAACAGCGGCCCGATGAACGGCAACGCGTCGATCACCAGCACCCGCCCCGCCACGTCGGGAAAGCGCGCGGCGATCATCATTGCGCTCAGCCCGCCCATCGAATGGCCGATCAGCGCCGGCCGCTTGAGCCGCGCGGCATAGGCGCCAAGCTCGGCGACGAACGGCCCCAGCACCGGCCCCTCGGCATTGGCTCCGGCCGGCTCGCCGAACCCGCGCAGCTGCACCAGGTGCACGCGATGGGTCTTGCGCAACCGCTCGGCGGTCGCCGCGAACACCTCGCGCCGGCTCGACAGTCCGGGGATCAGGATCACGTCCGGGCCTTTGCCCAGCGTCACCACGCTGAAGCGCACCGGCTGGGCGACCTCGGCGCCGGGCGCGGCTTTGGCGGCCGCAGCGGCTGGCGAGGGGAGGGCGAGTGCGTTCGCGGCGAGCGCGGCGGCGATCAATCGGGCAAGCATGAAACTATCCTTTCGGGTCGAAGATGCGTTCGATCGGCAGGTCGAACAGCGCCGCGATTCGGAACGCGAGCGGCAGCGACGGATCGTATTTGCCGGTCTCGATCGCGTTGACGCTCTGGCGCGACACGGCGAGCCGGTCGGCGAGGTCCTGCTGGCTCCAGTCGCGTTCCGCCCGGAGCACCTTGAGGCGGTTGTTCATTCCCGCCCCCAGCGGCCGCATTGCGCGATCCCCAGGCCGAGCGCGAACACCGGCACCGCCATCCAGCCCGGCGCGTGCGGCACCAGGTCGAACTGCTCGAAGAAGCCCCACACCGTCGCCAGCGTGAGCAGCGTGCCGAGCCCGAACAAGGCGGCGCGGACGAAGCGGTAGCGGAGGTACTCGTCCTCCTCCTCGACGATCAGCCGGCCCATCGCCGCGATCATCGCCAGCACGCCGATCGACGGCGCCAGCGCGACCAGGAACGCCGCGGCGCTCGGCAGATTGAGGTTGTCGTGGGCCAGGATCGCTCCGAACAGTCCGACCACGTAGATCGCTCCGCCGGCCAGCATGCGCCGGTTGTAGCGGGCCATCGCGGGCGAGAAATTGCCGCTCGTGCGCGCCCGCCGTTCGCCGCTCCGGACGATGGCGAGGGTGAAGCCGGCGACCGCCGCGACGATCAGCGCCGCTCCGATCCAGTCGAGGTCGAACGCGAAGGTCGCCGCGACCAGCAGCGCGACCACCACCGCCTCCGCCGCGACCAGCGGCCACAGGCGCGATGTCTTGGCCTCGTCCATATCAAGCTCCTTTGTCATCATGTAAATGACCCTTTACATCACGGCGCGGAGCAATGTCAAGCGGCCTTGACGCCCCGCGGCCGCCATCTAGGAAACCACTGCACTGTCCACTCGCCGCACCTTGAAGCCCCGCCAGCGCGGCTCTACTGGCCTCAGCGATGTCGCAGATGTTCAAGATCTCCCTTCCCGACGGTTCGGTCCGCGAGGTGCCCGAAGGCGCGACCCCGGCCGATGTCGCCGCGGCGATCGGTCCCGGCCTCGCCAAGGCGGCGCTGGCGGCTCGGGTCGATGGCGAGCTGCGCGACCTCACCCGGCCGTTCGAGGGAGACGCCGCGTTGGCGCTGGTCACCAGCCGCGACGAGAAGGACGCGCTCGAGCTCGTCCGCCACGACTTCGCCCACGTTCTTGCTGAGGCGGTCCAGAACCTGTTTCCCGGCACCCAGATCACCTTCGGCCCGGCGACCGACGACGGCTTCTATTACGACTTCGCTCCGCCCCCCGGCCGCGGCCCGTTCACCGACGAGGACCTGCCGGCTATCGAGGAGGAGATGCGGCGCGTCATCGCCGCCGACAAGCCGCTCGTCCGCCAGGTGTGGGACCGCGAGAAGGTGCGCCAATTCTTCATCGACCACGGCGAGACGTTCAAGGCCGAGTGGGTGATGGAGCTTCCGGCCGACGAGCCGATCTCGATGTACAAGACAGGCCACGGCGAGGCCGACTGGATCGACCTGTGCCGCGGCCCGCATTTGCCCTCGACCGGCAAGCTCGACCCGCGCGCGTTCAAGCTGACCCGCGTGTCGGGCGCCTACTGGCGCGGCGACCAGGCCAACCCGATGCTGAGCCGGATCTACGGCACCGCCTGGCTCACCAAGAAGCAACTCGACGAGCATCTTGTCCGGCTCGAGGAAGCGGCCAAGCGCGACCATCGCAAGATCGGCCAGGAGATGGACCTGTTCCACCTCCAGGCCGAGGCCCATGGCAGCGTGTTCTGGCACCCCAACGGCTATCTCGTGTGGCGCGCGCTCGAGGCCTACATCCGCCGCCGCCTCGACGCGGCCGGCTATGTCGAGGTCAAGACTCCCCAACTGATGGACTCGCGCCAGTGGGAGAAAAGCGGCCACTGGGGCAAATATCGCGAGAACATGTTCGTCGTCCCTGACGAAGTGCCCAACGTCGAGGAAGACGGCCCGGTCATTTCCGGCGCGGGCGACTGGATGGCCTTGAAGCCGATGAATTGCCCGGCCCACGTGCTGGTCTTCAAGCAGGGCATTACCAGCTATCGCGAACTGCCGATCCGCATGGCCGAGTTCGGCTGCTGCCATCGCAACGAGCCGCACGGGGCGCTCCACGGCATCATGCGCGTGCGCCAGTTCACGCAGGACGACGCCCACATCTTTTGCCGCGAGGACCAGGTCGTCGGCGAGGTCCAGCGCTTCTGCGACCTGCTCGACAGCGTCTACCGTGACCTTGGTTTCGACACATACGCCATCAAGCTCGCGCTCCGCCCCGACAAGCGCTTCGGCAGCGACGCGATGTGGGATCAGGCCGAGGCCGAGCTGCGCGACGCGGTCGCCGCGTCGGGCCGGGCGACCGACGACTACGGTTGGGAGGAGCTTCCCGGCGAGGGTGCCTTCTACGCTCCGAAGCTCGAATTCCACCTCACCGACGCCATCGGCCGCACTTGGCAGGTCGGAACCATCCAGTCCGACCGCGTACTGCCCGACCGGCTCGACGCGACCTACATCGGCGAGGACGGTGAGAAGCATCGTCCGGTGATGCTCCACCGCGCGATCCTCGGCACCTTCGAGCGGTTCATCGGCATCCTCATCGAACACCACGCCGGCAAATTCCCGTTGTGGCTGGCACCGCGCCAGATCGTCGTCGCGACCATTGTCAGCGATGCCGACGACTATGCCCGCGAGGTCGTTGAGAAGCTCCAGGCCGCCGGCCTTCGCGCCGAGGCCGACGTCCGCAACGAGAAGATCAATTACAAGGTGCGCGAGCACAGCCTGGCCAAGGTCCCGCTGCTGCTGGTGGTCGGCAAGCGCGAGGCCGAAGAGGGCAGCGTCGCGGTCCGCCGCCTCGGCAGCGACGAGCACCAGCAGGTGATGCGCCTCGACGAGGCGGTCGCCGCCTTCGCCGCCGAGGCTGTCCCGCCGGACCTGCGCTAGCTGACGCCGCGCCGCCACAGCGCCTCGGAAAAATGGTTTGCGCTTCTGGCGCAGCCTTCCCTTGGCGCGCCGAAGCGCCTAACTCGCGCGCTGACAACGACTCACAAGGAGAGCCTGCTATACGACCCCCGATGAGGCGGCCAATGACGCCGCCGCCGATGACCGGCCCCCGATTCAACCAGTTCATCCAAGCCCCGAAGGTTCGGGTGATCGACGAGAATGGCGAGAATCTGGGCGTCATGTTCACCCGGGAGGCCTTCGAGCAGGCCCAGTCCGTCGGCCTCGACCTGGTCGAGATCAGCCCCGGCGCCGATCCGCCGGTCGCCAAGTTCCTCGACATCGGCCGCTACAAGTACGAAGCCCAGAAAAAGGCCAACGAGCAGCGCAAGAAGCAGAAGACGCAGGAGATCAAGGAGATCAAGATGCGTCCCAACATCGACGACCACGACTACGACACCAAGATGAAGAAGGTCGTCGAATTTCTCGAGGATGGCGACAAGGTGAAGCTCACCATGCGCTTCCGTGGCCGCGAGATGGCCCACGGTCAGCTCGGCATGGCAGTGCTTCAGCGCGCGTCGGAACAGGTCGCCGATCTTGCCAAGATCGAGGCCCACCCGCGCATGGAAGGCCGCCAGATGCTGATGGTGCTCGCCCCCAAATAAGCTGACGCTACGGAAAGCGTGCAGGGCGCGGCAAGTGTTGCATTTCTGTCGCTATGCTCCGCCTTCTGCCCCCCGGCCTTACGGCTCGCTTCCTTGCGCCGCCGCTCTCGATTAGCCTCGCTCAATTACGCCGCTCCACGCCGGGCGGTGTGAATGGAGGGGTAGAAATGCGCAAAACGTCCTGGCTGCTGTCGGCGGCCTTCATCACATTGTCGGTTCCCGCATATGCGCAGGACACCACGCCGCAACCCGCGACTCCGGCCGAGGCGCCGACCGACGCAGCCAATGTCGACACCGCTTCGCAGCAGGCAGAGGGCGCTGACGACGATGCGATCGTCATCACCGCGACCCGCCGCAACGAAGCCTTGAGCGACGTGCCGATGGCGGTTTCGGCGGTCACCGCCGATCAGCTCGAGAAGACCGGTGCCAGCGACATCCGCCAGGTCCAGCAGATTTCCCCGTCCCTGTCGGTCGCCTCGACCCAGTCGGAAGCGGGCGCCGCGCGCGCCAACATTCGCGGTATCGGCACGGTCGGCGACAACCCCGGCCTCGAAAGCTCGGTCGGCGTGTTCATCGACGGCGTCTACCGCAGCCGCATCGGCACCGCGCTGACCGAACTCGGCCCGATCGACCGGGTGGAGGTGCTGCGCGGCCCGCAAGGCACGCTGTTCGGCCGCAACACCTCGGCCGGCCTCATCCACGTGATCACTGCCAAGCCGCGCTTCACTCCTGAAATCTATGGCGAAGCGACGATCGGCAATTACGACCTGCGCCGGTTCGAGATGGGCGCCACCGGCCCGATCACTGACTCGCTCGCCGCGCGCATCGACGGCGTCATGGTCAAGCGTGACGGCTTCGTCGAGGATCTGGTCTCGGGACGCGACGTCAACGACCGCGACCGCTGGATGGTGCGCGGCCAGGCGCTTTACCAGCCCGACGACAATTTCTCGCTGCGCGTGATAGGCGATTATTCGACTCGCGACGAGGAATGCTGCGCGGCGCCGTATCTACCGGTCAGCGATGCGCTTGGCGACGGCAGCGGCGGCGCGACCCGCCAGCCGTCGACCTTCGCCCCGTTGCTCACCGGCATCGGCGGCATCATCCCCGACGACACCTATGAGCGCGACGTCGTGATCTCGCCCGGCCGCAGCTATCGCGGCGACGTCAAGGATTGGGGCCTGTCCGGCGAAGCCACCTACGACTTCGGGCCGGCCGAGCTGACCAGCATCACCGCTTATCGCTACAACAAGGTCATTCGCGGCACCGACATCGACTACTCGAACCTCGATTTCGCTTACCGCCCGGACGACGGCACCGCGTTCAACCAGTTCAAGACGTTCAGCCAGGAACTGCGCCTCCAGGGGACAACCTGGGGCGACCGGTTCGACTGGCTGATCGGCGGCTATTACGCGAACGAGAAGCTGCGCAGCCGCGACTCCAACCGCTACGGTCGCGACTTTGACGATCTGTCGTCGTGCCTCGCTGCGGTGACCTTCGCCCGCATCGCCAACCAGCCCGGGTTGGTCACTCCGGCGGACGGCGACACCTGCTTCAGCAGCGCGATCGCCCAGGGCGTGCGCGACGCGCCGCTGGCTTCGGGCGGCCTGATCGCCTCGTTCAACGCTGCTGTTGCGGGCGGCAACCTCGCCGCGGCGACGTCGCTGGCGCAGACGATCACCGCGATTGGCGCCTTTGCCCGGCTCAACAATCCGGCGCTGCTCGCCGGGCCGACGACGATTGTCCCGGCGATCAACTTCAGCGCCGCGCCGTTCACCAACAACGGCTTCCAGAACCTCGGCATCGTCAACGGCGCGCCGTTCCTGTTCCAGGACCAGGGGTTCGTCGACGACTATCGCCAGACCAGCAACAACTTCGCGCTGTTCACGCACAATATCTTCGCGATCACGCCGCGCCTCAAGCTGACGCTTGGTCTTCGCTACACCACCGAAACCAAGAAGCTCGATGCGACGCTGACCGACAATCTGACGTCGTGCGCCGCATTCACCGGCGGCTCGCTCGCGCAGCTGCCGTGCGTCATCCCGAGGGTGCCGGGCGGCTTGCAGGAATATGACGGCAAGCGCACCGAGAACAAGCTGTCGGGCACTGCGGTGCTCAGCTTCAAGCCGGTCGATCGCTTGCTGACCTATCTCAGCTATTCGCGCGGCTACAAGGCGGGCGGCTTCAACCTCGATCGGACCGCTTTCTCCCGGCAGATTTCACAGAATTCGTTCGGCCTGAATGTCGCCGGCGCGGTCTGCCCGCAGACCGGTGCGCAGCCGTTGGGCTGTGTTCCGTCGACCATCGACCAGCTCGAGTTCAAGGCGGAGACCAACGACGCGTTCGAGCTCGGCGCCAAGTACAATGGCACCTGGTTCGATCTCAACGTCGCGCTGTTCCACCAGTCGTTCCGCAACTTCCAGCTGAACACCTTCAACGGCGTCAACTTCATCGTCGAGAACATCAACAGCTGCTCGGACGATCTCAACGGCGCGGACAGCGACAACAGCCCGACGACCGGCGCCTGCGACGGCAAGGAACGCGCCGGCGTAGTGTCGAAGGGTGTCGAGGTCGAACTGTTCACCCGGCCGCTCAGCAACGTGATGTGGAATGCCGGCCTGACCTATGCCGACACCCGCTATCAGGACGATCTGGTCGGCGCCGATGGCCGGCCGCTCACCAACGCCTTGTTCCAGCTGCCCGGCCGGCGCGTGTCGACGGCCTCGCCGCTGACGCTCACCTCGTCGATTTCGTGGACCCCGCCGATCGGTAACAGCGGGATGCGCGGCCTCGTCTATTTCGACGTTCGCCACAACTCGAAGTACAATACCGGCTCGGACCTCGATATCGAGAAGACCCAGCCCGCCTATACGGTGGTCAACGGGCGCATCGGCCTGACCGGCGCCAACCGCGCGTGGGCGATCGAATTGTGGGCCCAGAACCTGTTCAACGAAAAGTACCAGCAGGTTGCGTTCGACGCCTTCCTGCAGGGCAGCTGCACCGAGCGCGGCGCGGCCAACGGCTTCTGCAACCTGCCGTCGCCGCCCAACCGCTCGAACCAGCTTTATGCCGCCTTCCTCGGCGATCCGCGGATGTACGGCCTGACGCTGCGTGCCAAGTGGCAGCCAGCTCCGCGGGTGGTCGAGGAGGTGGTCGAAGCGCCGCCGCCGCCCCCGCCGCCGCCCGCTCCGGCAACCCAGACCTGCCCGGATGGCTCGGTGATCCTGGCGACGGAAAGCTGCCCTCCGCCGCCTCCGCCTCCGCCGCCGCCGCCGGAACCCGAGCGCGGCTAAAGGCGCAACCGATCCGGGGCCTCACCTTCGGGTGGGGCCCTTTTTTTCTATGCGGCGCGAAGGTCCACTGCGTCCTCGGCCGCCGCTGCCAGCAGCGCCCGGCGAAGCTCCTCGGCCTCGCCGACTGCCAGTTTCCGGCCGGCGCCGTTGGTGACGTAGAAGGTATCGACCGCACGTTCGCCATAGGTGGCGATATGCGCCGAATGGACGTGGTGCCCCTGGCTGTGGATCGCCAATGCGAGCCGCGCCAGCAGTCCGGCGCGGTCGCGCGCCTTGACCTCGATCACCGTCGTCCGGTTCGACGCGCGCGGGGCGATCACGACCGATGGCGCGATCCGGAACGCGGCTTGGCGTCGAGCGATCGGCGAAATCGCCGGGAGGGTCGGGAGCGTCTCGCCGCCAATCGCTTGCTCGACCGCGCGCGCCAATCGGCCGCGCATCCGCTGGTCGCCATAGGCACGGCCCTGGCCGGTCAGGACGACGAGATTATCGAGCGCCAACCCATCGCGCGTGGTGTGGATTCGCGCATCGACGATCGACGCGCCCGCCGCCGCCAGCCCGGCGCAGATGCGATAGAATAGTCCGGGCCGGTCGGGCGCGAACACGCTCACTCGGGTCGCCGCCAGCTCCGGCTCATCAGCGACGCTGACGCTCGGCGCGATCTCGCCGACCTGTGCCTCGGCCTCGGCGATCTGGAGCGCGTTGGCGCGCTGCCAGTCGATCGGCTCGGCGATCCAATAGCTGTCGGGCAGCCGCCGTGCGTGCGCTCGGAACGATGCCGCCGGCCAGCCCAGTTGCGCGCGCAGCTCGTCCTGCCGCGCGGTGACCGCTTCGCTCCGCCCGCGCTGCTTGTGGCCGAGCCGCAATTTCTCCTCGGTCGAATCGTACAGCTGGCGAAGCAGCCGCCGCTTCCAGTCGTTCCACGTGCCAGGCCCGACCGCGCGGGTGTCGACGACGGTCAGGATCAGCAGCAGGCGGAGCCGCTCGGGGCTCTGCACGGCGTTGGCGAATTCGGTGATCGTGGCCGGATCGCTGAGGTCGCGCCGCTGTGCCGTGCGGCTCATCAGCAGATGGTGGCGCACCAGCCAGGCGACGGTCTCGGTCTCCGCTTCGTCGAGCCCGAGCCGCGGGCAAAGCTCGAGCGCGATCTCCGCCCCGATCTCGCTATGGTCGCCGCCGCGGCCCTTGGCGATGTCGTGCAACAGCACCGCGACATAGAGTGTCCGGCGCGATCCCAATTGACGGAACAGGGCGGTCGACAGCGGATGATCCTCGGCCATTTCACCGCGCTCGATCGCCGCGGTCAGCCCGATCGCCCGGATGGTGTGCTCGTCGACCGTGTAGTGATGGTACATGTCGAACTGCATCTGCGCGACGACCCGGCCGAAGTCGGGCACGAAGCGGCCGAACACCCCGGCCTCGTTCATCCAGCGCAGCACCAGGTCCGGCTGGGCTCGGCTGGTCAGCACCTCGAGGAACAAGGCATTGGCCTCGGGGTCGTCGCGCACCCCGTCGACCAGCCGCACGCTGCGCGCCGCCGAGCGCATCGCCGCCGGGTGGATCTCCAGCCCCTCGCGGGCTGCCAGCGCAAATAGTTCGATCAGCCGCTGCGGCCGCTCGGCGAGGAAGCGCTCGTTCGGCACCGACAAACGCCCGCGGTCGAGGCAGAAGCCGTTGAGCTTGCCCGGCCTGCGGCGGAACGTCGGCAGGGCAAAGCGCCGCCCGCGTGCCCCCAGCCGATCGTCGATCTGGGCCAGCAGGATCCCGGTCAGGTCGCCGACCGCCTTGGCCTGCAAGAAGTAGAATTGCATGAACCGCTCGACCGCCGACTTGCCCGGCCGGTCGGCGTAGCGCAGCGCGGCGGCGATCTCGCGCTGGTGGTCGAAGCCAAGCCGCTCCTCGGCGCGGCCGGCAATCAGGTGAAGGTGGCAGCGTACCGCCCACAGGAAACGCTCGGCGCGCTCGAACCGCCGCTGCTCGGCCGCGCTCAGCAGTCCCGCCTCGACCAGCCCGGCGCTGCTGTCGATCCCCAGCGCCGACGCGGCGATCCAGCGCAGCGTGTGGAGATCGCGAAGCCCGCCCTTGCCGTCCTTGATGTTGGGCTCAACGACATAGCGGCTGTCGCCCATGCGCCGGTGCCGCTCATCGCGCTCGGCCATTTTGGCCGCGACGAACGCCTTGTCGTGGGTTCCGACAAAGGCCCGCGCGAACTCCGCCCAGGCCGAGTCGAACAGCGCCTGGTCGCCCCAAATCCATCTGGCCTCGAGGAAGGCCGTACGGATGGTGAGATCCTCGCCGGCCAGCTGCATCAGCTCACCCGGATCGCGCACCGCATGGCCGACCTTCCAGCCGAGTTGCCACAGCATCCCGAGGATCGCCTCGATCCGGCTCGCACAGGCGCCGTGCGCGCCTGGGGGCACGAGGAACAGCAGGTCGACATCGCTGTACGGCGCCATTTCGCCGCGTCCGGTGCCGCCGAGGCCGATCAGCGCCAGGCTGTCGTCTGTTTCCCCAACGGCCGTGAGATCCATGGTCAGTCGCAGGATCTGGTCGGCGAGATAGGCCATCGCCGCTGCCGCCCTGCGCCCGCGCGCCGGAGCAATCGCAAGCCGCTGGGCAATCTGTGCGCGACCGTTGCGAAGCGCCGCGTCGAGCAGGCCCGCTTGAGCGTCGCCATCCAGGCCCATCATTCGCTCGGCCAGCGCCCGCCGGTCGATGATCGCGCGCCGCTCCTCGATTAGCTCGAAGCGCGGCCTGATCATCCGCCGCGCTCGCTCGCCAATTGCTTCAACCGGTAAATCGCCTCGAGCGCTTCGCGCGGGCTCAAACGGTCGGGCTCGATCTCCGCCAGCGCATCGGCCACCGGATTGCTCGCCGGCTCGCTCGGGATCGCGGCGGCGAACAGCGGCAGGTCGTCGAGCCCCGCGGCGATCCCGCCGGTCGCCTCGCGTCCCTTCTCGAGCTTGGCCAGCACCTCCTTCGCGCGGGAGACCACCGCGGCAGGCAGCCCGGCGAGCCGCGCCACGGCAATCCCGTAACTGCGGTCGGCCGCCCCCTTGGCCACTTCGTGCAGCAGGACCAGATCGCCCTTCCATTCACGCGCCCGGACATGGTGCAGCGACAGCCCGTCGAGCCGTCCGGCGAGCCTGGTCAGCTCGTGATAGTGGGTCGCGAACAGGGTTCGCGCGCGGACCGTGTCGTGCATCGCCTCGACCACCGCCCAGGCGATCGCCAATCCGTCATAGGTGGAGGTGCCGCGCCCGATTTCGTCGAGTATCACCAGGCTGCGCGAGGTCGCCTGCGCCAGGATAGCGGCCGTTTCGACCATCTCGACCATGAAAGTCGAGCGGCCGCGCGCCAGATTGTCCGAGGCTCCCACACGGCTAAACAGGCGATCGACGATCCCGATCCGCGCCGCCGCGGCGGGCACGTAGCAGCCGGCCTGGGCGAGCAGCACGATCAGCGCCGCTTGCCTGAGGAAAGTCGACTTGCCGCCCATGTTGGGGCCGGTGATCAGCCACAGCCGGTCGGCCGGCCCGAGCGCAACGTCGTTGGCGACGAACCGCTCGCCGGTCTCGCGCAGCGCGCGCTCGACCACCGGATGGCGCCCGGCGCTGATCTCCAGGCACGGCTGATCCTCAAGCGCCGGCAGGCACCAGCCGTCCACGGCGGCGCGCTCGGCATTGGCCGCGGCGACATCGATCCGCGCCACCGCATCCGCGGTCTCGGCGATCGCCTCGCGCCGCTCGACCGCCAACGCGGTCAGTCGTTGAAGGTGCGCGGCTTCCGCTGCCAGCGCGTGCGCCCCGGCCTCGACGACGCGCCCCGCTTCCTCATGCAGGTCGGGCGAATTGAACCGGACAACTCCCGCCAGCGTCTGGCGATGCGCGAAGCCGCTGTCCGGCGCCATCAGCCGGTCGGCATGCCGCGCCGGCACTTCGATATGATAGCCGAGCACCGCATTGTGGCGGATCTTGAGCGCCGCCACGCCGGTCGCCTCGCGATAGCGCGCCTCGAGCGCGGCGATGGCCCGCCGGCCGTCACTCGACGCCTCCCGCAGGGCATCGAGCGCGGGGTCGAAGCCCGTCGCAATATAACCGCCTTTCGCCGCCTCGATCGGCGGGCTGTCGACCAGCGCCAGCGCCAGCCGGTCGGTTAAAGCGGCATGGCCGCCGAGCGCCGGCATCATTTCCTTGAGCAGATCGGGCAGCGGCCCACCGCCGTTCCATTGATCGCGCAGCGCGGCCGCAGCCATGAGCCCGTCGCGCAATTGCGCCAGGTCGCGCGGTCCGCCGCGCCCGGCCACCAGCCGCCCGAGCGCCCGGCCGATATCGGGCATCGCCTTCAGCGCCTCGCGCACCCGCGCACGCAGCGGCTGCTGATCGTGGAAATGCTGGACCAGCGCCAGCCGCCGCTCGATCGCCCGGCGCTCGGTCAGTGGCGCGGACAAATCGCTGGCAAGCATCCGCCGTCCTGCCGCCGTGACGCAGCGGTCGACCTCGTGCCACAGGCTGCCCTTCACCTCGCCGCGCGCCGAGCGGCAGATCTCGAGGCTGTCGCGGGTCGCCTGGTCGATCCCGACATGCGCGTCGCGCGCCACGCGCCGCGGCGCGGCCAGGAACACGCCCGAGTCTTTCTGGGTCGCGTCGAGATAGGCCAGCAGGCCCCCCGCCGCCGCCAGCTCGGCGCGGCTCAACTCCCCGAACCCGTCGAGCGTGGCGACCGCGAACCGCGCCTTGAGCGCCCGCTCGCCGCCGGCGCTGTCGAACCCGCCCTTGCCCGGCCGCGCCGCGATCCCCGGGACCGTGCCGTCGCAAATCGTCTCGGCCGGATCGATCCGCGCCAGTTCGCTCTTCAGTTCGCCGAAGCCGCAGCGCGTGATCTCGAACCGACCCGTCGAGATGTCCGCCGCTGCGACCGCCCATTCCTCGCCAGCCCGGGCCACCGCCGCCAGCCAGTTCGCTGCGGCCGGCGCCAGCAGCGCCTCCTCGGTCAGCGTCCCGGCAGTAACCAGCCGGACGATCGCCCGCTCGACCAGCGCCTTAGATCCGCGCGCCCGCCGCGCCTCGGCCGGGCTTTCGATCTGCTCGGCGATCGCAACCGCGAAGCCGCCGCGGATCAGGCGCGCCAGATAGACCTCGGCCGAATGGACCGGAACGCCGCACATCGGCACCGGCTCGCCGCCATCGGCGCCGCGCTTGGTCAGCGCGATGTCGAGGCACGCCGCGGCGGCCTTCGCATCGTCGAAGAACAATTCGAAGAAATCGCCCATCCGGTAGAACAGCAGGGCATCGCCGGCCTCGGCCTTGAGCGCATGATATTGCGCCATCATCGGCGTTACCTTGCCGCCGGTCTCGTCGCTTCGGGCCATCGCTTCCCCTGCTAGCCCCAAAGCTTCGCCCAAGCGAGGGTGACTCATCGCTCCAAAGGCCGCTAAAGCGCTGCCGCAAGGGAGAGCGCTTTGAGCGAAAGCAACGTCAAATTCACCCGCGACGAGGCGATCGATTTCCACGCCCGCGGCCGGCCCGGCAAGATCGAAATCATCGCCTCCAAGCCGATGGCCACCCAGCGCGACCTCAGCCTCGCCTATTCGCCCGGCGTGGCGATCCCGGTCGAGGAGATCGCCGCCGATCCGGATCGCGCCTACGATCTCACCGCCAAAGGCAATCTCGTCGCGGTCATTTCCAACGGCACCGCCATCCTTGGCCTTGGCAACCTCGGCGCGCTCGCTTCGAAGCCGGTGATGGAAGGCAAGGCGGTGCTGTTCAAGCGCTTCGCCGACGTCGATTCGATCGACCTTGAGCTCGACACCGCCGACGCCGACAAGTTCATCGAGGCGGTGGCTTTGCTCGAGCCGAGCTTCGGCGGGATCAACCTCGAGGACATCGCTGCGCCGGAATGCTTCATCATCGAGCAGGCGCTTAAGGAGCGGATGAACATCCCGGTGTTCCACGACGACCAGCACGGCACGGCGATCATTACCGCCGCCGGGCTGATCAACGCCTGCCACCTCACCGGGCGCGCGCTCAAGGATATCAAGGTGGTGGTCAACGGCGCCGGCGCGGCGGCGATCGCCTGCACCGAATTGATCAAGTCGATGGGTGTCCGCCACGACCACGTCATCATGTGCGACCGCTCCGGCCCGCTCTATCCCGGCCGCGACAAGATGGACCAGTTCAAATCGGCCCACGCCGTCCCGACCGAGGCGCGCAGCCTGGAGGAGGCGCTGAAACGTGCCGACGTGTTCCTCGGCCTCAGCGCGGCGGGAGCGCTCAAGCCCGAAATGGTTGCCGCCATGGCGCCCCAGCCGATCATCTTCGCAATGGCCAATCCGGTGCCCGAGATCCTGCCCGAGGAGGCGCGCGCGGTACGTCCGGACGCGATCATCGCCACCGGCCGCTCGGACTATCCGAACCAGGTCAACAACGTCCTCGGCTTCCCGTTCATCTTCCGCGGCGCGCTCGACGTGCGCGCGACCGGCATCAACGACGAGATGAAGATCGCTGCCGCCGAAGCGCTCGCCGCGCTGGCGCGCGAGGCGGTGCCGGAGGAAGTCGCCTCGGCCTATGGCGGGACCGCCCACCATTTCGGGCTCGACTACATCATCCCCGCGCCGTTCGATCCGCGGCTGATCGAGATCGTCCCCGTCGCCGTTGCCCGAGCGGCGATGGACAGCGGCGTCGCGCGCCGCCCGATCCGCGATTTCGAAGTCTATCGAAGCGAGCTTCGCAAGCGGCTCAATCCGACCGCTTCGGCGCTGAGCCTGGCATTCGAGGCGGCCAAGGCCAATCCCAAGCGCGTGTTGTTCGCCGAAGGCGAGGAGGAGAACGTCCTGCGCGCCGCGATCGCCTTCAAGGAGGGCGGCTACGGGGTGCCCGTGCTGGTCGGTCGCGAAGACGTCCACGACCGGCTGCGCGCGCTGGGAGTCGACGACGCCGAAAGCTACGAGGTGCTCAACAGCCGCAACTCGCCGCTCGTCGACCGCGCCGTCGAGCATCTCTACAAGCGCCGCCAGCGCCACGGCATGCTGCGCCGCGAGGCCGAGCGGATGGTCAACATGGACCGCAACATCTTCGCCACCGCCATGCTCGCGCTCGGCGAGGGCGACGCGATGATCACCGGCACCACCCGCCCGTTCAGCCAGTCGCTGCGCGAGGTCCGGGTCGTGCTCGACGAGGAGAACGGCACCGAACCGTTCGGAATCAACGTCGTCGTCGGGCGCCAGCGCACGATCATGATCGCCGACACCGCGGTGACCGAGCGCCCGACCGCCGAGCAGCTCGCCGCCATCGCCATCCGCTCGGCCGCCTTCGCCCGCCGCATGGGCCAGGACCCGCGGGTCGCGTTCATCAGCTACACCACCTTCGGCAATCCGCCCGGCCGCCACATCGCCGAGCTGCGCGACGCGGTGAAGCTGCTAGACACGCTCGTCACCGATTTCGAATATGAAGGCGAGATGGGCCCGGACGTCGCCCTGACGTTCGACATGCAGCGCAAATTCTACCCGTTCAGCCGGCTCACCGGCCCGGCCAACATCCTCATCATGCCGGGCCTGCAATCGGCCAACATCTCGGCCAAGCTGTTGCGCGCGCTGGGCGGCGAAAGCGTGCTCGGCCCCTATCTGCTGGGCATGCCGCTGCCGGTCCAGATCGCGCCGATGACCGCCGCCTCGTCCGACCTCGTCACCCTCGCCGTGCTCGCCGCCGGCGGCGCCGACTCGATCCGCAAGCCGAAAGCGCGGAAGGCCTAGAGCCGCTCCGCGCTCGACACGCTGTCTGCCGAGCGCAGCGCGGCCAGCAAGGCGTGGAGGTGGGCGAGGTCGTCGACCTCGACGTCGAGGTGGAAGGTGTGGAAGCTGCCGTCGCGGTGGACCAGCGCCAGGTTGACGATATTGGCCCGCTGCGCGCCCATCATCCCCGCCATCTCGCCCAACGCCCCGGCGACGTCGCGCAGGATGACGCACAGCCGCGCCCGACCGCCCTCGCTCTCGTCGCCCCACGCCAGGTCGAGCCAGTCGGCATCGATCCCGCTGGCCAGCCGGTCGCAGCCGATGACGTGGACCTCGATGCTCTCGTCCTCGCGCCTCAGGCCGACGATCCGGTCGCCCGGGATCGGGTGGCAGCAATCGGCGAGATGAAAGGCGACGCCCGGCGTCAGCCCCTTGATCGAGATCGCCTGGCGCTGCGCCGGCGGCCGCCGCGCGGTGTCGCCGCCGGCCGAGCCCGGCATCAGCGCCTCCATCACTTCCTCGTCGCGGATGCGCTTGCGGGCGATCGCCATCATCAGCGCTTCGCTGTCCTCGAGCTTGAACTTCTTGACCGCCCGGCCGAGCGCTTCTCCGGCCAGCGGTGCCGGCAGCCGCCCGACGATCTCGTCATAGATCTTGCGTCCCAGCTCGATCGTCTCGTCGCGCTCCTTGTGGCGCACGAAGCGGCGGATCGACGAGCGCGCCTTGCCCGTCGCCACGAACCGTAGCCAGCTCGGCTGCGGGTGCTGCGCCTCCGACGCGAGGATTTCGACCTGGTCGCCATTGTCGAGCAGCGTGCGCAGCGGCACCACCCGCCCGTTGACCTTGGCGCCGACCGTGCGGTCGCCCAGATCGGTGTGCACCGCATAAGCGAAATCGACCGGAGTCGCGCCCTTGGGCAGCTGGATCAGCTCGCCCTTGGGAGTGAACGCGAAAATGCGATCCTGGTACATCGCCATGCGCGTATGCTCGAGCAGCTCCTCGGGGCTGTCGGCGTGCTCCAGGATCTCGACCAGCTCGTCGACCCACGGCACGTGCAGGTCGGCGGCCGGCTTGCCTTCCTTATAGGCCCAGTGCGCCGCAAGCCCGCGCTCGGCCTGGGCGTGCATGTCGCGGCTTCGGATCTGGACCTCGATGCGCATCTTCGAATCGTGGATGACCGACGTGTGCAGGCTTCGGTAGCCGTTGCGCTTGGGCGTCGAGATGAAGTCCTTGAACCGCCCCGGCACCATTGGCCAGCGCTCGTGGATGTGGCCCAGCGCGCGGTAGCAATCCTCAACCTTGTCGACGATCACCCGGAACGCCATCACGTCCGACAATTGCTCGAAGCTGATGTGCCGCTCGGCCATCTTCTTCCAGATCGAAAAGGGGTGCTTCTCGCGCCCGGTGACCTCGGCGTCGAGACCGTGGTCGGCGAGATGGAGCTGCAGGCCCAGCCCGATACGGCTGACCAGGTCGCCGCCGGCCGCGTGGAGCTGGTTGAGGCGCCGGGTGATCGAGGCGAACGCGTCGGGCTCCAGCTCGCGGAACGCCAGCGTCTGCATCTCGGTCATCATCTCGTACATGCCGATCCGCTCCGCCAGCGGGGCGTAGATATCCATCGTCTCGCGCGCGATCCGCCGGCGCTTGTCCTCATTCTTGATGTGATGGAGCGTGCGCATGTTGTGCAGCCGGTCGGCGAGCTTGACCAGCAGCACGCGGATGTCGCCCGACAGCGCGAGCAGGAACTTGCGCAGATTCTCGGCCTGGCGCTCGTTCTCCGACTGCGCCTCGATCTTGCTGAGCTTGGTCACCCCATCGACCAGCCGCGCCACCGATGTCCCGAACAATTTCTCGATCTGCTCGGGGGTGGCGACCGTGTCCTCGATCGTGTCGTGGAGGATGGCGGTGACGATCGTCTCGTCGTCGAGCTTCAGATCGGTGAGGATGCCGGCGACTTCGATCGGATGGCTGAAATAGGGGTCGCCCGACGCCCGCACCTGGGCCCCGTGCGCCTTCATCGAGAAGACGTAGGCGCGGTTGATCAGCGCCTCGTCGGCGTCGGGGTCGTAGGCCCTTACTCTCTCGATCAGCTCATATTGGCGGAGCATGGCGACCATGTGGGGGGAGACGCCCCCTTACCGCAAGTGCGAAAAGGGACGGCCGCTCGGCCGCATTGGCCGAAGGACCGCCCCTGACGGGCCCGGCGAGGAGGGGAGGGAGCCGGGCGCGATCGCCTCGCCGTGGGTCGGCGAGGGGAGAAATCAGTTGGCGTTGGCGACCGCCTGGCCGCCGCCGGCCTTGCCGTTGCACTTGGCCAGCTCGGCCGCGCTCAGGGGGCGGCCGTCGGCGGTGAAGCTGGCGATCGGGCCGACCTTCTTGGCCAGCGCCTGGCACAGCACCACCGGGCGGCTCTGGTCGGTGCGGCCGACGAACGCGCCGCCGGCGAAATTCCACGCGACGTCGCGGGTCACGACCTTGGCCGGCTGGCCACCGGCGACCGGCTTCGCGGCATAGGTGCCGGCCGTGGCGGGGGCGGCGACGAGTGCGGCGACGAGGGCGATCGAGGCAAAGCGAGTCATGGGCGGCTCCATCATATTTAAGTTGCGGAGAGCAACCCATCTAGCGATACCAGTCCTCATTCGCAACTGTTATTTTCGGTTCCGCTGTGTCAATGAAGACCAATGGAGTTCTTGCGTTGAACCGGCACATGCTGGTCGAACATCCCGATATCGAGGCCTTTCGCCGGGCCGCGCTGACCTGTCCCTTGCCCCCCGCGGTCGAACTGATCGGCGAGCGCTGGGCCTTCCTCATCCTGCGCGGGGCGCTCAACGGCCTCCAGCATTTCGAACAGTTCCAGGCCGGTCTCGGGATCGCCCGCAACATCCTCTCCAACCGGCTCAGCCGGATGGTCGAGGGCGGCATTCTCGAGCGCCATCCCGACCCCGACGACCGCCGCAAGGTGGTCTATTCGCTGACCGCCAAGGGCGAAGCGCTGCTGCCGGTGGTACTGGCGCTGCGCCAATGGGGCGAGGATTGGGGCCACGGCAGCCAGGACATCGTCCTCGCCGACACCCGCGACTGCAAGCCGGTACGCCGAATCAGCGTCCAGGCCCATGACGGCCGGCCGCTCCAGCTCAACGATCTGATGTGGCTCGACGTCTCGACCGGCACCGAGCTCCGCCGCGGTGCCGAGGGACTCAAGAAAAAGGCGGCTGGTTAAGCCGCCTTTCCTTACTCATATTCGCTGGCGCTCGGGGTCGGGCGCGGCGGCGCGGCGGCGGTGAGGCGCAGCGCCTCGGCCGATTCGCTCAAGCTCGCCAGCTCGTCCGTCTCGTCGTCCTCGTCGACCCGCACGCGCTGCAGATTGCCGACGATCGCTTCCTCGAGGTGCTTGGGACGAACCGTCTCCTCGGCGATCTCGCGCAGCGCGACGACCGGGTTCTTGTCGCGGTCGCGGTCGATGGTGAGGTCGGCGCCGCCCGAAATCTGGCGCGCCCGCTGCGCCGCGAGCAGCACGAGGTCGAACCGGTTCGAAACCTTGTCGACACAATCTTCAACCGTCACGCGCGCCATGGGTCGCTCCGCTTAATATCTGGCCCTGCTGGGAAGGCGGTGCAGATAGGCAGCAGGCCTCGCAAAGTCAATCGCGGCGCCGCCCGGCCCCTGCCTTGCGCCGCGCGCCACGGCCCGCCACAGCAAGGGCGATGAGCGCCGCCCAAGCCCCGATCGACCTCCAGGTCGCCGGCAACCGACTGCGCCTGCTGGCCGGTGGGGTCGAGCGGTTCGACGCCCTAATCGGCATGATCGAGGCCGCGACTTCCTCGATCCGCCTCCTGTTCTACATGTTCACCGAGGACGATGCCGGGCGCCTCGTGCTCGACTCGCTGATCCGCGCCGCCGCGCGCGGAGTCGACGTGCGCGTTCTGCTCGACGAGTTCGGCAGCGGCGCGATCCGCCCCGCCTTCCTCGATCCCTTGTCGGAGGCCGGCGGCCACCATTGCATCTTCCACCCCAAGATCGGCCGCCGCTACCTCATCCGCAATCACCAGAAGATGATCGTCGTCGACGACCGCGCGGCGATCATCGGCGGTGCCAACATCAACGAACATTATCTCACCGACATCGGGCCCCAGCACTGGCGCGACATCTGGCTCGCGGTCGACGGACCGGCGGTCCCCGAGCTCGGCGACTATTTCGACGCGCTCGAGCGCTGGGTGCGCGGTCCCCGGCCGCTGATCCGCAAGCTCCGGCGGATCATTGCCCGCCACAGCCGCGGCAGCGGGCCGCTCGCCTGGCGCTTCAGCGGGCCGATGCGCAAGCACAACCCGTGGCCGGTCCAGATCGTCAAGGACATCCTCGGCGCGCGCCGCCTCGACATCGTCGCGGCCTATTTCTCGCCGTCCCGCGCGATGCTCCGGCGGATCGGCGGAGTGGTCGAGCGCGGCGGCAGCGCGCGGCTGGTGACCGCCGCCAAATCCGACAATAATGCGACCATCGCCGCCGCCCGCTACACCTACAATCGGCTGTTGAAGCGCGGCGTGCGGGTGTTCGAATATCAGCCCGCCAAGTTCCACACCAAGCTCTACATCGCCGACGACATCGTCCACATCGGCTCGGCCAATTTCGACTTCCGCAGCATCTATCTCAACCTTGAGGTGATGCTCCGCATCGACGACGCCGCCTTCGCCGCCGCGATCCGTTCCTTTGTCGACGGCGAGGTCGCCGATTCGCTCGAGATTACGCCCGAAATCCACGCCCGGCGCGCGACCGGCTGGCGGCGCTTAAAATGGGCGGTGTCGCATTTCCTGGTGACGTCGATGGATTACACCGTCACCCGGCGGATGAATTTCGTCGACTAGGCCTTGGCGCCCGCCGGCTCGCGCCACGCCCAGAACAGGGTCGCCGGCGGCACGTTGATCCACTCGAAACCGCGCTCGATGCGCTCGAAGAAGGGCGCGATGAATTCGCGCACCTTGGGGCTGAACTGATAGACCAGGAAGGCGCCGCCCGCCCGGATCGCGCGCGACGTCGCCGCTCCGATTTCCTCGCCGACTCCCGGCGGAAGGGTCGAGAACGGCAGGCCCGACAGCACGAAGTCGGCGTGCGCGAAGCCGTGCTCGGCGATGATCCGCTCGACCTCTGCGGCCGATCCGTGGACCGCGATCAGCCGCGGGTCGGGGATGGTCTTGCGCAGATAGGAGATGAAGTCGGGATTGGTGTCGATCGCGATCAGCCGCGCATCGGGGCCGAGCCGGTCGAGGATCGGGCGGGTGAAGGTGCCGACCCCCGGCCCATATTCGACGAACAGGCGAGTCTTCTCCCAGTCCACCGGCGCCAGCATCTTGTCGATCAGCACCCGGCTCGACGGGATCACCGATCCGACCATCACCGGGTTCTTGAGGAAGCCGCGCAGGAACTGCCACTTCGGCGAATTGGCCCGGTGCGCCACGCGGCGGACGAACCGGCGCGGGCCTTTCAAGGTTCGGGCGGACGGGGTGGACATCATTGCTCCGGCGACGTGATGGGGGCTCGCGTTGGCAAATGCGCGGGGCCTTGTCCAGTTGCACGCGCCGCTTTGCGAACGCGGCAGGCCGGCCCTAGAGCGCGGCCATGCAATGGATCGCCGAGCGCAGGGGAGTGGGCGGGACGGCGATGCGCCGCGGCCATTTCCTGCTGCTTTACGCCGCCATGCTGCTCGCCGCCTCGGGCAACACCGCGGTCCAGTCGGTGATGCCGGCGATCGGCCGGGCGATGGCCATCCCGGACGTGTTCACCGCCATCGCCTACACCGTCTCGGCGGTGCTGTGGGTCGTTCTTGCGCCGATGTGGGCGCGGGCCAGCGATCGCCACGGCCGCAAGGCGCTGACCCTGCTCGGGGTCGGCGGCTTCGTCGTCTCGACCCTCCTGTGCGGACTCGCGCTCGAGGCCGGGCTGAGCGGCCTGGTCGGGGGGATCGCGGCCTTCGTGCTGTTCGGGATTGCACGCGGGATCTACGGCGCGCTCGGCTCGGCGACCCCCAGCGCGACCCAGGCCTATCTCGCTTCGCGCACCCGCCGCAGCGCGCGAGTCGCGGCCTTGTCGGCGCTCGCCTCCAGCTTCGGGCTCGGGACGATCATCGGCCCGGCGATGGCGCCATTGTTCGTGCTTCCGTTCGTCGGACTGCCGGGGCCATTCTTCGGCTTCGCCATCATCGGCCTCGGCGTGTGGCTGGCGATCTGGCGCTGGCTGCCCGACGACACCCGCCCGCGCCGCGGCCGCCGTTCGGGCCATGGCGCGGCGATGAGCTATCCGTCGATCGCCACTCCGACGACCGGCGCCAGCGTGGTCGCCGCGACCGCCCCGCGCGGCCTCCAGCCGATGCGCTGGACCGACCGCCGGATCCGCCGCTGGATCGTCGCCGGGGTCGCCGCCGGCCACGCCCAGGCCGCCGTGCTGACTTATCTCGGCTTTCTCGTCATCGACCGCCTGGCGCTTGCCCCGGTCGGCTCGGAAGGCCCGATCGCGATCGTGCTGATGGCCGGCGCCACGGCCACGCTCGCCGCGCAATGGGGCATCATCCCCCGCCTCGCGATCGGCCCGCGCGCGCTGGTCGCCGGCGGCGCGCTTATCGCCGCGCTCGGCTTCGCGGTGCTCGCCGCCGCCGCCGACCTCTACGGCCTGGTGGTCGGCTTTGCGCTCGCCAGCCTCGGCTTCGGCCTCACCCGCCCCGGCTTCACCGGCGGCGCCAGCCTCGCCGTGTCGCTCGCCGAACAGGGCGCGATCGCCGGCATCATCACCGCCGCCAACGGCATCTCCTATGTCGCCGCGCCGACCCTCGCGATGCTGATCTACGCGCTCGACCCCGACCTGCCGTCGCTGCTGTGCGCCGGCGGCCTCGTCATCCTCGCCATCTGGGCGTGGCGCCGGCTCTAGGTCTTGCCCTGGTCGCGCCCGCGCGGCCGGAGCATGCCCGGCGAAACGAAGCCGATCCCGCCGACCGGCTTCACCGCGTCCGATTTCAGCGTGTCGCGAATGCGCGCATAATCGGCCAGCATCTCCTCGGTCACCGATGCGCGCGTCTCGCCCAGCGCCTTCTCGAAGTCGGCCATCGTCACCGCGCCTTCGTGCAGGTCGCGATGGAGCGCGGTGAGCCCGGCGCGGCGGGTCAGATCCTCAAGGTCGGCACCGGTGAAATTCTCCGTCCGCCGCGCCAGATCCTCCAAGTCGACATCGTCGGCCAGCGGCATGTTCTTGGTGTGGATCGCCAAAATCCGACGGCGCCCGGCGGTGTCCGGCGGGCTGACGTAGATCAGCTCGTCGAACCGCCCCGGCCGAAGCAGCGCCGGGTCGATCAGATTGGGCCGATTGGTCGCCCCGATCAGCACGACATTGTTGAGCTCCTCGAGCCCGTCCATCTCGCTCAATATCTGGTTGACGACCCGCTCGGTGACCTGCGGCTCGCCCATCCCGCCGCCGCGCACCGGCACCAAACTGTCGAGCTCGTCGATGAAGATCACGGTCGGCGCCACCTGCCGCGCCCGCGCGAACAGCCGCGCGATCTGCTGCTCGCTCTCGCCATACCATTTCGACAACAGGTCGCTCGACTTGGTGGCGATGAAATTCGCCTCGCTCTCTCGCGCCGCGGCCTTGGCCAGCATCGTCTTGCCGGTGCCCGGCGGCCCGTACAGCAGGAAGCCCCGCGCCGGGCGGATGCCGAGCCGGCGGAACGCGGCGGGATGCTTGAGCGGCAATTCCACGCCTTCGCGCAGCTTGTCGCGCGCCTCGTCGAGCCCGCCGACGTCGTCCCAGCCGACGTTGGGCATCTCGACCATCACTTCGCGCATCGCCGACGGCTGGACCCGCTTCAGCGCATTATCGATGTCGTTCTGCTCGACCGACAGCGCATCCAGGATTTCGGTCGGGATACTGTCCTGCGACAGATCGAGCTTGGGCATAATCCGCCGCACCGCTTCCAGCGCCGCCTCGCGTACCAGCGCGGCCAGATCGGCGCCGACGAAGCCGTAGGTGCGCCGTGCCAGTTCGTCGAGATTGACGCCCTCGGCGAGCGGCATGCCGCGCGTGTGGATGGCCAGGATTTCGCGCCGTCCCGTCTCGTCGGGCACGCCGACGATGATCTCGCGGTCGAACCGCCCCGGCCGGCGCAGCGCCTCGTCCAGCCCCTCGGGCCGGTTGGTCGCCGCGATCACCACCAAATTCTGCCGCGGCTCGAGCCCGTCCATCAGCGTCAGCAGCTGCGCCACCAGCCGTTTCTCCGCCTCGCCCGAAACCTGGCTGCGCTTGGGCGCGATCGAATCGATCTCGTCGATGAAGATGATCGACGGCGCGGCCTTGCTCGCCTCCTCGAAAATCTCGCGCAGCTTCTTCTCGCTCTCGCCATAGGCGCTGCCCAGCACCTCGGGCCCGGCGATGTGGAAGAATTGCGCCTCGCTCTCGTTCGCCACCGCGCGCGCCAGCCGGGTCTTGCCGGTCCCCGGCGGCCCGTGCAGCAGCACCCCGCGCGGCGGGTCGACTCCCAGCCGCTGGAACAGCTCGGGGTGGCGCAGCGGCAGCTCGACCATCTCCCGCAGGGCGTCGATCGTGTCGCCCATTCCGCCGAGATCGTCGTAAGTCACGTCGGCGCGCCGCTCGCCCTTCACCTTGGCGGTGAACTCCGGCAGCAGCTCGACCGCCGTCTCGGGCCCGATGTGCACGATCCCCTTGGGCGAGGCGGAGACCACCGTCATCCGCACTTCCTGCAGCGAAAAGGCCGGCGCGTTGAGCAATTGCCGGATGTGCTCCGGCATGTCGGCATTGACCCGCTGGTGGCCGGCGGTGGCGACGGTATCGCCTTCGCACAGCGGCCGGCCGGCGAAGCTGCGCTTCAGCGCCTCGGCCGATCCCTGGAGCCGGATATTGTCCTGCGCCGGCGCGAACACCACGCGCGTCGCCGGCTTGCTCGTCGCCTTGCGGACCTCGACGAAATCGCCCGAGCCGACCCCCGCATTGGCGCGCTGCAGGCCATCGAGGCGGATGATCTCCAGCCCGGCGTCGTCGTCATACGGCCGGATCGCGCGCGCGCCGGTGCTGCGCTTGCCGACGATCTCGATCACGTCGCCCTCGTTGAGCCCGAGCTCCTTCATCAGCGCCAGCGGCAGCCGCGCCACGCCGCGGCCGCTGTCGCCCGGCGCCAGATTGGCGACCTGCAGCCGGGTCAAGGTTTCCGCATCCGCCATCGACGATCCTCGAATTTGTGTGAACAGGCCCGGCCCCGGCCGGACGAACGGAAGACCCCCGCTCGAGGTTCAATATGGCGGCGCATCCGCGCGATAAAAGAGCGCCCGCGCAAACCCCTGCGCGCGTTGTGTTTTCGTTTACTACAGGGCACACACCGGCGATGCAGCGTCGACTCGCCGCAATCCTGGCTGCCGACGTCGTCGGATATAGTCGCCTGATGGGCGCGAACGAGGTGGCCACGCTGGAGGCGCTGAAGGCGCTCCGCCGCGAGCTGCTCGATCCGTGCATCGCCGAACATAGCGGGCGCACCGTCAAGCTGACCGGCGACGGGACTTTGGTCGAATTCCCGAGTGTCGTCGGAGCGCTCGACTGCGCGGTCGAGATCCAGCGCGACATGCGCGCCCGCCAGGGGGACGTGCCCGACGACCGCCGGATCGAGTTCCGCATGGGCATTCACCTCGGCGACGTGATCGTCGACGACGACGATCTTTACGGCGACGGGGTCAATGTCGCCTCGCGGCTCGAAGCGGTGGCCAAGCCCGGCGGGGTCGCAGTGTCGGCCTCGGTGCGCGACAATGTCGGCACGCGCAGCGACGTCGAATTTACCGACGCCGGGCTGCAGACGCTCAAGAACATCGAAACGCCGGTCCAGGTCTATCACATCGCCATCGGCAGCGGCCGGTCGCGCAGCGCCGGCAAGGACAGCGCTCCAGCCGCCGACGAGCGTCCGTCGATCGCCGTCTTGCCGTTCAACAACATGAGCGACGATCCCGGCCAGGAGTTCTTCTCCGACGGCATCACCGAGGACATCATCACCGATTTGTCCAAGGTCAGCGGCCTGTTCGTCGTCGGCCGCAACACCAGCTTCACCTACAAGGGCAAGGCGGTGCAGCTGCAGCAGGTCGCGGCCGAGCTTGGCACCCGCTTCATTCTCGAAGGCAGCGTGCGCAAGGCCGGGGAGCGGGTCCGAGTCAACGCCCAGCTGATCGACGGCGCGAGCGGCGGCCACGTCTGGGCCGACCGCTACGACCGCGACCTGACCGACATCTTCGCCATCCAGGACGAGATCACCCAGGCGATCGTCGGTGAGCTCAAGATCAAGCTCCTGCCGCAGGAAAAGAAGGCGATCACCCAGGCGCCCACCGCCAACGTCGAGGCCTACACTTATTATCTCAAGGGCCGGCAGTTCTTCTTCAATTCGACCCGCATCCTCCTTCGTCTCGCGCGCCAGATGTTCGCCAAGGCGGTCGAGATCGATCCCAATTATGCGCGCGCCTATGCCGGCATGGCGATCTGCGATGCGCGGCTCGAAAACTGGTATCGCGACGTGATCGACACGGATTCAATCCTGGCTGCCGCCGACAAGGCGATCGCGCTCGATCCCAATTTGTCGGAGGCGCATGTCGCGCGCGGAGTCGCGCTCAGCAATCGCGGCGACGTGGCTGGGGCGACGGCGTCGTTCGACCGTGCACTGGCGGCCGATCCCAACAGCTTCGACGCGAACCTCGCCTACGCTCGCTTCCACGTTACGCAAGGCAATCTGGACGCGTCCGTGCCGCTGTTCGAGCGCGCGGTCGATCTCAATCCCGAGGACTGGCAGAGCCCGATGCTGGTCGATTCGGTGCTGATGGCGCTCGATCGCCAGGCGGATGCCGAGCGCTACGCGCGGATTGGGATCAAGCGCGCCGAAGAGGCGCTTCGCCTCCATCCCGAGAATTCCCGCCCGGCCCAATTGGGGGCACCTACTCTGGCGCGGATCGGGGAGCGCGAGAAGGCGATCGACTGGCTCGAGCGGGCGATGTTCATCGATCCCGAAGACCCGATCGTGTCTTACAATGCCGCATGCACCTACACCCAGCTCGGGGAGGTCGACAAAGCTTTCGCCGCGCTCGAGAAATGGGCTGCGAATAGCGGCAGCGAGATGGAAATGTGGCTGCAGACCGACTCGGATTTCGACGTGATCCGCGCCGACCCGCGCTTCATCGATCTGACCGAACGGCTCAAGGAGCGCCGCGCCGCCGCCTAAGATTTGATCGCCGCGGTCACCTTGCGCAGCAGTGCGCGGGGGAACAAGCGGTGGCCTTGCGCGCCGAGCTTGTTGACCAGCCCGGGGATCGCCACCGCGCGGTTGGAGTCGAGCGCCTTCAGCCCCAGCGCCACCACCTCGGCCGAGCCAGCGCTCAGCTTGTCGAACATGCCGTTGCCCTTGAACCCCGCGACGTCGCCGAACTCCGTCTTGGTCGGTCCGGGGCATAGCGCCGTCACCCGGATGCCGCTCGTCCGCACTTCCTCGTGCAGCGCCTCGCTGAAGCTCAGCACGAACGCCTTGGTCGCGAAATAAGTCGCCATGCCCGGCCCCGGCTGGAAGGCGGCGGTCGAGGCGACGTTGAGGATCGCCCCGTCGCCCCGCGCCAGCATCGCCGGCAGCACCGCGTGCGTCAGCTCGACCAGCGTCCCGCAATTCAGATCGATCATCGCCCGCTGCCGCGTGCCGTCGAGCGCGGCGAACTTGCCCCACAGGCCGAAGCCGGCGTTGTTGATCAGGCCCCGCGCCTCCTCGCCGTGCGCCGCAAGGTCCTTCATCAGCCGTCCCGCCGCCCCCGCTTCGCCGAGGTCGAGCGCCACCGCGCGCGCGTTGCCCAGCTCCGTCGCCAGCGCGTCGAGCCGGTCCTTGCGCCGCGCCACCAGCACCAGCCGCTCACCGCGCCCCGCCAGCTGCCGCGCGAAATCGACTCCCAGCCCGGCCGAGGCGCCGGTGATGATCGTGACCATGTTCATCCGCTTGTCCTTTGTTGCGCCTCCGTCATGCTGTATCGCGGGCCGGGGCAGGGGGAAACGCATGAACGGCACACCGGTCGATCCGGGCGAGCGCTCGCACCTCCTCGACGGGCTGCGCGGCTGGGCCCTGCTCGGCGTCCTCGCCGCCAACATGGTCGGCTTCATCGGCTTCGGCATGATGGACGAGGCTCAGCGCGCCGCGGCCCTCGGCGCCCGCTTCGACGATCTCGCCGAGCTGCTGATCGAATGGCTGGTGGTCGGCAAATTCTATTCGATCTTCTCGCTCCTGTTCGGGATCGGCTTCGCCATCCAGCTCGGTCGGCTCGAGGCGCGCGGCGAGGGCGCCGGCCGCTATCTCAGGCGGCTCGCCATCCTGTTCGGCTTCGGCCTCGCCCACCTCCTGCTGCTGTGGATGGGCGACATCCGCGCGCTCTACGCGCTGATGGGCATGGTCCTGCTGCTGTTCCGCAGGTCCGCCGACCGCACCCTGCTCATCTGGGCGGCGGCCCTGTGGCTCGCGCCGATCGCCTGGTCGGTAATGATCCACGCCGGCGGCCTCGATCCGTCGCGGCCGCTGTTCGGCGCCGGGATGTCGGCGCTTCGGGCGGCCGGGATCGACCCCGACCAGTCGCCGCTCGCTTACTATCGCGACCGCAACTATTTCGAGCAATTCGCGGTCCACGCCCCTGAAATCCTGTTCCGCGTCGCCGACCTCGTCTACCAAATGCGCCCGGCCAAGGTGCTGGCGATGTTCCTCATCGGCCTGTGGGTCGGCCGCCGCGCGATCGCCGCCAACCCCGCCGCTTTCCGCCCCTTGCTCCGCCGCGTCGCCATGATCGGCCTCGGCGCCGGCCTCCCGCTCGCCCTCGCCCGGGTCCTCGCCGAGCCGCTGATGGGCGAAGGCGCGGCCACCGAGATGGTCAGTGAGACGCTCTACTGCCTGTCGACCCCGACGCTCGCGCTGGGCTATGCCGCCGCCGCGGCGCTGCTGTGGGCCGCCGGCCGCCACCGCTGGCTCGACTGGGCCGCCCCGGCCGGGCGCATGGCGCTGACCAACTATCTCGCCCAGACCATCGTCCAGGGCCTGGTCTTCTACGGCTGGGGCCTCGGCCTGCTCGGCCGCTTCGGCCTCGTCTTCGTGCTGCTGTTCGCGCCGGCGCTGTTCGCCGCCCAGGTCGCCGTCAGCCGCTGGTGGCTCGCCCGCTACCGCTTCGGCCCCGCCGAATGGCTGTGGCGAAGCCTGACCTACGGCGCGGCCCAGCCGATGCGCCGTTAGGCGACGACCGCCTTCTCGATCCGCCCCGGATTGGCCACCGGCTCGCCGGTCGGCAGCGCGTCGACATGCTCCATGCCGCTCTCGACCTGGCCCCACACGGTGTACTGGCGGTCGAGGAAGCGCGCGTCGTCGAAGCAGATGAAGAACTGGCTGTTGGCGCTGTCGGGGTTGGAAGTGCGCGCCATCGAGCAGGTGCCGCGCGTGTGCGGCTCGGCGCTGAACTCGGCCTTGAGGTCGGGAAGCTCGCTGCCGCCCATGCCGCTCCCGGTCGGATCGCCGCCCTGCGCCATGAAGCCCGGGATCACGCGGTGGAACGGCACGCCGTCATAGAAACCCTGTTTGGCCAGCTCGCTGATCCGCTCGACATGGCCGGGCGCCAGGTCCGGGCGAAGCTTGATGACGACATCGCCGCCGGTCGAAAGGGTGAGCGTCAAGGTGTCGGCCATGCTGTCGAATCTCCGTTGGGGTTGGCGGCCATGTAGGGGCCTCCCCGCGCTTGCGCCAGAGCCGCCGCGGTCATAGGGACTGCCGCGACGCGTGAAGGGGACCGGCCATGGACGATAGCGAGAACATCGCCGCCCAGCCCTTGCCCTCCGCCGAATATCGCCCCGACCCGATCAAGGACGAGGAGGACCGGCTGACCGGCCCGTTCGTCGCGCGCGTGCTCGATTGCGTCGCCGCCGGCGACAATGACACCGCCCGAGCGCTGGTCGAGCCGCTTCACCCGGCCGACGTAGCCGACCTCATCGAGCTCGCCGCCGCCGACGAGCGCGAGGGCCTGGTCGCGGCGCTGGCCGAGATCGTCGACGCCGACGTCTACGCCGAATTGAACGAGCACGTCCGCGAGACATTGCTCGACGAAATGGCGCCCGAGCGAGTCGCCGAACTGGCCGGCGAGCTCGACACCGACGACGCGGTCGCGCTGATCGAGGACCTCGAGGCGCACGAGCAGCGCGCCGTGCTCGATCGCATGGAGCCCGACGACCGCGCCGCGGTCGAGGAAGCGCTGACCTACGCCGAGGAGACCGCCGGCCGCCTGATGCAGCGCGATCTCATCGCGGTGCCCGAACATTGGACCGTCGGAGCGGTGATCGACTACCTCCGCTCGTCGGAGGAGCTGGCGACCGATTTCTGGGAAATCTTCGTCGTCTCGCCCGATCATCACCCGATCGGCACCTGCAAGCTGTCGACCATCCTGCGCTCGCCCCGCGACCGCGCGGTCGGCGAGCTGATGCAGCGCGAGCAGACCCTCATCCCGGTCGATCTCGACCAGGAGGAGGTCGCGCTCAAGTTCCAGAAATACGCCCTCATCTCGGCCGCGGTGATCGACGGCTCGGGCCGCCTCGTCGGAATGATCACGGTCGACGATGTCGTCCACGTCATCGAGGAGGAAGCGAGCGAGGACACGCTCGCGCTGGCCGGCGCCGGCGAGGGCGACATCAACGAGCCGGTGCGCGATGCCTATAAGGACCGCGTGCGCTGGCTGATCGCCAACCTCGGCACCGCGCTCATCGCCACCCTCGTCATCTCGCGCTTCGAAGCGACCATCGAGCAATTCGCGATCCTCGCCGCGCTGATGCCGATCGTCGCCGCGCTCGGCGGCAATGCCGGCACGCAGGCGCTGGCCGTGACCGTCCGCGCTATCGCCACCAACCAGCTGACCAGCTCCAACCGCTGGCGCACCATCAAGCGCGAGCTCAGCGTCGCCGTGCTCAATGGTGCGACCATCGCCATCCTGCTCGGGCTCGGCGTGTGGGCGGTGCTCGGCAACCGCGATCTTGGCGCGGTCATCGCCGCCGCGATCCTCGTCAACATCATCGTCGCCGGCCTCGCCGGGGTGCTCGTCCCGCTGACCCTCGAGCGGGTCGGCTCCGATCCGGCGGTGGCGTCGAGCGTGTTCGTCACCACCGTCACCGATTCGATGGGCTTCCTCGCCTTCCTCGGCCTCGCCACCCTCGCCGGCCTCGGCGCCTAAAGCCCCGTCACCCCAGCGAAGGCTGGGGTCCACGCCAACCGTTGATGCCCGCTGGCGCCTCATGGGCCCGGACAACGATTTCCATCAGGGGCCTCCCGTACGCCGCTCGAACACCCTATGTCGCTGTCCGTGCCGCTTCATCTCACCAAGGTCGCCGTCGGCTGCGCTAGCGTCGAGGCGCTGAAGAACCGAATCGCCCGCCGCGTCACCCAGTCCGGCGAGGTTCGCGTCCCCACCCGCATGCGCCCGCGTCGCGCCGACGAGCTGCCCGGCGGGGCGCTCCACTGGATCGTCAAGCACCGCATTGTCGCGCGCCAGCAGATCCTCCGCCTCGACGACCGCAGCGACGGCCGCGTCGACATCGTCTGCGCGTCGGAGCTGGTGATCGTCTCGCCGATTCCCAAGCGCGCCCACCAGGGCTGGCGCTATTTCGAGGCGGACGCCGACACCACGCCCGACGACAGCGGCCTCGGCGAGCTCCCGCCGGCGCTCTACGGCCGGCTCGCCGCCCTCGCCCTGGTCTGAGCCTGCGCGGCGGCGCGCTGCTGCCACAGCGGGTCGGTCTGGATCGCCGGGTCATAAGGGGCTTCGACCCCGCCGCCCGCCGCCCTTGTCACCGGCGCGCAATTGCCCTGCCAGTTCGGGCCCGTCCGAAGCCGCGCCACATTCTCGTCGATTTCGGCAAGATCGGCTTTGGTCAGCAGCTTGGTCTGCATGATCTCGCGCTCCAGCTGCGGCGCGGTCAACCGGACCAAATTGAGCCGGTACATCGCCAGCGCAAGCGACTGTCGGATTGCCGCCGCTTCGCCCGACGCCAGCGGCCGCCGCGCCCCGGTCAGTGAATAAAGATGCGCCCAGGCGCGCATTTCCTCGACCACCTTTTCTTCCGCGGTCCGGGCGGTGGCGGCGATATTGGCATGACTCAGCATTTCGTCGCGCGACATGTGGGTCGACACCTCGGTCGCGACCAGGCTGTCCCAGCTGCGCGACGCCCACGGCCGCTCGGGCGGGCTGCCGAAGCGCTGCAGGCCCGGCGTGTGGTCGGGGTCGCGGTCGAGCATGCCCGCCAACTCGCCCAGCCGGGCGCGGATGCAGCCGTCGAGCTCCTTGCGCTCGCGCGCATTGGTGACGATCGCTTTATAGTCCTCGCGCAGCGCCTCGCGCCCGGCGGCCACGTCGCGGTCCCAGCGCCAATTGTCGACTGCCTGCTGTGCGCCGAGCGCGATCAGCACGCCGGCGACGATGATCGCGATCTCGCCCAGCAACCCGCGCCAGCCGTTCGCCGGCCGAAACCCCCGCCACCGCATGCCCTACCCCCAAAGACGAGAGGCTAGCGGCTGCGAGCGCAATCACAAGCGGCGCGTCAGGCCGCCAGCGAATCTCCGCCGAGCGTCCCCATCGCCGCTGGCCGCGCGTAGATGTGGCCCTGGACCATGGCGATCCCGAGCGAGCGCAGCGCGGCGAGTTCGGCCGGGCTCTCGACCCCCTCGGCGACCAGCTCGGCATCGACCGCCGCGGCGAACTGGATCAGCGCCGCCGCCAAGGCGCGCCGCGCCGGGTCGCGGTCGATCCCGCGCGACAGGCTCATGTCGAGCTTGATGATGTCGGGCTGCAAATCGAGGATGTGGCGAAGGTTGGCATAGCCGGCGCCGGCGTCGTCGACCGCCAGCCTCAGCCCGCGCTTGCGGAACGGGCGCAGTGCTTCGCCCAGCGTGACGTAATTGGTGACCGGGCGATGCTCGGTAACCTCGATGATCAGCCGCCGCGCCGGGGCCGCCGCCAGCCGCTCCTGCATCGCCGGCGAAAGCAGGGTGTCCGGCGACACGTTGATCGACAGCGCCGTCGTGTTCGGCAGCCCGGCGATCTGCGCCATCGCCGAATCGAACGCCAGCACTTCCAGCTCGATCCCGAGCCCGACGTCGAACGCGTCGTTGAACCAGCCGATCGGCGCGCTCGGGCGGCACGTCGGGAAGCGCGCCAGCGCCTCGACGAACTCGACCTTGGGCCGGTCGATCCGGATCACCGGCTGGAACACCATCTCGATCGCCTTGCGGGCGATGATGTCGCGGATCGCGGTGCGGCGGTCGTTGCGCGCGCGGCTGTGGTCGATCCGCTCCTGGATATATTGGCCGGTGAGGTGCGCGAAGGCGCGCATGTCGTTCATGTCGTAATCGTCGAGCGGCCCGTCCGAGCGGCCGGTGAAGCGGCAGCTGGTGTCGAACCGCACGTCCTCGCCGAAATGCAGCGGGATCTGGATTTCACGTCCGTCAGCGCCGCGCTCCGGCTCTTCGGCATCGTTGCTCGCGATCTCGCGCACCGCCGGCGATGCCAGGCCGAGCCGCTCGCGGACCGTGCGCATCAGCACCTCGAACCGATTGTGCGGGCCGCCGCCCGCCGCGTCGCTGGCCGTCAGGGGAAAAGTCTGCATGAACTCGCATCCCGTCGTTTCGCTGCCGCACCAACGCATCGGCGGGCGATTCGACGAGGAAAAACGAGTCCGAATCCGAGTGATTTGGCTCCGCGTGCCGCTCAGTAGCGCGCCGCCCGGCAGCCGCTGACGCTGGCCGATCCGTGGACGTCGAGCGTGCACGCCGGGTTGCCGGCCAAGCTGACCGATCCGACTCCCGCCGCGGTCACCTTGGCGGTTTCGCTCGCGGTCAGCCGGACGGTCGCCGGCCCCTCCGCGACGATCTTCGAATCCTTGACCTCGAGCTGGCCCGCGTCGAGCACCGACATGCCGCGCACCAGCGCCGTCACCCGCCCGGCCTTGCCCGCCAGCCGAGCGCTCGCCGCGCCGGCCAGCACGACCGTCAGCTGGTCGACCGCGACATCGGCGATGGTCAGCATGCCCGCCCCCGCCGCCGAGGCCTCGAACTTCAGCCCCTCGACCCGGTTGATGGCGAGCGATCCGGCGCCATTGACCTGCGCCGTGGTCAGCTCGTGCGTGCCGATGCGGATCGTCACCGGCCCGCTCGACTGGCGCTCGCTGCCCCAGCCGCCCGACTGCGCCAGCCGGACGATCAACGTGCGCCCCTCGACCTTGATGTTGAGCCGGTCGATCGCGCGCACATCGCCGCTCGCCTTGGCATAGGGCGCAACCCCGGTGGTCAGCTCCACGCGATAGTCGCCATCGACCCGCACCCGGTCGAAGCCGTTGACTCCGAAATTGCGGTCGGCCGCCGCGGCCGGTGCGGCGGCGGCGAGCAGGAGCGGGATGGTCAGCATCAGGCGCATGCCCGCACTGTCGCCGCTTATGGTTAACAAAGCCTCAAGCGGCCGGCCGCCGGGCGCGCTTTAGTTGCAGCGCACGTTGCCGCTTCCGGCCTTCTTCACCGTGCACTTGGCGCCGCCGCCCAGCTCGACATCGCCCGAGCCCATGATGTTGACCGCTGCCGTCTCGCTGGCGTTGGCGCGGACGTTGCCCGATCCGGCGATGCTGATGTCGGCGGTGCGCGCCTTCAGCCCCTGCATGTCAACGTCGCCCGATCCGGCGATGTCGACTTCGAGCGCCTCGACCTGGCCGGCGGCGGTGAACTCGCCCGATCCGGCGATCTCGACCCGGGTCCGGCCGCCGCTCAGCGCGCCGACCCCGATCGAGCCCGATCCGGCGACCTCGCCGTCGAAATCGCCCGCCACCTTGTCGACCGACACGTCGCCCGATCCGGCGATCGCCGCTCCGCGCAGCGCCTCGACGTTGATCGCGAAGCGCGCCTTGCCGTCGTTCCAGTTGAACCGCATGCCCTTGTGCTTCTTGGGCCGGATGACCAGCGCGCCCTTCTCGACCAGCACCTCGGTCTCGTCGAGCAGATTGGCGCCGCCGCTGGCCGCGACCCGCGTCGCTCCGCCGGTCGTCACCGCCACGTCATAGGGGCCCATCACCTCGATCCGGTCGAACCCGCCGACACCGTAGTTGCGGCTGACCTCGGGCCCTGCATCGCGGGTCTCGGCGCGGCCCCCGACGTTGCAGCCGGCGACGGCGATCATGGCGGCGGTGGCGAACAACAGGCGGCGCATGGCACTCTCCTCAAAGCGTATTGCCATGCTAATACACCGCGACAGTCGGCAATGCAAACGCATTCGCCCGCCCGCGTACGAAAAAGGGCGCCTCCTTGCGGAAGCGCCCCCTCGCGTAACCGTTGGTCGACCCGGCGCCCTATGCGTCCTCGGTCTTCTTGTGATGGATCAGCGCGGCCTTGTTGAGGATCTCGAGGATCTTGGCCAGCGCGCCCTTCTCGTCGGTCTTCTCCATCGCGCCCAGTTCGCGCGCCAGGCGCGAGCTCGCCGCTTCGAAAATCTGCCGTTCGGAATAGCTCTGCTCGGGCGCATCGTCCGGGCGGAACAGGTCGCGCACCACTTCGGCGATCGACGTCAGGTCGCCCGAATTGATCTTGGCCTCATATTCCTGGGCCCGGCGCGACCACATCGTGCGCTTCACCTTGGGCTTGCCCTTCAGCGTCTCGAGCGCGTCCTTCATCGTCTTGTCGCTCGACAGCTTGCGCATGCCGACCGAATCGGCCTTCAGCACCGGCACTCGAAGGGTCATCTTTTCCTTCTCGAAGCGGAGCACGTAGAGGTCGAGGGCGGTGCCGGCGATTTCGGTGCTCTGGAGCTCGACCACCCGGCCGACTCCATGCTTGGGGTACACCACATAATCGCCCACATCGAAGCTCAATGCCTTCGCTGCCATCAAATCACCTTTCTCAAGCGGTGGACGGTTGAATGAACTCGCTCGACACCGAAACGCCCCCCAACGGCATTCGGTCGAGTTCCCGTCCTGTCGGAAATCCAACACTGATTGCGGGCCGCTGCACCTCGCACTGGCCCTCGCGACCGATTCTATAGCAGATTTGTGACTAAATCGCCAGCCCCAGCTGCTGTGGCCCGTCGTCCTCGCGGACCAGCGCGTGCAGTCCCAGCCCGAGCAGTCGGACGCCCTTGGGCACCGGCAGCAATCGCGCCAGCAGCTCGGCGCCCGCGGCCGCGAACGTCGCCTCGTCGCGGACCGGCTGGGCGAAGCTTTGCGAGCGGGTGATCAGCGTGAAATCGGCATATTTGACCTTGAGGGTCACGGTCCGGCCAATGACTCCGGCGCGTGCGATCCGCTGCCACGCCAGCCCCGCCACCCGCTCCAGTTCGCGGTGGAGGTCGGCGGCCTCGGAAAAGTCGGTGTCGAAGGTCCGTTCGGCGCTTGCCGACTTAAGCTCGCGGTTGCTGCGCACTTCGCGCTCGTCGATGCCGCGCGCGATCCGGTAATACCATTGGCCCGACGATCCGAAATGCGCCTCCAGCTCGGCCAGAGTCCAGGCGGCGAGATCGGCGCCGGTGACGATCCCCAGCCGCTCCATGCGCTCGGCGGTCTTGGGCCCGACCCCGTGAAACCGCCCGACCGGCAAGGCCGCGACGAACGCCGCGCCGCGCGCCGGCGGAATGACGCACAGTCCGTCGGGCTTGTTCTGGTCGCTCGCCAGCTTGGCGATGAACTTGCAATAGCTCACCCCGGCGCTGGCGGTGAGCCCGGTCTCGGCGCGGATCCGGGCGCGAATGCGCTCGGCGATCGCCCGCGCGCTGCCCAGGGCGAGCCGGTCCTCGCTGACGTCGAGATAGGCCTCGTCGAGGCTCAGCGGCTCGATCGCATCGGTGAAATCGGCGAAGATCGCCCGGATTTGCTGGCTGACCGCCTTGTAGACCTCGAACCGCGGCTTGACGAAGATCAGGTCCGGGCAGCGCCGCCGGGCGGTCACCGACGGCATCGCCGAGCGCACACCGAACGCGCGCGCCTCGTAGCTCGCCGCCGCCACCACCCCGCGATGCCCTCCGCCAACCGCCACCGGGCGCCCACGCAGCGCCGGATCGTCGCGCTGCTCGACCGACGCGTAGAAGGCGTCCATGTCGACATGAATGATCTTGCGCGAACTCACGGCGCCGGACGTATCAAATCCTCCCCCGAACGGGCAGAGCCGATTTCAAGGGTCCGGCGGCGCCCAGCGTCGCTGGAATATCGGCGGAAGGCGCAGGCTGGTGGAGGGGTCGACCACGCGCAGGTCATCAACGGTTAAGGGCGCCCGTCCGATCATCCCACCGCCATGAAGACGCTCCTGCTGTGCGCCGCGGCCGCCGCGGTTCTCGTCACCGCTGCCGCCGCGCAGCATCACGACCATCACGCCATGCCTGCAGTCCAGGCCGGACCTCAGCCCAGGGCCACCGAGGCCCAGCTCGCCACCGTCCGCGCCGCGGTCGCGCGCTATGCCGACTTCGAAGTCGCGCGGCGCGAGGGCTGGAAGAAGTTCGGCGGCGACGGCCCGCTGATGGGCGAGCATTACAGCCTTCCACCCGAAAAAGGCGGGATCGATTACGTCAGCGGCATGCCGCTCGATTTCCGGCGCCCGTCGAACCTCATGTACACCTTCGTCAATGGCAAGCGCGTGCTGACCGGGGTGGCGTTCAATGTCCGGATCGCGCCGGGCGAACCGGTGCCCGAAGGCTTCGCCGGCTCGGCCGACGTCTGGCACGTCCACGATTTCCCCAAGGCGGTCGCCGCCGCGCTCCAGGACCGTCCGTTGCTGCGCTGGGTCGCCGACCGCTTCGGGCCGCAGCATTTCGTCGGCAAGGGCGACGGCCGCGGCCGGCTGGCGATGGTCCACGTGTGGACCGGGCCGATCCCCAATCCCGACGGCCCGTTCGCCCACCGCAACCGCGCCATTCCCTATGCCAAGCTCGGCTTGCCGTTTGCCTTTGCCGAGGGCGCCAGCGAACATGCCGCGCGTGGGCTCCAGCTGGCCGCGCCCAACGGCTGTGCGGAGACGATCGACGGCGCCTTGTGGGTCGCCAATGCCGGCGCGCACAAGGCCCGCCTCCACGCCGCCTGCAAGGCCGCCGCCGACCATGTCCGGATCGGGCTCAAGTCCGGCACCAAGGTGCAGGTCAACACAATGGCCGAACATGGCTGGGCGATGTTCGACGCCCAGTGGAAGCGCGCGCTGACCCCGGCGCAGCAGGCCCGCATCGCCGCGATCACCGAACACGGTCCGTCCGACGCCGCGCCCGGCCACCCGCACCACCAGCATTAGGGCTTGCGGCCCGCTTCCATTCGCGTCCGCCTTGTGCTGTAGGGCGCGCCATGAATATCCACGAATATCAGGCCAAGGAATTGCTCGCCAAGTTCGGCGTTCCGGTCCCCGCGGGATTTGCCGCGATGAGCGTCGAGGAAGCGGTTGCCGCCGCCGGGAAACTGCCCGGACCCCTGTGGGTGGTGAAGTCGCAGATTCACGCCGGCGGCCGCGGCAAGGGCAAGTTCACCGAGCTCGGGCCCGACGCCAAGGGCGGCGTCCGGCTGGCGCATTCGATCGACGAGGTGCGTGATCACTCCGCCGAGATGCTCGGCAAGACGCTGGTCACCGTCCAGACCGGCCCGGCCGGCAAGCAGGTCCAGCGCCTTTACATCACCGACGGCGTCGACATCGCCAAGGAATTCTACCTCGCGTTGCTGGTCGACCGCGAGTCCGGCCGGATCGCCATCGTCGCCTCGACCGAGGGCGGCATGAACATCGAGGAGGTCGCGCACGCGACGCCCGACAAGATCACCACCATCACGGTCGATCCGGCGACCGGCCTGATGCCGCACCACGGCCGCTCGGTCGCCGCCGCGCTCGGCCTTTCCGGCGACCTCGCCAAGCAATGCGCGAGCGTGCTGGCCAAGCTCTACGACGCCTTCCTCGGCACCGACGCTTCGCAAATCGAGATCAACCCGCTGGCGATCACCGAGGGCGGCCAATTGATGGTGCTCGACGCCAAGGTCGGCTTCGACAGCAACGCCATGTTCCGCCACAAGGACCTCGCCGAATTGCGCGACCTCAGCGAGGAGGACGCGCACGAGATCGAGGCGTCGAAATACGACCTCGCCTACATCAAGCTCGACGGCGACATCGGCTGCATGGTCAACGGCGCCGGCCTCGCCATGGCGACGATGGACATCATCAAGCTGTCGGGCGGCGAACCGGCCAACTTCCTCGATGTCGGCGGCGGCGCGTCGAAGGAAAAGGTCACCGCGGCGTTCAAGATCATCCTGTCGGACCCGGCGGTGAAGGGCATTCTCGTCAACATCTTCGGCGGGATCATGCGCTGCGACACCATCGCCGAGGGCATCGTCGCTGCCGCCCGCGAGGTGAAGCTGGAGGATCCTTTGGTCGTCCGGCTCGAGGGCACCAACGTCGACCTCGGCAAGAAAATCCTGTCCGAATCCGGCCTCCCGATCGTTGCCGCCGACGACCTCGGCGACGCCGCCAACAAGATCGTCGCTGCGGTCAAGCAGCGGGTCGCCGCTTAAGCTGAAGGAACGCACCGCATGAAGCTACTCGTCGCCGTCAAGCGGGTGATCGATTACAACGTCAAGCCGCGCGTCAAGATGGACGGCTCGGGGGTCGACCTCGCCAACGTCAAGATGAGCATGAACCCGTTCGACGAGATCGCCGTCGAGGAAGCCATCCGCCTCAAGGAAAAGGGCGCGGCGACCGAGATCGTCGCCGTCTCGATCGGCCCGGCCAAGGCGCAGGAAACGCTGCGCACCGCGCTGGCGATGGGCGCGGACCGCGCGATTCTCGTGCAGACGGATGAAGAGGTCGAGCCGCTCGCCGTCGCCAAGATCTTGAAGGGTGTCGCCGAGGAGGAGCAGCCGGGCCTAGTGATCATGGGCAAGCAGGCGATCGACGACGACAGCAACCAGACCGGGCAGATGCTCGCGGCGCTGTTGGATTGGCCCCAGGCGACCTTTGCGTCCAAGGTCGAAATTGGCGGAAATCAGGCAAAAGTGACCCGTGAGGTCGACGGCGGTTTGGAAACCATTGCACTGTCCACTCCGGCCATCGTCACCACCGACTTGCGCCTCAACGAACCGCGCTACGCCTCGCTGCCGAACATCATGAAGGCCAAGTCCAAGCCGCTCGCCACCAAGTCGCCCGGCGACTACGGGGTCGACGTCGCCCCTCGCCTCGAAACGCTCAAGGTCACCGAGCCGTCGAAGCGCCAGGCCGGGGTCAAGGTCGGCAGCGTCGACGAGCTGGTCGACAAGTTGAAGACATTGGGAGTTGTCCAGTGAAGACCCTGGTTCTCGTCGAACATGACGGCGCGTCGATCAAGGACGCGACCCTCGCCACCGTCACCGCCGCCGCCAAGCTCGGCGAGGTCCATTTGCTGGTCGCCGGCGCCAATGTCGGACCGGTCGCCGAAGCTGGCGCCAGGATCGCGGGTGTCGGCAAGGTCCACGTCGCCGACGGCGCCCACCTCGAGCATCAGCTGGCCGAGGACGTCGCCCCGCTCGCCGCGGCGCTGATGGCGCACCACGACGCCCTGCTCGCTCCGGCCACCACCTTCGGCAAGAACATCGCCCCGCGCGTCGCGGCGATGCTCGACGTCATGCAGCTTAGCGAGATCCTGTCGGTCGAGGGCGAGGACACCTTCACCCGCCCGATCTACGCCGGCAACGCCATTGCCACGGTCAAGTCGAAGGACGCCAAGAAGGTCATCACCGTCCGCGGCACGGCGTTTGAGAAGGCCGCGGCCGAGGGCGGCAGCGGCACGATCGAGGCGGTCGACGCCGGCGCCTCGGCGGGCAAGTCGAGCTTCGTCGGCGCCGAGCTCAGCAAGTCCGAGCGGCCGGAGCTGACCAGTGCCAAGATCATCGTCTCGGGCGGCCGAGCGCTCGGCTCGAGCGAGCAATTCCACGCGCTGATCGATCCGCTGGCCGACAAGCTCGGAGCGGCGGTCGGCGCGTCGCGCGCGGCGGTCGATGCCGGCTATGCGCCCAACGACTATCAGGTCGGCCAGACCGGCAAGATCGTCGCCCCCGAAGTCTATATCGCAATCGGCATTTCGGGCGCGATCCAGCACCTTGCCGGCATGAAGGACGCCAAGACGATCATCGCCATCAACAAGGACGAGGAAGCCCCGATTTTCCAGGTCGCCGATGTCGGCCTGGTCGGCGACCTGTTCAAGATCGTCCCGGAGCTGACCGAAAAGCTCTAGCGCTCGTCCTGGTCGGCTCCGAAGATTTCCGCCGCCTCGGCTTCGTCGTCGGCGATCGTGTCGACGGTCGAGGTGAAGCGCAGGATGAGGAAGCCGGTTATAGCGGCCGCTAGCGAGCCGGCGAGGATCCCCACCTTGGCCTGGTCGATCAGCGCCTGCTGGCCGGGGAAGGCGAGCCCACCGATGAACAGGCTCATCGTGAAGCCGATCCCGCAAAGCACAGACGCGCCATAGATCTGGCGCCAGCGCGCTCCGGCCGGGCGCTCGGCGAGCCCGGCCTTCACCGCCAGCCAGATCGCGCTGAAGATGCCGAGCTGCTTCCCCAGGAACAGGCCAAGCGCGACCGCCAGCGGGAGCGGCGCAGCCAAGGCGCCAAGCCCGCCCGTGAGGTGCACCCCAGCCGACGCGAAGCCGAACAACGGCACAACTCCGAACATCACCCACGGGTGGATGCGATGCTCGAGCAGCTTGAGCGGCGAGCGCGCCTCGCCCCGAGCCAGCGGCACGGTGAGCGCGGCAAGCACCCCGGCGATGGTCGCATGCACGCCGCTCGCCAGCACGAGCAGCCAGAGCAGCACGAAGCTGGCCATGTACGGCGACAGGCGGCGCACCCCGAACTGGCCCATCGCCGCCATCGCCGCGGTGAGCGCCAGCGCGCCGCCCAGTGCGAGCACGTCAAGCTCGGCAGTGTAGAACAAGGCGATGATCAGCACCGCACCGACATCGTCGATGATCGCGATCGCCACCAGCAGCAGCTTGATCGACGGCGGCGCGTGCCGCCCAAGTAGCGCCAGCACGCCGATTGCAAAGGCAATGTCGGTCGCCGCCGGGATCGCCCAGCCGTTGACCAGCGCCGGATCGCCGCCAACCACGGCGAGGTAGATTGCCGCAGGCACCGCCATCCCGGCCATCGCGGCGATGATCGGCAGCCGCCGAAGCGCCGGCGTGGCCAGTGCGCCGTCATACCATTCGCGTTTGACCTCCAGCCCGACCAGCAGGAAGAAGATCGGCATCAGCCCGTCGGCGATCCAATAATGAACCGACATTTGCCCGAGGCGCGGCATGGCCGGGCCGACCTTCTGCTCGAGCAGATCGTGGTAAAGTTCGTACAGTGGCGAATTGGCGATCAGCAGCGCGACCCCGGCCGCCGCGATCAGAAGCAGCCCGGCTGCCCGCTCGCGGGCGCGTTGGGTCGACGGGTCGGCGGCCATGGCGCCGTGCTAGCGATGATAGAGGGTGGGGTCGAGCGATGGTGCGGGACGCAGTCCTGAGCGAACCGGTCTCCGCCCCATAACAGGGAAAATCTGACGAACGGGCCTCATCAGAAGGCCGGTCGCGATCAGTCTCGCGCCTGACGGACTCCGAAAATCTAGGGATTTCGTCCAGCCGAAGCTCACGGCGGCGCGCCTGCATCCATCTTCGGAACAGACCCTAAAAACCCAAATAACAGATGCTGATCGGGGTCGTAACAGACCGCGCATCGACAATGCCCGGCGCTCACGTAGCGACGAAGACCTGCCGCACGACCGGAAATAGCGCACAGCCAACATTGCCAATAGTTCGAGGAGTCCGTAGGATGGTACAAGTTGTGCGCCTACCGCACATACGTACTTACTTAAGGACTTTGCTTAATGTCTATCCGGCTTACCCACAAAGCTTTAGATGACATCATTCCTTATGTCAACAATGCTAGGTTACACCCACGTAAACAGATTGCGCAACTTAGGGCCTCCATCAAAGCTAACGGATTTACCAATCCCATTCTTGTCGACAATGCTGGCGTAATCATTGCTGGTCACGGGCGGCTAATTGCTGCTCGCGAACTTGGCTTAACCAGCGTCCCAGTGATTGAGCTTCGAGACCTCACTCCGGACCAGGCCCGGGCACTGCGGTTGGCTGATAACAAGATTGCTCTCAACTCTGGCTGGGATGTTGACCTGCTGCGGCTTGAGCTCGGCGAGCTGGTGTCAGGTGGTATCGAGATTGATCTTGAAGCAACCGGCTTCTCAAGCGGCGAAATCGATGTCCTGCTAAACCCGGTGGCTGACCCGGACGACGATGCCATCCCGGAGGTAAGGGCCGAGCCGCGGGCTAGCCTCGGAGATATATGGGAGTTGGGAGACCATCGGATTGGATGTGGCGACGCACGTGACGCCGCCTTTGTTCGGGAAGTTATTGGTGGTTGGGGCAAAGTTGACTGCTGCTTCCTCGACCCTCCGTACAACGTCGCCATACAGGGTCATGCCAACGTCAAAACGAAACATCGGGAATTCGCCATGGCGTCCGGGGAAATGAGCACCTCGGAATTTCGCTCATTCCTCATGGCAACCGTGGGTAACTGCGTTGCAAGTTCCCGCGATGGCGCCGTCCACTTCGTTTGCATGGACTGGCGGCACATGGGCGATCTGACGGCCGTAGGGGACGAGCTCTACGGCGATCAGCTGAACCTATGTGTTTGGAACAAGTCCAACGCCGGAATGGGGTCCCTTTACCGGTCAAAGCACGAGCTCGTGTCTGTCTACCGCGTCGGCACGGCGCCCCACACGAACGCAGTTGAGCTTGGGCGGCACGGTCGCAACCGCACGAACGTATGGGACTATGCTTCCGTTAACTCGTTCCAGGGCGCCAAGCGTGGCGACCTGAAGCTGCACCCGACCGTAAAGCCCACCGCATTGGTCGCTGACGCAATCCAGGATGTCACACAGCGTGGCGACCTCGTGCTTGATACCTTTTTAGGTTCGGGCACTACCCTCATAGCCAGTGAGCGTACGGGGCGGAGATTTCGGGGTCTCGACATTGATCCGGCCTACGTAGACGTGGCTCTCGATCGCTGGACCGCCATGACCGGCGGAACTCCGCGTCGGATAGTCGAAGGCGGCTCCGATGCATGAGATCTCCCATCCTAAAGCATCGGCTCGCTCGAAGTCCGGGAGGGCGGGCCCTCGGAAGGGCAAGCCTCAGGGCCGTTGTCAGACCGGGTCGGATTCGCCGTTCGCCCAGCTTCGGGGTCGCAAGATCAAAGTTCAGATGGACGGGATCGAACGCGAGCTGACCCTCGCGGAGGCGCTTCTCTACAAAACGCTCCAGCAGGCACTTGCAGGCAAGCGAATGGCCATCCGTGAGATACTCAAGCGGATCCAGGCGCATGAGAAGGGCAACGAGCCCGCGCGACGCACTCTCGTGACGTTCCTCGTCAAACAGGACAGACCTCAAAGCGTCGACCGGGCCATGCTTGCTCTGGGTATTGCCGCCGAGGTGCCCGGGATGTCTCAGTCGCACGGCGGACCGCAGCTAGTGCTAGAGCCTTGGGCTGTCGCACGCGGCCTAGCTCGGGGCAAAGGCCGTCAGCTTAGCAACAAAGACATTCGCGCGCTTAAGTCGCAAACTCGCGATCCGGACTCCGTCGCCTGGCCGCAAGGTCCCGATCATGAGTGACGATCAAAATGGAAAGGTTGGTTGGGGCTGTCCGCCAATCGGCTCCAGGTTCAAGCCGGGCACAAGCGGCAACCCTCGGGGAAGGCCTCGCGGGAGACGAGAGAAAGACCTTTACGATGCTATCCTCGGTCAGATGGTCACGGTGCGCGAGGAGGGAGTGGAACGACGGGTGCGAGCTGATGAAGCATTTCTACTCCAGCTAACTGCGAAGGGGCTAGCAGGGGACAGCGTGATGACGCGAGCTGCACTTCAAGCTTTCGAGTTTGATGCTCTGCACTCGCCCCCACAGCAATCTCGGGTAATCGTGTATTCTGTCTACCCAGAACCTGGTGATCTCCGCCAAACGATCCAGCAGATCGGTGTTGCGACGCTGCTTGATGGATACAGGCCGAGTGCTCGGCTTGCCCTTGAGACTTGGGTGATCGAAGAAGCCCTGGCGCGCCTTGGGGATCGGCAGCTTGCAGTGGATGAGCAAAGAATTGTCCTCGCCGCTGCTCGTATGCCTAACAAAGTTCGCTGGCCTGCCTGGTGGTCTGTTTACGAGAGCTAACCAGGCTCGTCTGGGCACAAAGCGGCACGAGTGATCATCGGGGACCCAGCGGAAATAGCGGCCGCCCGTCGTACCTCTGAATAGCGCCCATCCAAGCCGCTCACGATTAGCTCACTTCGCCGGTTAGCCGAATGTCTGCCTTAGGTGCTTTCGCCGTCATTTACCGTCGAGCATTCCACGCGGTATTTGACCGCTTGACGGTCGAAAGCTGACATTGATTCTGCCTGCGGCTCATGTTCTCGACGAGTCCCTCAACCTAGAAAAGAAGCCGTTTACGCCCCCCGCTATCTAGCGGTGCTAGCTAGCGCGCCAGGCGCGCTCCTTAGAAGTCATCCAGATCTATCTCGAAAACAACGACTGAGATGTTATCGTCCCCTCCCGCCTTTAGGGCTGACTTTGTGAGCCGAAGCGCTGGAAACGCGCCACTGTGGCCTGACAGCAAACCCGCGATCTCATCATCTGACACCAGGTCCGTCAGACCGTCTGAGCAAATCATCAGTTTCGAATAGGGTTCAAGCCGAAACCTTCGCGCATGCGGCTTTAGCGGAGCTCCCGAGTAGCCGCCCAGGCACTGAGTCAGAACGTGACCGTCAATCACATGATCAATGCTCAACCTCGTGAGCTTGCCTTCCGAGAACATATAGATACGGCTGTCACCAACGTTGAACGCGAGTGCCTCTGTGCCGCGCAGGACAACTCCAGCGATGGTTGTGCCCATTCCATAAAGCGCGGGGTTTCGCGCCATCGCTTCGAAGAGGCCGTCGTTCACCGCGTTAAGTGCGCTTGTGACTTCGCCCTCATCTTCAAGCCGGTGCATCACGGGTCGAAGCAATTCGAGAGCCAACTCGCTAGCGACTTCTCCCGCAGCGTGCCCCCCCATGCCGTCTGCAACCAGCGCCCAGCCCCCATTGTTCGAGACGTAGCCTCTCCAACGATGGAGCTTTCCGTGCGGATTGCGTGAGGAGACCTCTACTGTGTCTTCGTTGCTTTCTCGCCGATGCCCTACGTGCGTGCATGCCCAGCATTTTGACATCGGATTCTCCGCGTCGATCGAAAAGGTTGCAGACCTTTGGCGACCTCACACGGTAATCGGCTGAACTCGGCGCGTGTAACATCGACCGCGCCGATACCCGCTAATCGGAACCTCTTTCCGACCGATTGGCTCAAAATCAGGCCCAAGCAGTTCGCCGATCAGCCTTTCAGCCAGGCGCCAGTAGATGTTTTCATCGATGTGCTCGCAAACGATGGGTGCAACCACGCAGAGCGGTGGATCACCAGACTCGGCGGTGTTTCTGATCTCTTCCGCGTGATCTGCAATGGCGCGTGAGATCATCACTCCAAGTTCACTTGTTCGGTAGACATCGCGCGAACCCGGTTGATGTTGGTCGAACATCAGGCGTTCGGCTCATATGGGAGCATAGTGTCGCCGATCATGTCATCAGGCATCACAATGTTTTCGGGGGTTACACGGAGTGTCTCGGCCAACGCGGCAGCCTCTTCTGCGGTCATCGCGTCGTAGTCACTCTCAAGCACCTGAATACGTTGAAGATCCAAGCCGGAGCGGGCAGCGAGTTGCTCTTGGGTAAGGCCCCGCTGCTCCCGCCAGAACAAAAGGTAAGTTCCCTCATGCTCCATCATCAGAGCGCATGCTTCATCTGAAAAAGGTTCTAGTTCACGCATGACAATGCTCCGCTAGTTTGTGCACTACAAAGGAGTGCTTACCGCCCACGCTTTTCGAAGAATGCAGCGGTCTTTGCCACGCAGGTAGGAGGCAGAGCCTTCTTACCTGTCTGGATGTATCCAGCCTCTGCCATGATTTCGGCAGTTAGTGATCCCGCCCAGTTTGTTGTGTCGCGCTCGCCATAGTCGCGCCCGAGAGCAGCCGAGAGCAGCGGATCAACTCCCGCCATTGCGGCCTCTCCCTGATCCGTGGCGCCTTTGGCAGCAGCACGCCCTTCATCTGACCGGATGACCTCTTCAATACGTTGGATGATCGGGTGGTCGCGCGAGTATCCGCCACCTTCGCGGACGAGCAAATCGTTTTCCAACAGCAGCCGCACAATCTGTGCCGCGTCGGGACTATTCTGTTGGCGAGCGTTGTCGAAAAGAGTCTCGCGCTGCTTCGATGACAGCGCTTGAAGTCGTTCAATCGTCCAATGCATATTCCCCCCCCTCTCGCCTCGGCAGCTTAGCGACCTCTGGCGATGTTCCAAATCTGAGGCGGCCCTGACATGGGAGAGGCCGCGTTACTCAGCTTCCCGCCGTTTCTTTTCGCGCCGTTGGAAATCGGGGAACGAGTAAGTCGAGCCCTTCGTGAACTGAGACGTGACTGTGATCGGAGTGCCTCGCCCTTCCCATTCACCGCCGAGATATTCGACTATCTGTCTTAACGCTCGACCGGTAAGCTGCTTCATGTCGTGGCGGCAGAGAACATCAGCACCAAGCTGGTCGCGAATCATACCCTCAACGGCTGGCATCGGGGGCTTGGTAGGGGCAGCACTTACCGCGCCCACGAGGGCGCAAATCCCGTGAACAGAAGTCAGGAGCTCAAGGAGGCGTGCTCCCTCCGGGCTATCGTAAACTGGAGCGAGGTTGCCGGCGTCAAACGCACGGTAGAAGTCGTCACCGATAACTGGATGACGTTCAAGTGTGACCGGATTGTAGATGTTCTTCATGGCGATCTCCTGTCGGAAATAAATGCCGTTTTCCGCTAATTGCGAGTCGGACCACCCCCACATAGGGTGACGGGGGACCCCCGTCAAGCAGGAACTCTGATACCCCACCGAAGCAGCCTTCAGTTTCTTTCGGCTCGAGCTGGGACCTACTGGAAATCTTCTAATGTCTGCCGTGGGCCGAAAGCTGCCGTAAGCGGACGGGCTGCTTCCGACCACTTGCCGACACTCAAATTGACCTTTCGGCGAGCGTCTGCTCGTAGGCCACTTGAGGTCCGGGTGCCTACTCGCTCCGCTTCGCTTTTCGAGACTTAGGTGCCGGCAGCTCCGCAGCCGTGATGCGCAGCAGCTCGCCGAGCCATCTGGCATCGTCCCAACGATCGGCTTCGATTAGCAGCTGCGGTTTGGCACCGGGATATGGCGGCGCTTCAGGAACCGGTTCGGCATGGACGCGGCCCGCTGCCGTCGGCTTCAGGAAGAGCTGATCGTCGCAGACGGACCCGATCATCTTGCCGTCGACGTACAGTCCGAACTCGCCGAACATCGGCTTTGCTGACACCATACCCGCGCTGGACGACTGTTCGACCAGGTAGCCGATCGTGCGTTGTTGCGTCGCCATGCTTCTATGTACTCGGTCGGCGACGCCGCGCGCAACGATTCACCTTTGCGCCTCCAATCGGACTAGGCGGCGCTGTTTGAGGGGGAACGGGTCCTTCCAACGGGGTGGCTTGCTGAACAAGCGTCCAGATTGAGCGGTTCGCCTGCGGATCAAACAGTCCCAGCCCGGCTATCCACGGACACTTTGTTGATCTTATATTCCTTATCCTAAGCTCTGCCGCTGTCGTCACCCCCCTGCGAAGAACGATGCCGCTCCAACCGCGCTTCATTATCGCCCCGGATACACCAGAGGTGGTGGAAGACACCGACTTCTTGTGGGCCAAGCCGACGAAGGTGTTCGACGGGGACGGATTTGCCGCTGATGTCTGGCATCCGGTGCGTGAGAAGTGGTTGCCTCGCGTCCCATTTCGTTTTGCATTTATCGATGCTCCTGAGATGAAGCAGCCCTTCGGACCGGAGGCTCAGCAGGCGCTGCACCATCTGATCGGAGGCAGAAAACTACGCGTCGATCCGATCGTCAAAGAGTCTTCCCCCGACCTTCCACTGGATCAATACAAGCGGCTGCTCTGCATGGCTTATGTGACCGAGGAATTGGGCGAGGGGCACGTGGCTTACTTCGTGAACGGGAAAGCGGGGCAAGGGATGGTACGGAACGCTCGAACGGTCACACGAAACATAGAACTTGAGATGATAGTGAACGGGTGGGCTTGGGTCGTTACGCAATATTCTTTCGATCGCGAGGAAGAGTACTTCTCAGCTCAGCATGATGCTCGACGCCATCGGCGAGGTCTCTGGGCAACTGAGAACCCAGAGGCTCCATGGGCATTCAAGCAGAGGCAGAAACGGCAGCGGCAGAGCGGTGGACGCCACTCCCGCTTACCTCTGAACCGGTGCGGGGTCGCGACGTGCGACGGAGCATTGGTTGAGCGGGAAGGCGCTCACGGTCGCTTTCTCGGCTGCTCTAATTTCCCGCAATGTCGATACAGGCAGCCAATCTAACCTCGTTGTCGAGGAAGTCGCGGCGTCGTTGATGGTTCGGCACGACCCTTCTCTATTCCGCGCCAATTTCGATCGGCTGTAACAAGGTCAGGAGGCTTTCGGCGATCTCGGGCCACGGAAGAGCCAGGTCGATCGTGGCAAGCGTGACAGGATGCTCCTGTATAAGGAACGTTTCTTTGAGGCGGCTGCCGTTCATCGGATACAGCAGCATCCCCTCGCAGCTGGCAAAGAGCGGGTCCGCGGCCGCATTCTTTAGGTAAGCGAAGAGCTGATAGAGATTGCTCGACTGAAAACTTTCGGTGCCGTGCAAGCTGCGCTGTAGTGCGTTCGCATAGTACTTGGTGTCGATGATCAGGCGCCGCTCGGCACCCTTCAGGTAAATGTCCGCGATCATTGCAGGCAGGCGGCCGGTCCCTGTTCTTGAAAGCGGCAGTGCATCCCATGAGACAGTCAAAGGCAAGACCTGCAGCGCGGTCTGTTCAGTGCGGTAAAAATTTCGCACGAAGTCTTCGAACACCCGAGCCATCTTCGTTTCGTCGCGCAGAATATCTTGAAATGCGAAGCCATGTCCGCCCGCTTCCGGGAGCAAGCAGTCGAATGCGAGCTCAGCGACTTTGAGGAGCAAGTCGTAATAGGCATTGTTGCGGTGAAGCTGGACTCGAGCGAAGGCCGAGCGGTCGAGCCAAATGTCGGTCACATCTGGCATGCGCGCAGCCGTTCGCACGAGCTCCTTCGCAAGGCTTTGCTCGATGGATTCGGCCCGCGCCAAGCGGCGCAACGACGCCTTGATGATTTGATTGTGCAGCAAGTCGTGACTGAGCTCGTCGAACTCACACACTAGCCGCCGGATACTTCTTGCTTGCAGTTGCATCGTGTCGCCGAGTTCAATGCGGCCGCGCACGGTGGCAAGGTCCTCGGTCCGGTCCTGGTAGTTGCGATCGAGACCCCGGCGCAGCAGACGCCTTGTTCCATGGAGCAGCACTCGTCCGAGCAGGTTTGGCAGGTCGGGGCTTGGGGAGGCGCCAAGCGGGATCGCCTGAGCTTCCTCAAACCTGTTCCAAGCGTAACAGAACAGGTAGTAAATGTTCTCGATCGGGATCACGACGGACTGGCTCAGTGTGCCGCGAGAAGTTGCTCGGTCCACTGCTCAGCCTTGATGGGAGCGTCGAACCAATACTCCCGGAGCAACGGCGCGATTTCGGTGCGGATCACGCGAGCGTACCAGTCCGTCTCGTCCTCTTCATCGAGGGGACCAGAGCAGAAGAAGCTATGACCGATCGCAAAGCCTGGGCCCAGGTTCGCGACGTCGCCCACGATCTCCGCGTTGAGAAGCCCGACACGCTCGACAAGCGTTGTGACTAGTGCGTCCGACACTCCGGCTCCGGTAAGCTGCTCACGGAATTTCGGGGAAGACAAGTTTGACTGCAGACCAACGAAGGCGAACCGCCGGCGGAGCGCATAGTCGACCACGGCCAGCGATCGGTCTGCCGTGTTCATCAGGCCAAGTAAGTAGACGTTCTTCGGCACGAAGAATGGTGCACGGCCAGAGGCAAGCGGCATGGCCCACTCAGCTTCGCGCTTGTCGGGCTCAATCAGGACCATCAGCTCGCCCATGATCTTGCTGAGGTTGCCCCGATTGATCTCATCAATGATGAAAACGTAAGTCCGATCGGGATCGCCTTCCGCCTCCCGGCAAAACTCCACGAACTTGCCAGATTTCAGCGCGAAGCCGGTCTCTGTGGGCCGGAAGCCTTCGACAAAATCTTCATACGAGTAAGATTGGTGAAATTGCACAAACCGAAGGCGATCGCGATCCCGAAGGCCCATTAAGGCATAAGCTAACCGTTGTGCCGCGTAAGACTTGCCTACGCCCGGCGGGCCCTGAAGGATGATGTTCTTCTTTGCCCTCCACAGAAGGAGAATGTCCTCAGCTACGTCGCGTTCGAGGAACAGCGTCTCTAGCGCATCATCGAGCGAGTATGTTTCGGGCAATGTCGTCGACGGGGTAAGGTCAAGGCCTGGTGCGTACGGCAAGCTTTTGCCAGAGTATCTCTGGTAGGCACCGTTGAGGATCGCGAGCAACGTAGGCGTCGCTTCGGTTAGATACGCGCCTTGGTTGAGTTCGAGCCGCTTGTTGAAGAACACCCCCTTTGCGCCTCCTTCAACAAGCTCTTTGAGTTGCGAGCTGAAGGGCTCAGCCGACAAGAATTCTTCGCGCGGCAGGGGTGGCTCAAGCCGGACATGTTGGTCCAAGGCGATCCGATAGCCCGGTTGATTGGCCCACTCAGTACCTTCGACGCCAGTGAACGAGTCATCTAGTGTCCCCGCAACGACAGACACGTCCGTAATCGCCTTGTTGTCGGTTAGGTGAAATAGGATGTCGCCTTCGCGCACTTTGGTCATCGCGGAATAGATGTCGCGATCGTCCTTCGACCTTTGCGGCGACCACAATGCCTTGCCCAGTGCATGTTCGCCGGTGAGGCGGTCGGGCCGGCCTGACACCAAAGTCTTTTCTATCCAGTAGCGCGGGCCGGACTCGCCGTCGTCTCTCCCATACATCTTCGACCAATAGTCATCCGCCAAAAACAGCTCGAGATCTTGCGGAGCATCCGCGAAGACGAATTGGATCAGGCCGATCGAGAATTCGGTGTCGGGCTGGACCCGCCATATGGTCTGGCGATTGGTGTAAAAGTACCAATCTCTGGCTTGCGGATCCGGCTCCCAGTCGACCTCAACCCGAGCGTCTGTTCCCGGGTTAGCAGTGATAACCCCTCGCGCTTTGATACGCATCGCGGACACACCAACGCCGCGGTTATCGAACGGCAGTCCATGACGCTGAACGAAGGTCGATTTGATCGCAATTCTGTGTCCCGGCTTCATGGACCGAACATGCATTCTGTCAGCTTCGGATGGCCCATCCACCTCCCAGATGCCTTCGGACAAGAAGCGAGCAGTCTGGTCGTCCTTGCGTCCAAACGAGGACCCAACAAGCCAGTACGGCCCTTGATCGATGTCCGTGCTTGCACCGCCCTTTAGGTCGTAAGTGAAAGTGGTTGTGCTGCTTGCCATTGGCCCTTGCATCTTGGGCGCAGAAAGGCCGGCTAGGTTCAAAAACTTACGACCGGCGAGAGCCTGACAGACGTTTGCGTGGGCAGCGGTTAAGCCAAGGCGATCGTGGACATCGCGGGCGGTAATGGTGGCAGTCGCATCGCCGCGCTTTCGCGCGGGCTCGATGAAGTCGGACAATGCGAGATTTCGAATACGATCTGCGTCGCTGGCCAATTTCGTTCCCCTGAATACTGGACGGTTCGAGCGTACTTTCTCTGATCGGGCAAGCAGATTGGCACCGCGTCAGGTTTAACTCCGGTCGGCAATGGTAGGCGCAGCAGAATCTGCTGGCATTGTCTCCAGCACCGAGCAAGACGCTGGCAATGGCATCGCGAGGGCAATGCGCGCCGGTAACGACCGGCTTCAGCTCGTGGGAGGCTAATCGCCTCACCATCTGGAGTTGATAAGCAATGCCCGAAGCAAAGATCGCGGCGGAGATCGACCGCCTGAGCAACCTTCCGCTCCCTGCCCTGCGCCTGGAATGGCACCGAGCTCACCCCGATAAGCAGATGCCGAAGGGCTTACCGCGCGACTTACTTGTGCGAACGATCGCGTGGAAGCTCCAGGAGAAAGAGCTTGGTCGTTTTCCTCCCGCTTTGAAAAGCAAGCTGCAGAAGTTGTCAGCGCAACTTCGAAAGTCCGGCGCGCTTGATGTCGAGCGACAGGCTGTGATCAAGTCGGGCACAACGCTTTTGAGAGAGTGGGGAGGAATAACCCATCGGGTAACCGCACTGGACGACGGATTCCTCTTTCGCGATCAGCGTTTCGCATCTCTGAGTGAGATCGCCCGGGAGATTACAGGCACACGCTGGTCTGGCCCGAGATTCTTCGGGCTTCGGCAACCCGTGAGCAAGTTGGCGGCGAGTTCGACCGATGGGTGACGCGCCTAAGATCGTCCGCTGCGCAGTTTACACGCGCAAATCGACCGATGAAGGCCTTAATCAAGCCTTCAATAGCTTGGACGCTCAACGTGAGGCTTGCGAGGCTTACGCCGCCAGTCAGCGCCACGAAGGTTGGGAATGCTCCTCTGAGCGATACGACGATGGTGGCTTCTCTGGCGGCAGCCTCGATCGGCCGGCGTTGAAACGACTGCTTGCTGACGTTGCAGCTGGCAAGGTCGATGTAATCGTCATCTACAAGATCGACCGGCTCACCCGCGCGCTCTCGGACTTTGCAAGGATTGTGGATGTCCTTGACCAGGCAGGAGCCAGCTTCGTCTCCGTCACCCAGTCCTTCAATACGACGACGAGCATGGGGCGTCTGACCCTCAACGTACTCCTGTCGTTCGCGCAGTTCGAGCGGGAGGTTGGCGCGGAGCGCGTTCGAGACAAGATTGCCGCATCGAAGAAGAAGGGCATGTGGATGGGGGGCGTCTGCCCCTTGGGGTATGACGTTGGCGACCGCGCGCTGATTGTGAATGAGGTTGAAGCAGCAACGGTCAGAGAGATCTTCGAGCAGTATCTCGAGCTCGGATCAGTGCTTCTGCTCGAGGCTGAGCTACGTCGCCGTGGGGTGCACTCCAAATTGCGCACCAGCCGGGCCGGCAGGATAACAGGCGGCAAGCCCTTCACCCGAGGAGCACTGTACGTCCTACTGAGAAACTGCCTTTACGTTGGGCGCGTCGCGCACGCCGGCGAAACCTACGAGGGAAAGCACGACGCTATCATTGCGAGGGCGCTGTTTGACGATGTCCAAAATCGCTTGAACTCGAACGCGGTTAAACGCGGCGATCCGAGCCTGCAAAGCAACGAGCCCCTGCTCGTCGGCATCCTGTGGGATGACCAAGGCCGCAAGATGACGCCAAACTTCAGCGTTAAGCACAACAAGCGCTATCACTACTACGTGTCGCGTCGGGATCGCTCTTCTGACGAGGAGATGCCGATCCGAGTGCCGGCCGGAGATCTAGAGCGGATCGTCATGGATCGGCTGCAGCAATTATTGCTGGATCGGTCCGCTCTCTTGGAGCTGCTTGATCCATTTGTCTCTGCTCGGGAGACAGAAATTGTCTTCAACCACGCGGAGCGTACAGCAGCGGTTCTGCTGAGTGGGAATCGAGCGACCATCCGAAATGCCGTATGCGAGCTTGTGTCGAGTGTTGCGGTCGGCGATCGATCGATCTGCATTGAGCTGCTGCAGGGCCTCGGCCTTAGCGGCACGAGTGCGCCCCCGGCTAAGCATCGCTTAGTTGTACCGTGTGAGCTCTTTCGGCGTACCAGGGAGGTCAGGCTCACCATCCCCGGCCCTCCAGCCATGGCGCAACAAGACCCAGGATTGATCAAGTTGATCGTTCGGGCCTGGGAAGCGCGCAGGGCGTTCGAAGGATCAGGTGGCCTCGCCCTGGCCGAAGTTGCTCGAGTGCATGGCATGCACCCCGACTACTTCACCGTGTTGGTGAAACTGGGTTTTCTGTCCCCAGCGATCGTATCCAACATCCTCCACGGGCGCCAAACGCCAAAACTTACTCGACAGACGCTGGCGCGCATTCGGAACATGCCGATCTCTTGGTCAGCGCAGCAAACGATGTTGCAGCGTCTCAGGGTTGCCTAGCCATCTGAGTAGCGGTCTTCACCCTCGCCCTTGCGGTGTGCGCCGCCTCGATCCGGTCTCGACACCGCTTTTTTCTGCCTGTGCCGATGGCGCGCATTGCGCCCTAAGCGGGGGTTCGTTCAGCAGCACCTTATGTCTGCTGATGGTGATAGCGGAACGGCTGCTTTTGTGTCGGCCAAGGTAGATAGCAGACGTTCGCCCGAGTGAAACTTCGGGCGGCTTAATCCGCGAGCGCTCGATCGGCGCGCAGCCGGGATAAATTGCTGATCAGGGCGACTGAACAGTCTCAGGGAGGCGATGTTCGACGAGTTCAGCGTGGAACGGAACGTGAAGAAGCATCACCCGCTTCGATCGAACAAATTCGTTGACCAGGATGTTCTTGTTGTTCCCCGTTCGCCCCGCCAATAAGTGACAAGAAAGAGGGGGATAAGTGGCTTTCGATCCTGTTGCAGTTGCTGAAGAATTTTTTGAGGCTGTTCGCAAGGTGCGGGCGCTCGGAGCAGGCACGCCTGAAACGGCCTACTACCCTGCGCTTCATACCTTGTTTGAGAGGATCGGTGCTTCGTTGTCACCAAAGGTTCTGGCACTTTCCCAGCTTGCGAACACTGGCGCCGGTAGTCCCGACTTTGGTCTGTTCGCAGCGAATCAAGTGCAGAAGGGCGAGCCGCGCAAGGGGCAATTGCCTGAGCGTGGTGTGGTAGAGGTCAAGTCGGTTGCCGACGACAGCCTGTTTCAATCTACGCCCGCTCAGCTGACCAAATATTTCGGTGCATATGGCCTTGTGCTTGTCACGAACCTGCGCGCGTTTCAGCTCGTCGGGCCCGATGTCAACGGCACGGTAACGCGGCTCGAAGCCTTCGCGCTTGCGGATACCACCGCTGAATTTTGGTCGCTGGTGCAGACGCCATCGAAAGCTGCAAAGACGGTCGGCCTCGCCTTTGTCGAATATCTTAGCCGCGCGCTCACGCAGAACGTGGCGCTCGTCCAGCCCAGGGACGTAGCGTGGTTCCTCGCCTCATATGCCCGTGACGCGCTCGCTCGGGTCGACGCGGCGGGCGACCTACCAGCACTTAAGACCGTGCGATCTGCGCTCGAAGATGCGCTGGGCATTACCTTTGACGAGGAAAAGGGCGATCATTTCTTTCGTTCGACGCTAGTCCAGACGCTGTTCTACGGCCTGTTTTCGGCCTGGGTCATTTGGGCGCGCGCTACGCCGCGCACTCCGCCGCGGTTCGACTGGCGTTCGGCGGGCTGGAGCCTGCACGTTCCGTTTATTCAAACGTTGTTTCAGCAACTCACCGCGCCACAGCACATTAAGCAGCTCGATTTGGTCGAAGTCCTCGATTGGACAGGCAACACGCTCAACCGTATCGACGCGGCGGCATTCCTCGATCGTTTCGACCAGGGCGAGGCGGTCCAGTACTTTTACGAACCATTCCTTGAAGCCTTCGATCCGAAGCTTCGCAAGCAATTTGGGGTTTGGTACACACCCGCGGAGATCGTCGACTACATGGTTGCGCGGGTTGATCACGCCCTTCGTGACGAGCTGGGCATTGCCGATGGGTTGGCCGACGCCCGGGTCTACGTGCTCGATCCGTGCTGCGGCACCGGCGGCTTTGTTAACGCGGTACTCCGCCGGATCCGCACGAACCTGGAAAGCCACGGGTTGGGTGATGCGCTTGCCGACCGGTTGCGCGATGCGGCACGCGACCGCGTATTCGGCTTCGAGATCATGCCCGCGCCGTTCGTCGTCGCCCACATGCAGGCAGGAATGACATTGGCGAACATGGGCGCGCCGCTGGCCGAAGATTCACGGCCGGCCATCTACCTGACCAATGCGCTGACGGGGTGGGAGCCGCACACGAACAAGCCACTACCCTTCCCGGAACTGGAAGCTGAGCGCGCGTCCGCCGATGCAGTTAAGCAGTCGACGCCCATCCTCGTCATCATTGGCAATCCGCCATATGATGGCTTCGCCGGGATCGCCGATAACTTGGAAGAACGCGCGCTGACCAATGCATATCGTGCGGTGAAGAAGGTCGCGGCCCCGCAGGGCCAAGGGTTAAACGAGCAATACGTCCGCTTTTTCCGTATGGCCGAACGGCGCATCGCGGAAAAGACCGGCGAAGGCGTGATCTCGTTCATTTCTAACTACAGCTGGTTAGACAGTTTGAGCTGCCCCGGTATGCGCGAACGCTATCTGGAGACGTTCGACAGCATCGCGATCGACTGCCTGAACGGCGATAAATTCAAAACTGGGAAGACCACGCCCGAAGGGCTCCCCGATCCGTCAATCTTTTCGACACCCGCTAACCCGGCAGGCATCCAGGTCGGCACCGCAATCGCGACTTTAGTACGCAAAAAAGAGCACGCACCTGCCAAAGCCATCGCATTCCGACACTTGTGGGGAACCGCGAAACGCGAAACGCTGGCCGCGACCGCTGATGCCGATCCCGCGACGATTTATGAAACTGTAGTTCCAGAGCCAAAGCTGCGGCTGCCGTTCGAACCAGTGAAGTTCGAAGCGCATTACCTCGAGTGGCCGCTGCTGCCGGAGTTGCTGCCCGTGGGCTTTCCGGGTGTAAAAACAAGCCGCGACGAGTTTCTGGTCGATATCGACCGTGAGGCGCTAGAAACGCGCATCGGACTGTATTTTGATCCGAAGGTCAGCGATGCTGACATGGCGAAAAGCCATCCAATGATTATGAAACGGGCAGACCGCTTCGATCCGTTTACCACGCGTGCGCGTTTGCGATCTCGGAAGCACAACGAGGGGAGAATTGTAAGATACGCGTACCGGCCTTTCGACGTTCGTTGGCTTTATTGGGACCCCGATGAGAAGCTGCTCGATGAGAAGCGACCGGAATATGTTGGTCAGGTTGCGGAAGCAGAACTGACCCTTTCCGCTCAGCAAAAACCGCGCGGCGAGTGGCAGTCTTCGCAGGTCAATTCGGCATATGCTTGCCTTGATCTAATTGACCGTGGATCAACCAACTTTCCTGCGCGCACGATCGATGCCTCGACGGGCGAGTTACGCCCGAACCTGTCGGCATCGGTGGTTGCCTGGCTTAACCAAAAGGGCGTTCAGCCCTCCGAACTATTCGAACATGTCGTCGCGACGCTTCATGCGCCGTCCTATCGCACGGGCAACGCGGGTGCGCTTCGCATGGATTGGCCACGCATTCCCGTTCCCGGAGATGTCGCGGTCTTGAAGACATCAGCTGCGCTTGGGCGCGATGTTGCGGCATTGCTCGACGCTGAGCGTGATGTCGCCGGAGTCAGTAGTGGCGCGCTGCGCCCCGGTCTTGCGACCGTCGCAGTTCCGAGAGGTAAGGATTTCGGAGTGACGTTGGGCTGGGGTAGCGTGCAGACGAATAAGAACGGAAGCCGCATCGTCATGCCGGGGGTGGGTCAAACCACCGAACGCGCCTGGACTGAAGCCGAACGCGATGCCCTGTCGCACCTAGCAGCTGGGCACGGGTTCGACCTTGCTGCTCTGTTTGGAGTGATCGGCGAACAGGCGGTAGATGTTCACATCAACGCCGATGCAAAATGGGAGGGCGTGCCCGCCAAGGTCTGGTCCTATGCCCTGGGCGGATACCAGGTACTTAAAAAGTGGCTGTCGTACCGCGAGGGGGAGGTTCTCGGTCGCGTACTAACAGGCGACGAAGCGCTCCATTTCGCCAGAACCGCACGCCGCATTACTGAAGTCCTATGCATGGGTCCGGCCCTTGACGCGGCCCACGGGAAAGCGCGCGATTGCGCCGTACCCTGGCTCGATGGGAAATTGACATGAGCATAGTTAGGGCTGTGGCACCGCACAGCTCGTCTCATTGTCCCTCGAGGCCGTGGCGAGACCGCAGTTGTAGGCTTCGCTCTCTGAGGACTTCACGGGCGCCACTGGATCGCTGCGGCAAGCGCGCGCACGCGCCAGCGAACGCCATTGAGGACTGCCCTAGTTTCCCTAGAAGATTGCCTCTGTGCATCGAGATCGGAGCTTCTGACTGCCTGGAACCGGTCACTTTGCGAGGCTCGGGCTGACTTCACCTCAAAGGTCCGCGCCTGGTGGGAAGCGGACCGGCGGCTTTCGGGTACGCGCAGCGGGATAGCCGACATCTGTTCACGGAAGCTTCGATATCCGCCCACCGAAAGTTGACCTCGTTCAGTTCCTCGATGCGAGCCTTTGCCTGCTCTACCGAATGATGCTTTGCATTTCGGAATGTCAAACTTGCGATTCTCGAAGCTAAAGCCGCACCCGATCCTTTTCGACGAAGAGCAGACCGGCGCGTTTGCGAGCGAGCTTCGAACACTCGCGGCACAAGAGCAGGTGCCGCCATGGTGCACTTATATCGGATGGCTGGAGGACTCTCCCGTGGTCATGGGCGGCTACAAGGGCGCGCCCGGTGAGGAGAATAGCGTGGAGATCGGCTACCTTACGTTCGAGGAACATCAGGGCAAAGGACACGCGACCGCCCTTGCAGCATTTCTCATCCAGCTTGCTGAGGAACACGGCGTCCGCGCTGTGACGGCGCACACATCGATGGAAGTGAACGCCTCAACCCGCGTGCTCGAGAAAACCGGATTCGTGCGGAACGGCATCGGGTACGACGAGGATGTGGGTGCGGTCTGGCGTTGGCACCGAGTAAGTTCAGCAGCGACGCCCCGTAACTAGGGCATCTTTTTCCGTCAGGAGTCGAACCAGCCACGCCAACCCCTGATCGAGCATGGCGGTTTTCGGAACCACGACGTGCAAGTCCGTGGATTGGATTGGAACTGGCGGCGCCAAGACCTGCACAGGAAATGTCTTAGTTGCCTCGGCTGCAAAGCGGCTGGGCAGCGCTCCTATGAGGTCTGAGGCGGCAATCGCAGCAGCTGCCATGAAGAAATTGGGGACTGTCAGCGCAATCTGCCGATCTAGCCCTCGGCTGGCAAGCAGTTCATCTACGATCCCTGAAGCGTCACCCGTTGAGGAGACGAGAACATGCCGTGCCGACGTGAAGGCCTTCAGCGAAGGATCAGAAGCGAATGGATGGCCATTACGGCAGAGGATGACGAAATGTTCGGAGAATAGCGACTCGACGTAGAAGCGGCTTTGGCTCGGTCGATGGGGTAGAATGGCCAGATCAATCAGGCGCGAATGCAAGTCGCTGAGAGCCCCTTGCCAGGCATGATCGGGGCTCGTGCTGCCAGGCGATGGCAGAAGTTGCACCACGGAGACGCAAATGCCGGGAGCCACGGTCTCCAATTGCTTGACTAGCGTCGGCACCAGACTGGAGATTGCTCCATCCGGCGCACCGATGCGGAACCGTCGTACTGCGGTACCAGGATCAAATTCTTCTGCCGACGCAATCACTCCATGCACACGTTCGATTATGTCCCGGATAGCCGGCGCCAGCGCCTCTGCCCGTTCAGTTGGGACCATCCCTTTCGACGTTGGCAAGAAGAGCGGATCGTTCAGCATCGTTCGAAGTCGGCGCAGTGCATGGCTGATCGCCGATGGGCTGAGGTGAAGGCGTGCTGCAGCCCGCCCGGCGTTTCGCTCCTCGAAGAGCAGGTCAAATACGAGCAGTAGGTTGAGATCGAGCCGAGCGAGTTGAGCGCTGTTCAACATATACGTGAATACATACCGTTTGATTCATCGCGTGCAAACCAGCGATTGGACGGGTGTTCGAAAACGTCAAAGGCAATTCTCGATGTTCAAACCGTTTGCCCGATCAACCCTGACGGCTCTTTCAGCGGCCGCTGCCACCTTCTTATTGTTTAAACCAAACACCGAAGCGCAGGATCTCCCGCAGACTGCGGGCCGGCTCGCGTCTCTCTACGAACGGGCGAACGCCGCCTTGATGCGCGGTGACAGTGCGACCTGGGAGAAACTGGCTCCGCTGACCAAGGACTTCGTCTTGATGTCTCCTTTCGGGGGCGAACCGTCCCGGTATGCGGACTACCCACCCGAACGCATCGCCCGCATGGGCCGCTTCTTCAAGAATGGGAGCTTCAGCCAACAGGTAGTGCAAACCTACTCTGCAAAACACATGATTGTCCTCGTGACCATCGAGCGCGCGAACGTCGAAGTGGGTGGGCTGCCAGCTCAGGACTGGGCACTGCGGGTCACTTCGGTCTTCACACGCAAAGGCAACCAATGGTTCCTTGCCCACCGTCATGCGGATCCGTTGGTCGACGATGTGTCTCTGTCGGAGGCGGCCAGTCTCGCGGGAGGAGAGCGGGACAGCAGTGGCAAGAGCCACTAGCGCTGCGGGGCGTCATTCAGGTGACGGTTGTCGGCTCATGGTGGAAAGCGGAACGGCGGCTTTTGGGTCTGCACGGGCGGAAAGCGGACGTTTGCCCGTGCGAAGCCCGGACGACGGCTAAGCGCCCATCTCGGTCGTTCGAGCAGACAACTGGCCGTGCCACAAGCCGACATTGCGAGCCCACCAACGCGCGTCGTTCGTTCCAGATAAACCACTCTTGACTCTAACATGATGTCAGGGTGCATCTGGTGTCGGCTATGCAAAAAGATTCTCACGCACCCGGCTCTGCCTGCGGCCACAATCATAGATCCAAAGCCTCTCACGAGCATGCGCCAGCAGAGAAGGTCATTGATCCCGTTTGCGGCATGACGGTCGATCCGGCGACCACCCCGCACCAAGCTGAGCACGGCGGCAAGAAATATTATTTCTGCTCAGCAAAGTGCCGGGAGCGCTTCGAGCTCAGGCCGGAGCTTTATCTCGATCCGGCACAAGCAACCCCGGACTCGGCTCCGGCCGACGTCGAGTACACCTGCCCGATGCACCCAGAAATCGTGCAGATCGGACCTGGCACCTGCCCCATCTGCGGCATGGCCCTGGAGCCGAAGGCATTCGATCCAAACAACGGGCCGTCGGAAGAGTATCTCGATATGCGCCGGCGCTTCGTCGTGTCGGCCGCCTTGTCCGCGCCATTGTTTGTCCTCGTCATGCTTCGGCACTTCTGGCCAACGACAGTCGAGTTTATTGGCGGTCGCACGCTGGACTGGGTCGAACTCGTCATGGCAACCCCGGTTGTGCTGTGGGGTGGCTGGCCGTTCTTCGTACGCGGCTGGCAGAGTCTCAAGACCCTCCACCTCAATATGTTCACCCTGATCGCGATTGGAACCGGCATCGCCTGGGCCTATTCAATCGTGGGAGCCGTAGCCCCGCAACTCTTCCCACCCGCCTTCCGCACCCACGATGGCGGCGTCGGCCTTTACTTCGAGGCGGCGGCGGTGATCGTGACCTTGGTGCTGCTCGGCCAGGTTCTGGAGCTACGCGCCCGTGAGCAGACCGGCTCAGCGATCCGAGCCTTGCTCGACCTTGCGCCTAAGACTGCGCACCTGATCCATGCTGGTAAGGAACGCGATGTTCCGCTCGATATGGTCAGGAGTGGCGACCAGCTCAGGGTCAAGCCTGGCGAAGCAATCCCTGTCGACGGGGAAGTACTTGAAGGCGCGTCTTCTGTGGACGAGTCGATGTTGACCGGAGAGCCGCTTCCGATTGCCAAGGAGACCGGATCTGCGGTCACTGGCGGTTCAATCAACGGCGACGGCAGCTTCGTCATGCGCGCCGACCGGGTCGGATCAGAGACCATGCTCTCACGCATCGTGCAGATGGTTGCTGAGGCGCAGCGCAGCCAGGCGCCGATTCAGCGTAAGGTCGATCAAGTCTCAGCGTGGTTCGTACCAGCCGTGATTGCCGTTGCAGTGATTGCGTTCGCAATCTGGTCCTTCGCCGCGCCGGAGCCCCGTCTTGCCTTCGCGCTAGTTGCTGCGGTCAGCGTCCTCATCATTGCATGTCCATGCGCTCTGGGACTGGCCACGCCCATGTCGATCATGGTTGGCGTCGGGAAGGGCGCGCAATCAGGCGTGCTCATCAAGAATGCCGAAGCTCTGGAGCGTTTTGCCAGCGTTGATACCCTGGTCGTCGACAAGACCGGCACGCTTACCGAAGGTAAGCCAGCTCTGGTGGCAGTTGAGCCTTCCACGACCTTGTCCCCGGAGGAGCTGCTGCGAATTGCGGCTTCGTTAGAGGCTTCCAGTGCTCACCCGCTTGCTCACGCAATCGTCAGGGGCGCTGAGGAGCGTGGCTTGTTCCCATCGCCGGTGACCGACTTCCAGTCGATCAGCGGCAAGGGACTGGTCGGGAAGATCGAGAACCGCAGGACAGCAATCGGCAATGGCGCGCTGATGCTGGCGGAAGGCGCAAATGCCCAGGAGCTAGAGGCCTCTGCCGGCAAGCACCGGGATGAAGGCGCGACCGTGATGTTTGTCGCGGTAGATGGGCAAGCCGCAGGGCTCATCGCAGTCGCCGATCCGGTCAAGCAAACCACCGAGGCGGCCATCGCCGGTCTTCATAGAGAGGGCCTGCGCATCATCATGCTGACCGGCGACAATCGCCGTACGGCTGAAGCAGTCGCTCGGAGGCTCGGGATCGACGAGGTAGTCGCCGACGTGCTGCCTGCCGACAAAGATGCAGCGATCGAGCGACTGAAGGAGCAGGGCCGAGTGGTCGCCATGGCCGGAGACGGGGTCAACGATGCTCCTGCTCTTGCCCGAGCCGATATCGGAATCGCGATGGGAACGGGCGCAGATGTTGCGGTTGAGAGTGCGGGCGTAACTCTGGTGAGGGGTGATCTGACCGGCCTTGTGCGCGCGCGGCGGCTCAGCCGAGCGGTGACAGCCAACATTCGCCAGAACCTCATGTTTGCCTTCGGCTACAATGCGCTTGGGGTGCCCATCGCGGCCGGCGTGTTGTATCCCGTCTTCGGTATCCTACTCTCTCCTATGATCGCCGCCTTAGCCATGAGCCTCTCTTCTGTATCGGTGATCGGCAACGCCTTGCGGCTCCGGAGTGTGCAGCTGTGAGAAGCGCTTCAAAGTAGTGGCTGTTGTGCATGGATGCTGGTCTCAGCGGAAGTTCGTTCAGCTAAGTAGCTCAAGTACGCTCTCGAGCGGTTGCGGACAATCGGCAAGAATCAGCTAGAGTCGCCCTATGGATCACGTAACTCCCAACCTGCCTTCCCGTAATTTTGAGATTACATCTGCCTTTTACGCAAAGCTCGGCTTTGAGCAGGCGTGGAAAGACGACGGGTGGATGATCCTGAGGCGTGACGGCCTTTCATTGGAGTTTTTCCCCCATCCGGATCTCAATCCACTGGAAAGCTGGTTTAGCTGTTGCCTCCGACTAGATGACCTAGCTGGCTTCTACTCTGAATGCTTGGCGGCAGATGTTGAGGAGCGGTGTTGGGGCCACCCGCGCATGCAGCCGCCTAAGGTCGAGGAAAGCGGCTTAACTATAGCAGCGCTCATCGACCCTGATGGCACCCTCATTCGACTCATCCAGAACTAACCGCAGAATCAACTTAGCCCTGAAGTGCTGCTAGCGTGGCGAGCAGCAGCCCTCTCCACCATTCTGCTCAGCTTCTTGGATCGGAGGACAGGGTATGTCACCGAATGAACAGTAAACGCAGCAGTCCCCCGGCAAGGGCCTCAGGATGGCTGCGCAATGCTTGCAATCATAGAAGAACTGGCATGCGTTCGTTGGCATCACGTCAGTGGAGTTGCCATCGCACTGTGGGCAGGTGAGCGTGGAGGTTGGAACAATCATCCGCCAAGAGCCCGCATGAGAGGCTGCTCAAGTAAAGGCCATGCGGCCGATGTGAGCACAAGAACTGAGGCCACAGTTAGTAAGACTAGTGTGCTTCGGGCCGGTGGTGAGCATTCTGAGCGCCGAGCGCACTCTCTCCGGCGCCGAACATAGAGGCCCCACCCCCTGCCAAACAGAGGAGGGCTACGGCGGTGATCGGCCAGTGTAGTGGGACCAGCGGCGCCAATGTGGACGCTCCAACGCCCACACCTGCAAGCACCAACGGAAGTATGCAGCACGCGGCTGCGGCCGTGACGCCGCCTGTGCTCGTCAACGCAGCAAGGGTGGCGACCGCTTTGTCAGAGGAAGGCATTGCGACCGATTAGCTTTTAGGGAAGCTGCGAGCAACGTCCGCCTTCCACCCAAACCAAACACCGGCGGGATTGTTCTAGGACCGCAAACAATAGCCAAGTGGATCTCCTTAGCGGCCACCAAGAGCAATGCTCGACAAGTCTTTCCCTCTATCGACCGGCAAATCGGCCGCTTTGCGTTCGGAGTAGCGGTCCACGAGCGAGGCTGTATGCGGGCGCATTAGCACGGTGAAGCGAACCAGCTCCTCCATCACGTCGACGATCCGCTCATAGTAGCTCGAGGGCTTCATCCGGCCACGCTCATCAAATTCGTTGAAGGCCTTAGCGACCGACGACTGGTTCGGGATGGTGAACATGCGCATCCACCTGCCCAAGATGCGTAGGGTGTTGACACTGTTAAACGACTGCGACCCGGCCGACACCTGCATGACAGCCAGCGTTCTACCTTGGGTCGGGCGCATCCCGCCCATGGCCAGCGGAAGGTGGTCAATCTGTGCCTTCATCACACCGGTGATCTGGCCGTGGCGCTCGGGACTGCACCAGACTTGTCCCTCGGACCAGAGCGACAGCTCGCGAAGCTCATGAACGGCTGGATGGTCGTCGCTGACGACCTGATCGGGCAGCGGCAACGTTGAAGGATCAAAGATTTGCGTTTCGCAGCCAAAGAACTGTAGCAGGCGCGCCGCCTCTTCAACGCAAAGGCGCGAGTAGGACCGCTCTCGCAGCGACCCGTAGAGCAAGAGGATGCGCGGCGGCGGGTCGTTTGAGCCTAAGCCGTTCGCGAGTCGGTTGAAGATGTAGGCCCGCTCGAGCGCGGGCAGATAGTCGGCATCGGCAAGAGTTCGAAGCGGCATCCGATGTCCTTAGGCAGGCGCGGTCGATGGGAACCACCGGCGTCCAAGCCGCAGGGCCACGTGAACGAGCAGGATAAGGACGGGCACCTCGACAAGAGGCCCGATGACTGCTGCGAATGCGACTGGGGATGCCAAGCCAAAAGCAGCAATGGCGACCGCGATTGCCAGCTCAAAGTTGTTGCCAGAGGCGGTGAAGGCGATTGCCGTGGTTCGGGGGTAGTCTGCGTCGATCAGCTTGCCCATGAAGAAGCTGATCAGGAACTGCACCACGAAGTAGATGGTGAGCGGAATAGCGATCCGGATGGCGTCTATCGGCAAGCGCACCACGTCACCGCCCTTCAGCGTGAACATGGCGACAATGGTGAAGAGCAGCGCAGCCAACGTGATCGGGCCAATCCGCGGCAGGAACACGGCCTCGTACCAATCCGCCCCCCGTTTCGCGACGAGTAGCCGACGCGTCAGGAAGCCGGCCAAGAAGGGCAGCCCAAGGTAGATCAGCACCGCCTGGGCGATCGTCCAGAAGCTCACGTCGATCACGCTGCCCCCAAGACCGAAGAGCGGTGGAAGGAAGCTGAGGAACAGCCAAGCGTAAGCGCTGAAGAAGACGATCTGGAAGATGGAATTGAAGGCCACCAGGCCTGCGACATATTGGTTGTCGCCCCGCGCAAGCTGGTTCCAGACCAGCACCATGGCGATACATCGCGCGAGGCCGATCAGGATGACGCCCGTCATGTATTCAGGGCTGTCTCGCAGGAAGATAACGGCGAGCACGAACATGAGGGCCGGGCCGATCAGCCAATTCTGGACCAGCGACAGGGCAAGCACGCGCTTGTCTGCAAACACCTTCGGTAGATCGTCGTAACGGACACGTGCCAGCGGCGGGTACATCATCAGAATGAGGCCGATCGCGATCGGCACGTTGGTCGACCCAATCGACAGGTCATTCAGCGCCGATGGCAGGCCCGGGAAGACGCTGCCGAGCACTAGGCCCAGAGCCATCGCGGCGAAGATCCAGAGCGTGAGCCAGCGATCGAGGAATCCAAGCCGCTCAGGGCGGGAAAGCTGCTCCATCAGCTCAGCTTCTGGCCAGCGGTGTCGACTACCTGCTCGCCATCCTCCTTGGCGAAGGCGCCGCCTTGGGGATCGGGCAAGATATCGAGCACCGCCTCGGATGGGCGGCAGAGCTTCACTCCCAAGGGCGTCACCACCAAAGGCCGATTGATGAGTATCGGGTGCTCGATCATAGCGTCGATCAGCGCCTCGTCAGAGAGACTGGCGTCCTGCAGTCCAAGTTCAGCAAAGGGGGTGCCCTTCTCCCGCAGCAGGTCGCGTGGTTTCATTGCGGCTCGTTTGATCAACTCGACGAGCAAGGCCCGCGCCAGTGGGGTCTTCAGATACTCGACCACGTGGGGCTCGACGCCGGAGTTGCGGATCATTGCCAGCACGTTACGCGACGTGCCGCAGGCAGGATTATGGTAGATCACGATGTCGGTCATGGGCGGTTCCGTCAGCGGCAGGTGAGTTCGGCGATCAGCGGGTCACAGAGTTGCGGACTTCCACTGCAACAATCCTTGGCCAGGAAGAGCATCAGCTCGCGGAGCGTATCGACCTCGGCATGCTGGACCTGATTGCGGCCCTGCTTTTCGGCTCGCACCAGTTTGGCCTTCGCAAGCACTGCAAGGTGTGTGGATAAGGTGCTTTGGGTGATACCAATCTGGCTCACGATCTCGCCTGTCGTAAGCCCGGTGGGTTCCTGTCGGACGAGGAGCCGGAAAGTCTCAAGCCGGGTCGGGTTCGAGAGCGCCGCCAGCGCGGCTAGAGCTTCTTCCGCTGTCATTTATCGGGATTAACCGATGAGTCTTTTGGAGGCTAGTCCCCAAGAACTTTGGACTTGGCCCGTGGCTGCCTCATTTGTGTCTTCCTGGCGACTGAGGTTCTCGATGAGCCTCCTCGCGAAAAATCGGCCACGTGATGGAAAGCGGCTCTTGAGCGTGCAGCTGAGAGGATCACCTTGGCAGTGCCAGTTTGATTGCTGTCCAAGTGCGGAGATTCCGTCCTACAATCTTGAAACGAGGAGACTCGCTGGTCGGCCCTTTGGTCGGATTCGCGTTGAGGAGCGTCGGTTCGCGTGAAAATCGGGCAAATCTCTACGGCAAGCGGTGTAAGCCAGCGGATGATCCGGCACTACGAGAAGATCGGCTTGATACCTCAGGCAGCCAGGCGCGACTCCGGCTATCGCGATTATGACGAGCGCGATCTCCATACGCTTCACTTCATAGGCCGAGCGAGAGACGTCGGCTTTCCTATCGAGGACATTCGGCAGCTTCTGCAGCTTTGGCAGGACCGTTCCCGTTCCAGCGCCGATGTTAAGACACTGGCTCTCGCCAGGGCAGAAGAACTCGGCCGTAAGGCCCGCCAACTAGAGGAGATGCGGGCCACTCTGCAGGGCCTTGCCGATGCCTGCAGCGGTGATGATAGGCCTGATTGCCCCATCTTGGCGGGCCTTGAATCCGCAAAGTGTAAACTAGAAGGCACTTGACCCTGACACAGTGTCAAACCCTATATGGGCATCTCATGATAGAGTCCGGCCCAGCAGGGAACGGAAGCGTCTAGAACGGATTGGGCCTACTAGCCGACATAATGCACCTGCTACGTCACATCACGAGCCTTCGAGGGCTTCTGCAAGCGCTTCTGGCGCTGGCGGTGCTTGTGGCCCCGGTGACGGCGAACGCAATGGAGCAGCAGTCAGCTCCCACATCTTCGCACCACCAGCAGACGAGTGCATCCGCGCATTGCGATGGGGCATCTGATGAGGGCTCCAAGCCCGAGAAGGTGCCCGGCAAGAACTGCTGTGCATCGATGTGCATGGGTATTGCAGTGACACCGACAGCTCCCGCTGCGGACCACATGGTTATCCATGCGGACGTCACATCGTCGCCATCAATCGTCCTGATTGGCTCACCGCGCGAGCTTGCTACACCTCCTCCACGATCTGCGTGAAATCGAACAAATTCTCGATTTCACGGAGACTCACATGAACAAGATTCTGACGGCAATCGCTCTGTCAATTGCTCTTCCGGCGGTTGCTCAGGCCCAGGTTGCTCCTGCGCCTGCTCCCAAGGCCACCTGCTGCGAGAAAATGGACAAGCCCTGCTGCAAGGACATGAAGTCCGACTGCTGCAAGGACATGGACCATTCCAAGATGGACCATTCCAAGATGGGCCATGACATGAAGGCTGGCACCGATCCGCACGCGGGCCACGACATGTCCAAGACTGCCGCACCCGGCAGTCACCAGCACTAAGCCGCTCTGAGGAAGCTGGCGGTGCGCCTTAGGGCCGCCGCCGGCCCCCTTTCGCGCCATGACTCCGCAAGGATCCTACATGTTTGATAAGCTCGCTCTCGAGCGGCGCCAGTTTCTGCGCGCCGCCGCCCTTGGCGGTGCCGGCGTCGGCTTCGCTGCTGCTATGCCAGCCTGGGCACAGACCGTGTCTCGCGGGATCGCTCGGCCGCTACCTACCGTTAGCGGCTCTGATATCGCTCTGACGATCGGCCAAGTCGCCGTGAAGGTGGACGGCAAGGTTAGCCGCGCCATCGGAGTGAACGGCACCGTGCCAGCTCCGCTCGTCCGCCTCAAGGAAGGTGAGCGTGTACGCCTGCGGGTGCAGAACACGCTTGATGAAGAGAGCTCGATCCACTGGCACGGGCTGCTCGTGCCTTTCCAGATGGACGGGGTTCCAGGCGTCAGCTTTCCAGGCATCATGCCTCGCTCGACCTTCACCTACGAGTTCGCGGTCCCCCACTACGGGACGTACTGGTACCATTCGCATTCGGCCTACCAGGAGGAGGATGGCCTTTATGGCCCGATCATAATCGATCCGGTCGGGCCTGATCCTGTCGCTTACGACCGCGAGCACGTGCTCGTCCTCTCCGATCACACGCCGCTGAGCGGCGCCACGGTCTACAAGAAGCTGAAGCAGATGGGCGGTGGCTACTTCAACCATCAGCGCCTGACCCTCTCGGGTGCGCTTGCCGGCCGCGACATGCCTGCCAAGGAGCGGCGTGAATGGGCCAAGATGCGGATGGACCCCGCCGACATCGCCGACGTCACTGGATCGACCTACAATTTCACGGTCAATGGCCACGGACCTTACGACAATTGGACGGGCCTGTTTCGTGCCGGCGAACGCGTGCGGCTTCGCATCATCAACGCGTCGGCCCAGACGAACTTCAATGTCCGCATCCCTGACCTGCCGATGACGGTCGTCCAAGCGGATGGTCAGAATGTCCGTCCCGTTACCGTTGATGAGTTCCAGATCGGCGTCGCTGAAACGTTTGATGTCGTCGTCACCCCCGGGGACCGCGCCTACAGCTTCGTCAGCGAGGCGATCGACCGGTCTGGAATGGGTCGAGCCACGCTTGCGCCGCGCGAGGGGATGTTCGCGCCCGTTCCACCACTCCGCCCCCGTCCCCTGCTCACCATGAAAGACATGGGCATGGATATGAGCGGCATGGCGGGGATGGATCATGGCGGGATGGCCGGCATGAACCATGGCGGTATGGCCGCAGACGGACCTAACATTCCGAACGTTGCCGTTCGGCGAGGTGTCGATCCCTCGGCTGAGCAGAACGCGTCCCGCAATCTGTGGAAGCTGACGGGCTGGAAGGAGCCCACCGACCACGGAACGATCAAGGCTGCCGCCGGAGCGGCCGTAGCAGCCACGATGAGCGGCATGGGGCAAGGCTCTATGGCCGGCATGGACCACGCAGCCATGGGTCATGGCACTGCTGGACCCGCTGCGGCTGGCTCGATGGCAGGCATGGACCATTCGGCCATGGGACATGGCTCTTCGGCGCAGGGTGGCGCCATGCAGGGTATGGATCACGGATCCATGAGCATGCGTGATTTCAAGAACGCGCCTCAGGTCGACAAGAACCCTGGTGTCCAGTCGATCTCGCCGATGCCGATGGACCGAACTGGCGAGCCACCCCAGGGTCTCGAGGGCATGGATCACCGGGTACTTACCTACCGTGATCTAGTGGCTCTTCAGCGCAATCCCGATGTCCGCGCACCGACCCGCCAGTTGGAAATCCACCTTACCGGGAACATGGAACGCTACATGTGGGGCTTCGATGGTAAGAAGCTCAGCGAGCCCGCTGATCCCATTCCATTCCGGCTCAACGAACGGGTACGCGTCACATTGGTGAATGACACCATGATGCCCCACCCGATCCACTTGCATGGGCATTTCTTCGAACTGGTCACTGGCCATGGGGCTTACGGCCCTCGCAAGCACACCGTGAACGTGCCGCCAGGGGGCAAGATGACCTTCGACGTGACCGCCGACGCGGCCGGCGACTGGGCGTTCCACTGCCACAACCTCTACCACATGACTGCCGGGATGATGCGGGTCGTCACCGTGCGCCCCTTGCAGGGAGACATGCAAAATGACCTCGCCTCTTAAGCTGGCTCTGCTTGGAGCCGCAGCGGCTGTCGTGCCGGCAGCACCTGCAGCGGCGCAACATGCAGGGCACAGCAATCAGCCTGCCGCAAGTACGTCGGCGCAGTCTGCTTGCCTTCCGGAGCATGCCGCCATGGGCCACTGCACGCCCGCGCCGGCTCGACCCGTGCAAAGACAACAGCCCGGGGCAGGAACAAGGGCCGCACCGACTTCAACCGCACAGTCTGCCTGTCCGCCCGAGCATGCAGCCATGGGCCATCGTACGCCGGCCTCCGCACCTCAGTCGCCGCAGCAACAAGCTTCGGGAGCTATACCGGCTCGATCGACGCCTCCGCAGGTGACCTGCCCGCCAGAACATGCCGCGATGGGGCATTGCACACCCGCAGGTCCAACAACGGTGCAGGCAGCGCCTGCTCGAACGACCACAGCTACTCCTGGAGCTGCGGCGGGTCAGACCGCCTGTCCTCCCGAGCATGCAGCGATGGGTCACTGCACACCCTCGGCGCGTCAGGCTCAGTCGGTGCCCGCCCCCAAGGCTCAGTCTGCACCAGCTCAGACGGCCTGTCCGCCCGAGCATGCTGCGATGGGGCACTGCACGCCCTGGTCTACAAAGGCTCAGTCAGTGCCCGCCCCCAAGACCCAGTCTGCACCAGCTCAGCCAGCTTGTCCGCCCGAGCATGCAGCCATGGGTCACTGCACGCCGACTCCCGCCCAAAGCTCGACGCAATCCAGTGTTGCGCCCGAGGGCACCAATCTTCCGGCCGGAAACGCGCCCCCGCCACCTGTACCCACTGCGAATGCAGCGGACGCATTCTACGGCCGAGCGGCCATGGAAATGGGACGACATCACCTTGATGAGTTCCATGGCAACCAGAAGTTCTTCCAGATCTTGAACAACATCGCGGAGTATCGAGCCGGGAAGGGCGCTGATGGCTACGGCTGGGAAAGCGAAGCCTGGTACGGCGGCGACATAAACCGGTTCTGGCTCAGGACCGAAGGTGAAGGCGCCTTCGGTGAGGGCATCGAGAGCGCCGAGGTCCAGGCCCTCTACAGCCACGCAATAGACCCATACTGGAATGTGCAAGGCGGGCTTCGCTATGATTTCAAGCCGAACCCATCGCGCGTGTACGCTACCGTGCAGCTGGAGGGACTTGCCCCCAGCTTCTTCGACGTGGAGGGCGCGCTCTTCCTGTCGAACAAGGGCGAGCTCTCCGCTCGCGTGGGCGGCTATTATGATCAGCGTATAACGCAGCGTCTCATCCTGCAGCCAAGGGTCGAGTTCGACTTTGCCGCTCAGAATAGCCGCGAGATTGGGGTCGGTGCTGGCCTGTCCAAGGCCGAATTCGGTGCTCGCCTTCGGTACGACATCAGGCGTGAGTTCGCTCCATACATCGGTGTTCAGTACGAGCGCGCTTTCGGCAGAACCGCCAGTTACAGGCGAGCCGAGGGCGAGAAGGCGGGCGCTCTCCAGCTGCTCATCGGCGTACGAAGCTGGTTCTAAGGAGAGGCTAGATGAAGCACGCATTTATGCTCAGCGTCGCACTGCTCGTCGCATCACCAGTGGTTGCTCAGCCCAGTCGAGCGCTGCCGGCCGCGGCCCAGCGCGCCGATGTCGCGGCAATCAAGACCGTTCTTGCGCAATACAAGGATGCGATCGAGAAACTTGACGCGTCCAAGACCGAGCGCTTGTTCCTGAAGAACTCTGCGATCTTCGAGACAGGCGGTGTGGAGGGTACATACGCCAACTACCTCGCGCATCACCTCGGTCCCGAGTTGCGCGAGTTCAGGTCATTCCGCTTCTCGGACTACAAGGTGGATGTTCATCTGCTTGGACCAGGGGCAGCCCATACTGTTGAGACCTATAAGTACCGCATCGAGACCAAAGGCGGCGAAACCGTGGATCGCGTCGGCGTAGCGACAAGCGTCCTACGCAAGGAGGACGGTCGCTGGAAGATCGTCATGATGCACAACTCCGGCCGAAAGCCGCGCACGCCATGATCCTCACTCAACCCGGCAGGTCATTCTGGCGCCAGCTGGTCATCGGCTTTGTGCTGCTTTGGGCTGCGTTGATGGTGCTCTCGGCCTCGGCCGCTGCTCATGAGGGCCACAAGCAGCAGCGGCAGGCGCAATTGGCTGCACAGCAGCGACTGCAGCAGCAGCGAGCCGCTTCCGTTCAGATGCAGCAGCAGCCGCAGCCGCAGCAGCAAGCCTCTTCCAATCAGATGACACCCGGCGAAATGCACGAGAACATGGGTGAGATGATGATGACGCCCACGGACCGCTCGAAGATGAGTTTCTTCGAAAGGCTGCGGACATGGCTGGGCGCCTTTCACTCGATCATCGTGCATTTTCCGATAGCGTTCTTCCCGGCTGCCCTATTCACAGCAGTGGTTGGCCGGCGACGGCCGGCTTTCAGTACGCCGATTCAGTTCCTGGTGGTCGCCGGCGGGGTCGTCGCGCCCTTTGCGGCGCTTCTGGGCTGGTTGAACGCTGGCTTCGAGCTCATCGACCCGGATTCGCTGTTGCTTGCACATCGCTGGCTTGGAACGGGGATCGGGCTCGGGGGCCTTGCGCTAGCACTCTGGGCGTGGCGTCGACCGTGGGAAGATCGGGGTGCCGGAATGATCCTCTCGCTCTCAGTTATGACCGCCGCAATTGCCGTCCAAGGTTGGTTCGGTGGGTCGCTAATCCATGGGGTCGCACACCTGAACTGGTGAGGAGTTAGGACATGCAGCAGTCACAGCACCACAATGGAGAAATGCACGATCCCGCAATGATGCGACGGCACTACTGGCTGCTCGCGCTGAACCTCGCGATCAGCCTGGCCATCATGTATTTCGTCATGTTCGCCATGATCAACTCACTCGGTGAGTTCATCCAGAACGTGAACTTCTTCTACATGGCTTTGATGATGTGGGCACCGATGGGCTCGCTGATGCTCATCATGATGGGCGGCATGTATAAGAACAAGCGCCTGAACATGGCGCTTCACGCCCTCTTTGCCGTCATTCTAGTGCTGTCCTTCTTGGCGACGCGTCAGCAATGGCTGGTCGGCGACAAGCAGTTCCTGCGCTCGATGATCCCGCATCACTCCGGTGCGATCCTGATGTGCCGTGAGGCGACGATCAGAGACGCCGAGATCAAGCGTCTATGCGAGGAGATCATTCCTGCTCAGCAGCGTGAGATCGACGAGATGAAACAGATCATGGCGCGCATGTAAGCTGGCCATCGGAGGTAAGTCATGGGAGTCCGTCATTCAGCGTATAGGCAATGGAAGGTTGCCGCCTGTTGCTTGCTGAT